>JANXMY010000191.1 GCA_025354405.1 Armatimonadota bacterium
AGCAGCGAAAAGCCTTTGCCGGCGAAGAGCGCCATCGCCGCCGTACGCACCGCGGCGGCGTCGGGGGATTTCACGTTGATGTTAATATAATAGCCGGCTATGATGTGTCTCCTGAGTGAATATTAAGACTGCTGATAGTTGTGCTGAAAGGGCTTTTGGAGGCCACCTCGCAACACGCCTTGGGAACCCACCCCGACACTTGGGAACCCACCCCGCAGCTTGCTGCGGGGTGGGTTCCGAACCTTTCTGGTCATTGGCTTTTGGCGATGGGCAGAATGGATTTCTTCGTAAAAAATCTACTGCTTCAGCCCGTTATTCGGCTGCTGATTGTAGCAGAAATCTAGAGAAATTCATTGGCCTAGGACATCTTCCCCCGCCCCCTCACCGCAATCCCTTTGGCACCACGGCTCGATCCAGCAGGTCAAAGCCCCACTGCACGAGCAGGGCCAGGGCGGCGGCGGGGATGGCGCCGGAGAGGAGCAGGAGATCGTTGTTGTTTTCGAGGCCCTGGCTGATCCGGTTGCCGTAGCCGCCGGCTCCAATGAAGGCGGCGATAGTGGCGGTGCCGACATTGATCACGGCAGCGGTTTTGATCCCGGCGAAGATGGCGCGGGCGGCCAGCGGCAGCTCGATCAGGCGCAGACGGGCCAGCGGCGGCAGGCCGAGGGCGAGTGCCGATTCACGCAGGGAGGGCGAGATGTCGGTTAGGCCGGTGTAGGTGTTGCGGACAATCGGCAGCAGCGAGTACAGAAAGAGGGCGATAATCGCTGGAACCGGCCCGATCTGATGCAGCAGGGGAATTAGGAACGCCAGCAAGGCCAGGGACGGGACGGTCTGGATCAGGCCGGTGATGCTGAGAATTGGCTGGGCTGCTCTGGGCACTCGGGCGGCCCAGATGCCGAGGGGCACGGCGACCAGGATGCTGAGAGCGAGCGAAACAAATACCAGGAACAGGTGCTGACGCGTTTCCGGCCAGAAGTCTTTCGCGAAAAGTGTCGCCCAGAAGCCTGGGGCTTTCGTTGACCCCAGGGTGCCTTTCTTTCCCGACAGAAAGGCAGCGGCGACCACGGGCGGAGTCTGGCCCTGAAGCTCAACCTGAGCGTTTAAGGCGATCATCTGCGGCGCGGTGATCCGTCCCGAAAGTTTTTGCAGCGCGGCCCAGGTTCGGGGCAGGCGGGTCGGAACGTCTTTGCGGTATAGCAGCACGGCATCGTAGGCGGGAAAGTAGTGTTTATCATCGGTGAGCACCCGCAGCTTGTACTTGGCGATTTTCGAGTCGGTGGAGTAAATATCCGTGACCTCGATCTGCCCGCCTGCGATGGCCTCATAGGCCAGGCCGTGATCGAGGCCCTGCGGCGATTCGAACGGCAGGTTGTAAGCCGCTTTGACGCCCGGCCAGCCGTCCGCCCGCTTCAGAAACTCCTGCGACAGCCCAAGCTTCAGCTCCGGGTGCCGGGCCAGATCTGAGAGGGTCTGAATGCCCAGCTTCTGCGCCTGATCCTCGCGCATCGCGAGCGCGTAGGTATCGTTAAAGCCCAGCGGAATTCCCGCCGCCAGCCCCAGAGGGGCCAGGCGGACATTCATGGCGGGAAGGTCCAATGTTTCTTTGGTCTTGAGAAGCTCCTGCGTGATCGTCCCGGTGTATTCAGGATAGACTTCGATACTGCCGCTTTGCAGGGCCGCGAAGACGATCCCCGTGTTCCCCAGTCCGGACTTATGATCGGCGTGGGCTTCCCCGGTGGCGTTGGTGGCCTGGGTGACGATCTCGCCTAAAATCCGCGACTCGGCAAACCGTTTGGAGCCGACGGTGAGAGTCGGGGACTGGGCCAGGAGAAGGGTAGGGAAGAAGAGGAGGAGAAGAACCCACCCCGCAGCAGGAACCCACCCCGCAGCAGGAACCCACCCCGCAGCAAGCTGCGACCCTCCCGAAACGGGAAGGTGGACGGGGTGACAGTCGCTCAGTTTGGCTCTCTTGAAATAGCCTGCGTCAAACGAAAGAGACCTTTTGTCCACTTCCCGCCGACCCTCCCGTTGTACCCGCTGCCGAGGCCCTGTGAGCAGGGGCGGGAGGGTGGGTTCCTGTTGCGGGGTGGGTTCCTGAACGCCAAGTGCCAACAGCTTACTCATAGTCCCTGCGCCTCCGGCATCGGCGGCAGCGGCGAACGCTGGGCGCGGATGAAATCCGTGACGTACTTTTCGGCGGGCCGCTGCAGCAGGTCCTCCAGCGTGCCAGTTTGGATGATTGCGCCCCCCCGCA
>JANXMY010000032.1 GCA_025354405.1 Armatimonadota bacterium
AGCCCAGTTTCAGAACCCGCGCGATCGTTGCCTTCGTCTGCCTTACAGGCTGCATCATCAAAAGGGCTACTACTGTCCCGCTACAGGCCGCTGGTCCTGATTGCCATCGCCCTATTTGCGGCCTTTATGGTGTACCAGATGAAGTCTGCGTCGGTTCAACCTGCACCAGCTGTCGTCACTGCGATGGAGCCGACCGCCACCTCTGTGCCTGTCGCGGCCGTGCCGGAGGATACAAGTCGAAACCTTTCCGCAGTAGAGAGTAAAACCCCAGGCAGCGTAACTACCAGTGACACACCTTCGAGCGACAGTAACACTTCCTCTTCCTCGCTGCCTGCTGCCGACACTGCGGAGTCACTAGGTGCACCTGTCAGTGATTTCCATATGAGCAGTTCTTCGGCCTCCGCACGAGACACGATGACGGCGTATGCACCAGAGGGTTCAGGTCTGAGCGATGATCCTATCAGCGCAGATAGCCTGCAAAGCGAACGGCTTTCAGCGGAAGACCTACAGGGCAAATCGCTACGCTCACTCAGCATTTCTCACAACACAATATTTGCTCGCCATGGCTGCACTTTCGACCGGGAATCCGTGAGGAGTTACTTCGAAGCTCAGCCCTGGTATCACCCGGACCCAGCCTTTACTACCGCAATGCTCAGTCCTCTGGAGCAGAGAAATGTGGAAACGATTCGCGCTGCCGAGCACGCCCGGTTCGGCTATGGGCCACCGGTTTCAGCCGGTCTTGGATCAGGGCGAGAACCACTAGCGGAAACTGCACCGACCGGCTCTGGTCTTAGTGACCGCGTACTCAGACTTTCAATTCTCCAAAATTTGCGTGTGACGGACTCGGACCTGAACGGGAGATCTTTGGCAGCTCTGAGTATTTCTTACAATGCCATTTATGCCGCACATGGGTATGTTTTCCAGCGCAAATCTCTGCAGCGTCTCTTTGGTCAAATGTCCTGGTATCACCAGAATCCGGCTTTTGCTGAGTCTGATCTGACTGAAACGGAGAAAGCGAACCTCAAGACCATCCGTGCTTATGAGCGAATTCGGTTTGGATATTGATGAAATTGTTGATAAAATTCAGGATTTGAGTTCATGGCTAGAGACGACTTGCGGCGAACCCTGAGCGGAATTTTGCGCGAGTATGGAGTTGGAGTCTGCGAGCCGCCTTCCTGCGTACGCAACTTTCTTCGCGACTTATGCCCCACTGAGAAGTCGGATATTAACCTGCTGATCACAACTCTGACAGCCTGCAGCCTTGCTTACTTCCAGGCGATAAAAAAAGGTCGTGCGGAATAGTTGCTTATCGTAAGAATTGAAAGCCTGCAGTATGATCTCTCCATTACGACAGAGGCTGTACATTGGGCCGTGGAGACCTGGGCACTGGCTTTGGGCATGATGGACAAGCCGCTGCCCCGGATTAGTATTCCAGTCCAGAAGAACGCAGACGCTCAATCTTTCCCTGCATTTCGGATGCTTCCACCTGAGGCGGCTGAAGTTCCGCTCGCTCTGTCTTTGGATCAAACAGTTCCGTCCGTGCCCAACCTACCTTTTTCGCCTGCGGTACCCTTGAAGTCACAAAGAACCTTGGGTATAAGCCTCCCAGTGATTGCCGCCGCCGTCGGAATTGCGGCTCTTGGCCTTCTTTTATTAGTTTCAATCATGGCATCGTTCGGCAGACCTCACTCACCTCCCGTGGCATCCGCGACCGGTTCCGAAGCTTCACTCCCGCTGCTAACGTCTGCGGACCCGGCGGCAAGTAGAAAGCAGGCACTGGCACAACGAATTGAGCAAATTCGATCCGGCCTTGAGCCTGGCACGGTCCTCGTTTGGCCCTTGAGCGGAAAAGAAAACGGGATGAAAATCGTGCTGCCGCCGAAACGCCCTGGGGCAGCTGTTTCCCTGCTCGGGTCTGCCGATCTTCACCAGGGCTGTACAGTACTGAGAACCGAGCTGATACAGGCTCTTCAAGACGCAGGCTGTTCGGATGCAGACATCGCCAGTTGCTCCGTCTTTGTCTGCTCCTCAAACGGTGGTCAGCTGGCCTTCGCGACCGCATCGTATTGAAGCTGCCAATCTTTGCTGCACATACTGAACGTAGGTTCGCTGTGAAATCACTGAAGCTGATTGGCCTTGTTGTACTTGCCGTTTTTTCTGTTGCATCTGCCGAAGGGCAAAATCACCCGGACCAGACGCGCCGGTTCCAGGGCGCGTGGTTTTCTATTCGGTATCCGGCATCGTTTCATGCCGTCCCATCGCAGCGCAGTAGGACCCGTACCAACGGATATGACAGTGCATTTTTTACTTCATCGGATAGCCATGTGCAGTTCTATGTATTTTCACCGCAGTGGAACGGGGACGCTCAGGATTACCAGCGAGATGCACAGCGTGAGGTTCTGGTCGATGATCGTACTGAAGAGAAGCCGCAGAAGCTGGGTTATTCGAAGGCGCACTGGGTCACTGTTCGTGCCAGCGACAAAAGCTATGAGCGTTCCTGGGTAGATGTAGCGACGCCGGAGAACACCCGCCTCATTTTCGGAATACGCTATCGAAACTCGGCGGATTTAAGAGCCTGTCGCCCGCAATATTTGGCATTCAAAAAATCGTTGATACAGTTTTCTAACTGATCTTTTAGAGAAGTAAATGCCAGTTTGCATAAATTCATACTTATGTGTTATACTATCATTAGCAGTGCTCCTCCCCACCTTTGTCGCCTAGCATTGCTGTGCAGTACCCATCTCAATGGCATATCGTATGCTTGGCTCGCTTCTTTTGGGTTAAAGCGAGACTGTGGATTCTGCACGGGTGAGTTTTCTCCTCAATGCCGGTATATTCAGTCTCCCTACCAAGACAAGCCTCACAAATGCTATAAGCTCAGATGAAATATTTTCGGGCAAGGGAAGAATTGTGATTAGTTTGAATTGTTGTGGTCTCCTGCTCACTGATGGCGACCAGTTTTGTTCGTCTTGCGGGCGGCGCAGCGGACGTCTGGCGGATTTAGCGCCCCAGGTGATTAATCTATCTCCGTCTGAGACTGAATGGAACTTGCCATTGCAGAATCATGGCCCTGGTACCCTGCCATACCGTATCGAGGTCTCGACACCCCATATTGAAGTGATTGGTATGCCGAGCGGCGAGATTTTGGGTGGAAACAACCAATCAATTCGCCTCCGTCTGGTGCCAGACGCGCCGCCACAGGTTACTGCCGTGGCCACAATCTGGACACGCGACGCCGCACGCCGATCTTGGTGGATCAAAGATGAGGAGCGGGAAGTTCGAGTGCCCGTGACGGTTTCCCGGAAGCTGGCCGCGACCCTATATGTCCCTGCTCTAACCTTGTTGTTTGCGGATGCTGCACCTTCGCAGTGTTTACACCTGTTCAACCACGGGGATGAAACGGCGGTAGCGACAATTCAGGCTCCCTCCTCTTTCCGACTCAGCCGGACCCTCGATCTGCAGGGTGAACGCGTTCTCAGCCTCAGCATCGAGGGCCGCAGCGATGCGGCGGTCTGGGTCATGCAGACGGCTCCAATCGGCCTGGAACGAACGCTGGAAGTCATCTGCGGCACGCAGAAATTCTCTGTGGATTTGCAGCCCTTACTTCCACCCAATAGCGCAGTCTTCAAGCCGGACTACGTCGTAGGGATTGACTTCGGAACCAGCAATACCTCCCTACGCTTGCGTACAGTCTCTAGTCCCGATGTTATACCAGCCTCTATCGGCGAAGACCGTTTTCCCTCCGCACTTTTTATCAACCCCACTTATCCAAAAAGTGCACTGATTGGACAGGCGGCATTGCTTGCTTGGGAGGATCCGACTAAGCCGGAGGATGCTTTCTTCGTCAGCGGCATTAAGACATTGGTCCGCCTGGAACTGGAGCCGTACATCAGCCACGGGCCACTTTGGAGCGTTGCCAATCTTCTTCGCTTGTACCTCACGGAGCTTCGTCGGATGATCCATGAGTATCTAGACAAAGAGGGTATCAAAGACGAAAACAATATTCTCTATGTCTTTACTTTGCCAGTACTGGATTCTGGTGGGGAGGGCGTGAAGTATGCCCGCCAGGAGGATCGGATGCGTCGGGCTGCAGAGCAGGCGGGCTTCCCAGATGACACCGATCTGGTGTGGACAATTACCGAGCCTCGGGCTGCTGCCCAGCAGATCGCCCATGTCCTGCCGACCTATGCGGGAATGGCGGGCTTTCCGAGCGGGATCGGGCCAGGCACGCGATTGTGTGTTGTAGATGCCGGAGGCGGCACAACGGATGTGTGCGTCGGCACCCTGAAGATCGACGACACAGGCTGCTGGAAGTTCGTGGAGCGAAAGGGAGGGGCGCTGACAAAGTCTCCCGGCCATGCTGTGGCATTGTTTCAAGAATTGCGGTATCCGGAGCCGGCAGATGGTATGAGAGGCCGGGTACGCCCAGATGATAGTGAAATCGGCGGTCATGCGATTGATATGGAAATCGGCTACCGGTCTCTTCCCAATGGAAGTGACCAGCCGCACTTCTTAGCTCAGGCCTGGACCACTCTTTACCCTGATCTTGCTGAAATTACTCTGTTGCCGATACGCGTGGAACGCTTTCTGAACGGTATCTGCAAACTTAAGGAAGAGCTGTCCGACTTTGAGCACCATGCCATTGATTTGTCGGAAGAGGATGAAGGAGTTCCTGAACTTTCCAAATATTTCCGTTCTCGAGAAGAAGAAGCTATGGCAGGGTGTGATCCTATCTTTGAATATTCCAAGGATGTCGCCCCGGTGGTCGAGGAGCAGTGGAAAGATCCAAATGTCGGTTCCCATCTACAGCAAATACTTGCAGAAGCAGGGGGCTGCGATTTCGTGATTCCGATAGGTGGTACAACACTCACCCCAGCTTACCTCAGAGAACTTCGCAAATGGACAGGCCTAGAAACGGTGGAGACACCTAAAAAGGAGCGTATGACAGCCATAGTCAATGGGGCCGTTTGGACCTATGATGCGCGAATGGAGCGGATGCTGCCCATGGCATTGACGCTGCTCGTTCAAATAGGGACTGAAGCTAAGAAGAAGAAGGTACTAAGTGCGTTTCAGCCTCTTTCAGCCTGTTCGACCTTCAGCCAGCGTTATATACCTGCTGAGGAGACGCTGCGCTTGACGTTGATGACCGAACAGGGAGGCCGAGAAATTGAAATCGCACGTAGCGAAATGCGCTCACCTGCAAGCGGGGATATTCGGGTTCAAACGTCCGTTTCGGAAGGCCGCACCTTCCGTCTGTCAGTGTCACCCACTGGCGGTGCAGCGCAGATTCTTTGGGAGGTGACACTATGATATGGCGAACCGGCACAATTCTCCATGGCTTGCTCCTAATTTGGCTACTCTCAGTGACTTTGTTCCCGCCTTTCGTTTACGCTCAAAATGATGCCCCTCAGGTCAGCGTTGCGTCAGTAACTGACACAACTAAACCGATAAAAAAGCCAAGCGGCCCCGCCCCGGCCGCCTCCGTGGACCAGCCTCTGAAGGAACAGAAAAGAGGCCTGCTGCCTCTGCTTCCAAATATTGGAATAGGATTCGCGGCCCTGGCATCTACTGGTGCGTTAATCTTCGCGGTTCTTACCTGGCTTGAGTCCAAGCAAGGGCTGGAGCGCATAATACAAATCAGCCAAAATGCATCGGGAGCATTGAAGAGGCTAGTAGATCAGATCCCGGTTACAACTATGGCTGAAACTCGTCTGACGAAGTCGTTCGGTACTGACCTAGAACGGTTCACGCAAGACATAAAAAACCAGATCATAAGCACCGGGGGCAGTTCGCAGTCACCGCCTCCTTCTGCATACAATAATCTAACCAATCTCCCAGTCGACCAGATCAAAACAATATTGCTCGCCGCAATGAAGTCGCGTGATACCAACGGCCTATCTAATATTACAAGGGATTTGACAAACCAACTTGTCGCGGTCGCCCAGTCCAACACGTCCATTCTGAATACGGTTCAGAATTTGAAACGTCAGCTGGAAGCGCAACCCGATCCCCAAACGCCCCCGTTATCTAGCCTGCTAACCCAGATGCTAGAACCAGGGGATACGCTGATCGAGAGTGCTAGGCAACTACAGTCTGTATTCCAGAAGATAGTTTCAGGAAGCCGCGACGGGGACTATTTCTTGACCTCGCTGGCACAGAATATTTTTCTCCCTTTATCTGTGCCGCTTGCTGACCTGAATCTCTCAGAAGCACAGATGAATACCCGGATTGCTTTGCTGGGAGCTATGGAGCGGACACGCCAGCAGAGCGCCGCAGTATTGCGTAAAGATGGTATGGAAATGATGGTAGTTGATGTGCGAAAAACAACCTTCGATAGCACTCGACATGAATCCACTTTGGGAACGGAGATGCGTACCGACCGAGCAGATCTCAATGGCAAAGTCGTGGAAGTCTTGCGGCATGGATTTGTGCAAAAAAGCCAGAACGGCCTGGAGCGAGTCATTCGAAAGGCACAGGTGCGATTGTACTCTCATGTACAGCCCAAAGCAGTCCCTATAGCCCCAATCCCTGTTGCACCGCTGCCTGAAACTGTTGCACCGCTGCCTGAGACTGTGACACCGCTGCCTGAGACTGTGACACCGCTGCCTGAGACTGTGACACCGCTGCCTGAGACTGTGGCACCGCTGCCTGAGACTGTGGCAACAGATCCGATCGATCAGGTCAAGCCTGCCGAAGTGCCGATTGAAGATGCCCACACGGCGCAACAACTCTTCGATGCCTACCGAGGAACAAACAGCGCAGCAATTTCTCTTTCAGATTGGAAGATTTTGGCCGACGCACTGACGACTTTATGTGCGCAGAAGATGCATGCACCGGCATTAGACGAGATACTTGCGATGGTTTTTCCTGAAAATAGCCCGCGCACCATTGTGCCGGAGATAGGCGAGACCAGCAAACCCATGTACGAGTCGGTTTCCCCTGTCCCTGGAGGCATCGTCGCGGAAGTGCTGCGTATCGGTATTGAATTGCCGTCTAACGGGAGCCCAAATAGACCGGTACTCCCGCGGGTTCGTCTTACAACTAAAGAAGAGTCACAGGTACCTACATGATGATTTTCTGCCCGAACGATAACATACAAGCCCGTGAAGCCAATGCGAAGTTTTGTACGCGGTGCGGAGAATCTCTGCGTCACCACTGCCCGAGCTGTGACCGTGCCATAGTAACACATGCGGTGGATGTTCTCCCAACTCGTCGCTGCCCTGGCTGTGATTCCGCACTGTGGCAGTGCCGTACCTGCGGCTGGCTGGCAACGCCAGGGCACGCTGACTGCGAAAATCCTGGCTGTCCGCGCGGCTCTCTTGTACCGCTGAGTGCCGGCAGCAGTCAGCTTGGCGGCGGAAGTGGGCGTACCGGCCATTACAAAATCCCCGGCGTTCTGCCGGAGGGAGGGCGATTTCTTGCAAATCCTCGTTTTACGCGGGTCCAAATCCCCGCCAAAATCCGGGGAGCAGCCGTTGGGACGAGCCGTCTCTGGCTTTTCTGCGCCGACCCCGGCGGCCTCCAAAGTGTATCATTGCCCGGAACCTTTATCAGCCCGCTCGCGGCCCAGGCTGCCGTTTTCAGCGGCCGCCCGCACTCGGAGGCAACAGACCCAATTGCGATTTTTGGAGACAGGCTGTATCTCTTAACGACCGAGGGCGCAGTGATCCGTAGCGAGACGGCCACAGAGCGTACTTTGCCGGGCAACTTCGTTGCGCAGATAGTACATGAGAGCGGCTGGCTTTTGGTTGAGAGCACAGCCCTGAGGACACGAGTCCATCGCTGTAGCCTGGCCGGAGATCCTCTTGCGCCGCCAACCGATTTCCAGGAACGCCGGGAGTATACAGGTTGGAGCCTACCCGTAGCTGACGATATGGCAGCTTACCTGACCGATGATCAGGGACGCGCCTGGCGTTTTCCGTGGGATGGCGGTGCGCCCAGCCCCTTAGGAACAATGCCAGGAGCATTCACTACGCTGATGCTGGACGGTGAGACTCTTTTCGTTCTGCCGGTCGCACGTGCCGATATTCCTGGACAGTCTATTGTGGTGAGTACGGGTCATTCTTGGGCACTTGCGCCTGTGCAGCGTCCGCCGCTTGCCTTTGCCCTTGATGGGTCCCGGATTTGGCTAGGATGCATGGACGGAACAACAAACAATATGCATTTGGCCAGCTTAGATAGACAGTCTCCAACTTCTGCGCCGCGCTCTATGCCTGGCGTCCCAGAGAGCGTACTGCACCTTTGCACGCTTTCTGGGCCCGGTGGTGAGGATGCCGTAATTGCCCTGCTGAAAGGAAACGGCGGGCTAAGCCTGCGTGGTTGGTACAGTAAGCCGCCATTCGAGCAGACCGGGTCATTCGCAGCGGTTCTCAGCGCTGGAATAGCGTCGAACGATTTTCAACGCTTGATCTGTTGTGATTCCTGGCTTGGCGTTTGTTGTGGAAGCAGTGCTAGCGCCGAGGTCGTGCTCTATCATCTTGTATCATGATTTCTTATTCGAGTTCCGGTTTTCCGGGTTGAGGTTGAGTTAGTCTCTATGAAAAAACCGATTAGTCGGATTCTCGGTGTCCTTAGCTTGCTCCTTGGTACGATATTGATTCTTACAGGTCTCTCTCCGCTGTGGCAGGCATCGCCTCCCCCTCCCGAGCCTACGCCGAGCGTGTCCGCCGAGGTTCCGGTCACACCGACGAGCGAGTTGCTAGATAACTTTGCGCCGGATACGGCCGTCGGGGAACTGGACCGGGATGTGACAGCATCTGATGCCGATCTAAACCAGCGCTCCGTGCATCTTGCGCTGGGATTTGCCACCGGGGGATTTGGGCAGGATCCGGTCGCGCAGAGGGCGATGTCGGAGATTGGCCAGCAATTTCTAAGCCACTTGCTGGTCCCCGGGGACACGATCTCGATGTTTGGTTTCGAGAAGAAGCTTGGGCCAGCTGTCTGGAATTTGCCTTTTAGTTCGCAGTCTGGTCCGCAGATTGCGACGCTCTGGGGGCAGCTGAAGCCGGGCGAAGGAGGGAGTGATTACAATGAGGCTATTCTTAATTCTCTGCCTAATCTACACCCTCAGGAAAACCACAACACCGTCTTGGTTCTGATCTCTCCTTGGGATGCCAGCCAGTCTGCCTCGACGGACAAGGTGCCGCCAAAGTTCGCCGATCTCAACTCCACTGTATTACAGCAGTATGGTCTGAAGCGGATGCCTCCGTTCAAGATCACGTATCATCAAAAATCTGGTGATCTGACGCGTACTGTCTATCTTACATTCGTATTGCCGACACATTTTACCAGCGAGAGGCTTGATCTTGATCGTCACGTCTGCCTGGCGAAAACGACTTCCAATTCCCCTCAGCTGATCCCTGGGGCTGCAGCAATACCGGCCGGGCAGGAGCAAGTAGCAGAAGAGGCACCGCATACAAACAAGCCGCTAGTCGGCATCGGTTTTCTTCTGCTCATTCTGGGTGTCATTTTTCTGCTGCTGCCGGCTTCGAGCATCAGTAAAATCACGCTGGGTATCGGCAGCGGTTCCCAGGACTTTTACGGCCCGTGGCGAGTAGGCGAAGAGATCTGCCGTATTGTGGGCGGCGGTTTGCCGGTGGAAAATGGGAAACGCGCGCTTCAAGTCAGCAGTGCCCCGCCAGTAGTGCTGGCCGAGATTGTTCAGGGGGCATCCGGGCCAGCAGTTCGCAGTGAGCATTTAATTACCGCCGATGGTGGTCAGTCTGGTCAGTCCGGTTACGTTCTGCGCAAAGGCCCGCTCCAAATCGTCAAGATCGAAGGCAAGAGTATCCCGCAGGCCGGCCTCCCACCTGTCCCTTTTTCCGTCTCCCTGGAGGTGACACTCTCATGAAGTTTTTTTTGATTTCCCTGATTTCCGCTCTGCTCTGTCTATCTATGTTTAGTTTGCAGGTACAGGCGCAGAACACAATGAAGCCCTCCGCAAATCGTTTCTCAGATGGCTCGAACTCGAGTGGGACCGGTACGTCTTCCGGGACGACCAAACCACTCGTCCCGGTAAGCAAAAAAGCAGCAGCAGTGCGCGAGGCTCAGTGGTATATCTTGGCTCTGGCGGTGTTTCTCAGCCTACGTTACTTAGCCTGGATTGCTGGGTTCCTGCTTGCTTTCTGCATCCTGAGTTATGGCCTTGCCCAGCTAATGTACCGTAATCTTCAGCCGCAGAGCGCTCACGGCGCGGCGCATTGGAGCCTGTTCTGGGCTTTACTCATTTGCGGCCTCGTACCGTTCCCACTTGCGTTTTTCATCTCTTGGAACTGGACGGCCTGGATATTATTGTCGTTCCCGTTCCTGCTGTTGACTTTAATCCTGATCGTCACCCGACCGGCGCACAGTCGCTGAGCCTGCTGATCCACTACAAACTGAATGTGAAATGAATGTGAACCCTCGGGTTTCAAGGAGTGTTTTATGGCCGCCGTTCAACCGCAGCAAGTCCGAAAAATCTTCGTCGTCGGTCTCGGAAGCACCGGGACCGAAGTCTGTGACCTTCTCGCCAAAAGGCTGGAGGATGAGTTTGGCAGCCTGGACCAAGTGCCCTGGGTGCAGTTCCAATGCTTTGAAACCGATGCTGCCAAAAGTGGGCTGATGAGTCAGCGCGGCAAGCTGATGCCGCTGACGATTTCCAAGAACGAGTACCAGGCGATGCTGGCGGACCCGACTAGCCTCGAAAGTGTTCTCCACTTCAGCCGGTACTGGGATACGGAAACGCTGCGTCATATTGACGATGTCAGTGCCGGAGTGGGTAACATCCGCATGGCAGGCCGACTGGCATTTTTTCACCCCAGCAATTTCGCGGTAATCGAACAAAATCTCCCGACGGCGGTCAGCCGCTTGGTGAACCTGTCGGCTCTGGAAGCAGCCGAAAAGCGCGGTCCTCTTCAGGGTGGTCACGAACCGCCTATCCAGTTCCAAGCGGATAACAACATGGGCGGCATCAATGGCAACAAATCAGTCGTCATCATCGTGGTCGGCACCCTTTGCGGGGGGACCGCCAGCGGCCTTTGCGTGGATATGGGCTACTACTTGGGAGATAAATGTGGGAGTGATGCTCATGTGATCTCCCTTTTCACACTGCCTCACCCGAAACTTCCCAGTCCCGTCAAGAGCACAGCGGAGCGGCTTAAAGCCAATTCCTACGCCGCGCTCCGGGAGCTGCATCACTTTAGCCAGATCGGCGATATCGAATATGTCGCTAAATATCCTACGCAGGACAAAGAAATTCGGAAGCGGGGGAAGCCTTACGAGATCGCGCTGCTTTCCTGGCCCCGCGCGGCTACCAAGGAGAGTCCGAAGGAACTGCATGCGGCCCTCGCCGAGCGTCTCTTCCTTCTGTCTTTTTCATCTAGTGATACCGATCCCTTCGCGACTGGCGTTGACGTGGATACCCAGTACAGGGACGGCGGCGCAAAGGAAGGCTCTATTACCCATACGATGTTCGGCACACTTGGCGTTGGCACTCTAGAGCACCCCGGTCCGCGCATCCTAGATTACTGCGCCTACCGGCTGCAGGAATATACCCTCGCTACCTGGGCGCGTCGCGAAATCACTGATCCACAGATCAATTCAGCCCTGGCCAAGATGGGCGTATTCTGGGATCAGATTTATAATGATGCCCTGCGCCATGCCGGCGGGGAAGGCGCTGATCTGCGTGAGCAGCTGAAAAAGAAAGCGGACGCTGCGCTGGAAACATTGAAGCGTGAGCCGTCCGGCTGGGCGAAAGAACTCGATCAGCTGGGTCTGGCTTTTGGTGATGCACTGGGCAGCAGCCCAGACCCAGGCTTGCCGGCAAATGTCATCCCTAAAAATCTGAGTGCCGCTCAGCCACAGATAACGGACGATCTGGCTGGCCGTGTCGAGGCCTGGGTCGAGCGTTCCCTCATGCACTGGGACACCGGTCCTGATGTCTGCCGCCAGGTTGTAGATGCGGCCCTGACACGCCTGTCGGAGATACAGACAAGCCTGACGCCTGCCACCGGAAGCACGGAGACAATTCTCCGAGGAACCCCCGATCAACTTCATGCGCTGCGCGGCAGCTGGACAGTCTCGATTCTCGGCCTTTATAACCGTGCCGCGAGCGATGTCGTGGACGCAACACGCCCGCAGCTTAATCTGTACATCGAGCAGCGCCTGCGCGACTCCGTGGCTTCCATCCTCGTGTCGAGACGCAGTGCCCAAGGCATTGCAAGTGACGGCGTTCTAGACAGCGCGGCGAAGCGTCTTAAAGTTCTCCGCCGCCGCCTGGCGCGGCTGACGGGAAGCGCAGGGGCATATGCGGCATTCTGCGGTCGCCAGAAAAGTATTCTTGAAATACCACCAAACCTCAGCGGTGAAATGCTGATGCGTTCCGGTCAGGCCGACCTCGAATACAGAGAGGAGCTAGCTCCGCAAAGTGACGATCAGGCATTCGCCGCCGCACAGGAGAGAGCTGCCTCCAATTTGCTGGTATTCTGGAACGAGCTCGCCTCATCTATGATCGCAGCCACACCGGTTTTTTACGATGACGCCCTGGCGAGCGGAGACCCGGAAGTCATCGGCGAAACTGCACTTCCCGAAAAAACGGCCCAGCTTCTGTTGAATAAGGCACGCACTCAGTTTACAGCTATCCTGGCTGATGACGTTCTGAAGCGCTGGGCAGCTGAGCAAAATCCCAACGATCTGGTGGGGAAACTAAAGAAAGCAGCGGAACCGTTTATTCCATTCGATACCGCAAAAGTGCTCAGACTGCTGGGGAAACCGGCCGATCAAAATCATTTAGCCTCCTATCCAAACGCAGGCACTGCCCAGCCGGCTGCCGTCCGTTTCGGAAATTTATTTGGCAACGACATTACCAAGAAACCATCCAACTCCAAATACCGTGCGACTGTCATGAACGAGTTCTACGGACTGCCATTAGAGGCGTTGTCTGGCATCGTCAAAGTGAATGGCGGTGGCGAAAGCCTAGAGGATGCGGTATTTCATGGGTGGACTTTGGAATCGCGAAATAATCCCGGGGGTTGGCTGCCCATCTCCCCGGATGAGCGTGCCCGTCTGGCAAGACTGCGGCAGATACTGGCAATCAGTATCGTGCTGGGGCATATCACGGTGCGGGCGCAGGCACTGGTGATAGAAAACTATCCGGCACAGGGGTTTGGCGGCGTGTTAGAGCGGAAACTGCCGAACTCCCTCGAGGAAGCCGTACGTCAGTGGGCATTAAACAATAAAGACACACAGGGGTTGGGATTGGAAAGCCTGGAAAATCACCTGGTAGTGCGAATTGCCGGCGTTCGCAGCCCGAGTAATCAGGGGGCCGCAGGATTTCTAAAGTTGCTGGAACAGCGCCTACCGACCGCGGGGGCCGGTCTGCGTGAGTGGAATAAGGCCGATGTCGACGTGCTGATTGATGATTATTGTATGAATGACACTGAGCTGCAGAATATTCTTCGGGGCAATTTCGGTCCCGGGGATGATATGCTAAAGGTACTGCAGTATCGCGTAGGTGAAACGACGGTCGCCAAGATATCCGCCGCCGGCGAGGGATACTACTGCATCAATATTGATAAAGTCTGCAACGGCTTCCTCGGTGCGACGGAAGACGCGGCGGCAGCGCAAAACTGGTGCTGCCCGGTTTGCAGCATACATTACAGTCATGCCTCGTCGACATATCTTCCGGACTGGATACCACGTGCGACCAACATAAAGCACCAGCCTAGGACACAAAATTATCCTGCGAGCACCGTTACCAGCGGAAACGCTGCTCCCAGCACTATCAACCCGTTCGCATCCGATTAGATCGAATCAAATCGAGAGTACCAAATATGCAATCCGGCTTCACTGAATTTCTTTTTCCGGCTACTCCTGAAGGAAAATTTGTCAATATTCTGATCCTCCTTGTTTTTGGGTGGGGCTTATGCCGTACGTTTCTGCTCTGGTCTAATATACAGCGTGAGCGTAAGGCCTTGGAACATGTGCGGCAGGCGCTGGCACGGTTTGAACCCGGCAAAGAAGAGGATGCAGCGCAGGATAAGGTGCAGACACTCGAAGGGCTCCTCCGTCGAACCAACCTTGTCGGCATCGACCCCACAGCTCAGCCTGTTTCACTGATCGGAAAACGGCTGCATGCACTTTGGCGCCTGCGGAACGCTGGGCGGGGCGGGTATGAGGCACTTGGTGCGATTGAAGAAACTCGTCAGCTCCTTCACGTTGATATGCCACGATATTTAACGTCTATCTTAGTACTCATGGGCCTAGCAGGAACGATACTAGGCCTCCGCGGTATCATTGGTCAACTTAATGGGGCTTTGGCAGGAGCCGCTTCCGATCCGACTGCGCTCCTGAAGGCACTGGAGCCGATGCGATCGGCGTTTTCCTGCTCCCTACTTGGCATTGCAACCAGCGTCCTTCTTGCTTGGGCCTTAACCTATGCAGAGCGTTCACAGGGCGATTTGATGGTTTCTCTAGAAGAAACGGTCACCATGGATCTAATGCCCTTGATTCTTCCCGCTTCAGAGGAGGTGCAACTGCATAGAATGACCGGCGTTCTGGAGAGCAGCCAACAGTTTCTCACGGACTTTGGCCGAACGATTGAAGAAAGCCGGTCATTCTTCGCGGAAACGCTTGGCACAGCGGTCCGGTCCGCCGCTCAGGAGTTGCAGGGACGTCTTTCCGAGGCGACTTCGGCGCTGCAAAAAAGCCTGGATGAGATGCGCGGGACGGCAGCGACCTTGAGCGAAAGCACGCAAAATGTGGTGCAGTACCGCGCCGAGCTGGAAGCGGAGCGGCGGCAACTGGAAGATTACCTACGTGAGAGTGCCAAGCAGCTTGCCAGTCTCAGCCGGGCTGTTCTTGACCCACTTCAGCTCGCTGCAGACGGTCTTGTTGCGAATGGCCTTGCGATTAAGGAAGTCGTTTTGGGAAACAACGAAGCCCGAGAAACTTTGCGGCAGGAGACTGCCTCCGTCGTGGACAGCCTTCACCGGATGACGGCTGCAGTGTCGCAAGAGAAAATAGTCGTTACGGGAATGGCGGAAGAGACCCGAAGTATTTTGACTGCATCCGCCGCGGAGTTCTCGCAGCAAATCGCCGGGCACGCGACGCAGGCGAAGGAATCGGCTCAAATACTCGATACCCTGATGCGTCAGATCAATCCGGAGATGCTAACACTCCCGAACGGTAAAATCCTCGGCAAGTCACTTTCCGAAGTCTCACAGAAGCTGGAGAAATTAGATGGTGGACTGAAGCAGTTGTTTGAGCGATTAGAGGAAAACTTGTCTGGTGTTGGGGTCAAGTCGCAGGAGACGAATACGCAAATTCAGGCACTCATCAGTGCGGTGCAGGCACTGACGGCGAGTAATAACCATCAGGATTTGGAGAAAATCATAATGCAGCAGCAAATTGCCGCTCAGGAGACATCCCGCGCCACACTTCAGGAACTGCGCCTGCTGCGTGTTCATATGGAGCAGCCGTTCTGGCGGTCATGGATTGGCCAGACCAATGGAAATGGAAATGGAAACGGACAAGGGCGATGAACTCTTCACTAGCTTTACGCCGCCGCGCAAAATCAGCCGTACTTAATCCCTATGTAGTCGTTGCGGATTTTGCGCTGAGCTTGATGATGATCATAATTGTTTACTTCCTGGTCACGGCCCGCGTGACGGAAGCGATTTATGCATCGGACGAAACAAATTTCCGTGTTGCTGCCCAGGAAGTTCCGCACCTTTCCTCCTACTATCGTAAGGTCGTTCGGAATGGCCCTGTTTTGAATTACCGCTTTCCCAACGCCACGTTGTTCGCGAATGCTCACTTGAGCCCACGTGGTATCGAAGCGATGCAGGGTATGGCGGCGGTTTTAAAAACGCCGAAGTGCGCCCCGCTCGTCGAGCGGGTGCGCATGACGGTAAGTTATCCGGCAGAATGGAACGTGCTCAGCGCCCAGGCAAATGCGGATGCAATCGGAAAAGTTTTGGTCGCCTCCGGCGTAACTTGCCCAATTCTTATTTCGGCCAGAACACAGCGCGACCCCTGGCTCCAAAACAAATCCGAGCTTGCCTCAACGGAATTCAGCATCCAATTGAAGACGCCGAAAAGCGCGTCAAAGCCCTGACATTGACATCACAATCGAAGCTGGTATCGACCATGAGCGGCTGCATAGTAAATAGATTCGTTGATTCTCTTCTTCCGCCGTTATAGTTAGATCTGTTTAGAGTCGTCGGCGCAGTGCTTCCCGTTGGGCTTCGCAGAGGTGGTTTAAGATGAAAATGAAATATCTAGGTAAAATTATATACTTTTTTGCTCCCCCCTTTGGATATACGACCCCAATATTTTGCCTCGCTTCCAGATACGATCGGCATCATCATGTCCTAGAGAATCGATTTGCTTCTGCGAGGAAGTGACGCGGTGAACCCTCCGGTCCTCAATTTTATTCAGTATGGCTTAATGTTTCTCCTGTTCTTTGGAAATTGGTACCAAGCCAGCTGGTCTATCGAGCGTAATTGGCAACTCAGAGCGATTGTCTACCCCCTTCTCTACCCGGGAGCCCGACTTGAGGACGTCCAGTTCGTATATCTTGATCCAGAACGCACGCCAGGCTGCGTTCTGCTTAGTCTGCGGTTTCTGCGTGAATTTCATCTCATCTCTCCAAACTTGACGCGCAGCCACAACTGGTTGCGCTGCTTTGTTGACGGGCTTTTCCATCACAAGATACGATTGACCAAATGGCGTGTTATTTCCTAATAACTCGTTCACTTTGAGTTTTGCGGCGACTTGCGTTGCCTGAATCAGGGTGGGGGAGAAGACTCACTGTACGAGCCATAATTGTTACGTCTCTGGCAAACACTGGCGACCTCACTACAGACATGTCTTTTGAGCAACAAAAAATCCTGTCATGTGACAGGATTTTGGTAGTGGCCTAAGTAATCGTGCAAAGATAATCAGGTATTTTGCCTTCGGGTAGAATAGAGTTGTTGCGTAATAGTAGCTGGTGCATGTCCGACTGTTTTTCATTCTCAAGCTACGCTGCTACACCCGCTGTCAAGCTAGTCTTCGCGTACGTCTTTAGTGGCCTGTTTGCAACCCGTCGGTTCACCAAACCTGCCACGATCCGCGTCAAAGCGCTGTGCCAGACGCGATCATGGCGGTACACCTGAGCCAGTACCTGAAACTGGTTCATCTGCGCCAGGCTATGCTCGACCACGATCCGGTAGCGCGACAGGTGTGCGTTGAACGCCTTTTGCTCCTCGGTCAGCGGCTGCCCTCGCCGCGCTTTATGGGGCAAATAACACGGATGCGGTGGCCCGTTCTTGTCCGGGTTCTTCGGATCAACAGTCTGGATGCCGTCATAGCCTTTGTCCATCATCACTGCCTCGGTCCTCTCCAGCCGGTGCAACAGATCGCTCTGGCGCAGAAGCGTCAGGTCATGGACGGAGCCGGGAGCACTTTTGCCCACCGCCTGGAAACTGCCGTCGGGGGCCACTGCTACCTGGGTTTTGAGCGTGTGCGTCTTCTTTTTGCCCGAGTAGAAGGGCTTTTGGAGGCTATTGCCCTGGGCGTCATTGCCGCCGGGACGGTGGACACGCTGCTCTTTGGCGTCGATGACGAGGCGCACCTCGGGGAAAGCGTCCATGACCGCCTGCACAGAGCGCAGTTTCTGTCGCTCTTTGGCGGGGCGTTCGCAGACAAAAACGGTGTGCGCTTCTAGAGTCGCCAGCACGTCGAGGGCACCGCGCTGGGCGTTTGACTTGTGCAGCGAGAACAAAAAGCTCAGCACTTCATAGGTCGGGTAGACCCGCAGCCAGACGAGTGCCATAAGGAGGCGGGTGCGCCCGTCGTGCGAGAACTGGGTGCCGCCGCCAGCGGCGCGTTGGCGCGGCTTGCCGGAGCGCGTCAGTGACTGCTGCCGGTCGAGCGCATAGCCTGCGGCAAAGTCCTGGTACAGTGCCTCGAAGTCTTCGAGGCTGTGGCCGCAGAGACTGGCGAAAGCCGCAGGACGGGTGGACAGGTTTTCATAGCTAATCATAGGCTGAATCTACGTCAAAATCGAAGACTTTGTTACCGCGCGACAACTCTAATGGTGGAATGAAGTTCATTCCTGCGCTCACCGAAGCCGATCAAGTCTCCCTGGAAGCCGTGCATCACACGGCCAAAACGCACCGCTAGCGGCAACGCGCTCATGCGGTTTTGCTGTCCGCCAAAGGCTTTACGCTCGAGCAACTCGCCGACATCTTCAGCGCAGACCGCGATACCGTAAGCGGCTGGCTGAACCTCTGGCAAGAGCGTAGGCTTGCCGGCCTCGCGGATGCCCCGAAGTCTGGTCGCTTCCGCAAGATTGACGGCAGCCTCGAAGCCGTTCTGCGCGACATTTTAATTGAGAACCCGTCGCCAAACATGAAGGCCTTGCTGCAAGCTGAGCTTAAAAAAAGACAAACAAGTCTCCTGGGACACTGTAAAGCGCTGCCTTAAACGACTGGGGTTCACTTTTCGTCGGGCGAGGCGGGTGCCGGAAAAGCCGCTTGTCCCAAAAGGAAGCAGCGCGTCCAGAAGGTGCTTGCCCATCTGCACCGCCTCGAAGATGCCGGCAAATGCACTGATTTTATGGCGACGAAAGCGGCTTTTGTTTATCGCCCGTGGTGCCGTACCTGTGGCAGCCGAAGGGCAAAACCGTGGGTCTGCTGGCCAAAACCCACTCGCGCCGCCTCAACGTGCTGGGCTTTTTGTAACGTGCTGGGCTTTTTGTCCCGAAAGAATTGCCTGTACTTCTTTGAGGCGCAGGAGACGATGACGGCGCAGTTTGTGATTGAAAGCATCGAAGCGCTGCTGCCGCAGCTTTCGGGGCCGACGGTTCTGGTTCTGGACAACGCTTCAGTACATCGCTCGAAGTTAGTGCAGGCCAAACTCAAGGAATGGAAGCAAAAGGGCCTGCGCCTGTTGTTTTTGCCGCCGTACTGCCCACATCTGAATTTGATCGAGACCCTGTGGCGGCAGACAAAGTACCGCTGGCTGGACTGCGAGGCTTACCGAAACTTCGAGACGCTCTGCCGGAGCATCACCGATATTCTCGCACAAGTCGGAACGAAATACCGAATTTCTTTTGCATGACTACTTAAGCTGGGCCAGGGAAAGGCGCTCGTTCATACTTCTACGCGGATGAGTATCACGTCGCTTCACTGATGACGAGATGGCACTGATCCGCGCGAACTTGACAGACCATGCAGGTGGTATAAAGAGTTGGAACGCTCTCCGCGTCAGTTCTCGTCCCGGCGTTTTCTCCGAAGACGCCGGGATGGAATACGACTTCTGCCCCGTCTTTGTGACAGATCACTTTCTCGACAAGTGGTGCTAAGATGTCGCGTTTGGCCATGCCCTGATGGGCACCAATCTCGCTCCACGCAGGAGAGCCGGCTTATTCCTACCCCTGTTTCCTCCTTCGACAGTTTCACTTTCTCTGCCCGAAAGGAGAAGGTGGCGTGGAACAAGCCGGGTGAGGTACTCTCTGTTACCCGCCAGCCGCCACGAGCGTGATCCGGCGCAGGTTCATCACGACACCGCCAGGGATTGTCTGCGGATAAACCTGGAGCACATGCGGGCCGGGTGTCAGCGTCAGCGTCCCGTCCAGCGAGACGGTCTTGTAATCCGTCCAGCCTGTCGTCTTCGTCACCGTTCCGGAGACGCCGGAGTCCTTCCCATCCACACGCAGCGTGAACGTACTTCCCTCATTGCCCGGCTGGCAGGCATATTCGACCTTGACCCCATAATGCGCGGCTGCCGCGACGTTCGCCTGCACTTTCCAGTGCAGCGAATCTTTGATGTTGGTCCAGAAGCCCGCGTTTGTGGCGTCTCCGTTCCCCTCAATCTGGATCGTATCTCCTTCCAAAGTCGCGTCCGAGGCCTTCAGGAGAAAAGTGCCGTCCGGCTGGGGCGAGAAGATCCGCTCGGTTTCCTTTACTACAGGCGGGCCGGAAAGTGTCAGCGCGACTGACGTGCAGACCGGATCGAGCGTGTTCGGTTTGCTAATCGTCAGTGTCCCATCGGCGGCCTTGGTCACCGACAGCTTCTGCCCCGTCGCCAATGCCTTTGCGGACAGCACCCGGGTCTGAAGCCCCGTCAGGGTCAGGCCGCTCGTGGGCCAGGTGAAGACGTTCAGGTACAGCGTATTACCTTTGACCGTGCAGCGCCCGTCGAAGAGCAGCCGCTTGTAGGGGCTGTGTGTGGTGGCGTAGATGCTGTCGCCATTCACTTTGAGCCACGCGCCCATGTCCCGCAGACGTTCCACCTCGGGAATAGGGATAATCCCCTGCGAGGTCGGACCAACGTTGAGCAGGTAATTGCCGCCTTTGGAGGCGATATCGATTAAATTGTGCAGCAGCAGGGCGGGGGACTTGAAGTTCGTGTCGGTCGTTTTGTATCCCCACGTGTCGTTGATCGTCATGCAGGTTTCCCAGTCCTTGCCGGGATAGCCCAGTGCCGGGATGGACTGCTCAGGTGTTTCGGTGTCGCCGGGCACGCCCCCGCCCAGGCGGTTGTTGTAGATCAGCTCCGGGTCCTGCGGAAATGACGCTGTGAGCGCCCGGACTTGCTCGGGCGTGAAGGGGCCGTTGATATCCCACCAGAGCACGGCAGGATGGTAGCGAGTAATCAGCTCTTTGACCTGGGGAGCAGAGACGTTCTTGACGTAGCTGTCAAAGTCGCCCTTTTGGGCCGGGTCCCAGGCGTCGCCGGCTGTGCCGCCGCCGGGGTGGTGCCAGTCCAGGTTCTGGGAGTAGTAAACGCCGAACTTGATCCCGGCCTTCCGGCAGGCTGCGGCCATCTCGCCGATAGGATCGCGCTTGAAGGGCGTCCTGGCGGTTATGTTGAAATTATCTACTTTGGTGGGGAACATGGCGAAGCCTTCGTGGTGCTTGGCGGTCATCACGATGTATCGCATGCCGGCCGCCTTGGCATAGCCCACCCACTGGTCGGCGTTGAACTGCTCCGGGTCAAATTGGTTGGCGTAGGCGGCGTATCTGTCCACGGGGATGTTCGCGACCCGCATGATCCACTCGCCGATGTTGTTGATGGGCTTGCCGTCGTAGACGCCGGCCGGAACGGAATACAGGCCCCAGTGGATGAACATACCGAAGCGGGCCTCACGCCACCAGTGCATCCGAATGTCGCGCTGGGCCTTCGTCTCGGTCGCGTGGGGATCTACGGATTGGATGGCGGCCTGGCTATGGGCCGGTGCTGCGCCGAACAGCAGAGATGCGGCGAGGCAAAGCAGGGCAGGAGCGCGATAGGTAAGGCGGGGCATAAGAGAGTTATTCCTTTTCGTGATTGTGTGGGCCAGAAGAGCGTATTATTTTTCTGGTCTACCTGCGTGAGCCGCGACGGGCCGGCGAGTGTCAATTGGGTTTATGGTCGAGAAAGCGCCGGTGGGGATAAAGTGTTCGAGAGATGATAAGTCGCTCAAGCCGTCTCCCCGCCGTCTCATTTGCCTGACATCAGAGTCAGCGAGACCAGATTGATAGCCTGCCAGGTCGCCGCCTCCTTTGGACGAACTGTCAAGAGTGATTTCTCCCCATTGCTAAAGCAGTAAATATGCAAGTCCTGTTTCTGAGAACTATCCGCTTAGACTTTCGGGTTCATCACTTGCGCTCCTGCTTCTTAGCGATCTTGGTCTTCAAGTTCTTTGCGAGGCCCGCAAAGCGGGTCAAGCACAAACCTAAAAGCACAAAGAGGTACACACAAACTTCACGTTAGGTGCCGATGGATTTCAGGGAGCAGAAACGATTACTCACATTGTACCTGATATCCGAAGGACAGAAATATCGTGCCTTCGGAAAGGCATGGAGCCTTACACCTTCGTGGCTAAAGCCAGGGGTCCTTCGGCTCTTTTTGGTAATGTCATCCTCCAATGCAAGTGTCGGTTTGCCACGGACACGTGGCGATCTTGTCGCTGCGGCCCTGCTCGTAATCTCGTACCATGGACGACTTGATATTCTTCGACCCATTTTTGAGGTTCATGATGGCGTCCACCGTGCCAATGTTGGTTTTTGTTAAATAGGGAACGCCCGCCTGCGGGGAAACAGAGATGGTATTAGCATTTCAAAAGAGTGGGCGGCCCTGCAGGAAAGAACCGCAGGACCGCCGGGAAACAATTCAAACATCAGACGCTTAATTCAGCGGGGCGAACGTCCAGTGCTCATTGGGTGCGCCGGGCACATCTACCCACTGATCAACCGCACCTCCCTGACTTTGTGATGCGCCCGCGACTTCCATGTCCAGCCCACTATAGGCATTGACGAGTTTATAGGTACCCTCACCGACGGGAACAAGTGTCCATTCCTGGTCGACACCGCCAGTAATT
>JANXMY010000042.1 GCA_025354405.1 Armatimonadota bacterium
ATTTTCTTCTATTACTTCGATATTTGCTGCACGATGATCGTATTGCTGAAACATTTTTCCTTCATACAAGGGCATATATTTTATTTGCCCCTTAGTGTAAATATTACCCTCACCAAGCCAGTATCCCTCATTCTCTAGAGACTTCGCGCCTTCAAAGAGTTTGGAGTCATTGGCCATGTCAAACATCCGCAAGAACTGTATGCCCCACGCGTTTACCGTACCCTTCTCCGTCTCTCGAACCAGGATAGGCACGTTTTCGTAGATTTTGCGGGTCAGCTCCGCATCCCGCTTTCGCCGAAAAATCGGACAGGTCAGCGTGTTCGGATTAAAGAGCTTGAAGTCTGCCGGGGACAGCGTAAAAACGCGCTCGGGGTCTTCAAGATCCCCCATCCCATGCAGGAAGAACCCGCATTTGACGACCGGCTGCGGAACTCCCTTGCCAGTAATTAGAATAATGCTGAATTTGAAGCGGCTGTCGACATCTTCAAATACTTTGTTCTTGTTCTCAAAGTCCAACAGCTCCGCCAGACGCCGATGATGCACCAATTCCTGAAAATAGGCTTTAGTCGTATCATCCGTCGCCACACCGCTGGGCACGAGGAGGCCGACCCGGCCAGTCGGATTCACCAACTGAAGCGCTTTCTCGGCAAAGACGGCGTAGAGGTTGGTATCCCCGCGCCCCATGAGGGGAAAGAAGCCGGAGCGGTGCATGAAGGCCTGGGTCTGCTCCGCGCGGAGGCGGGCGGCTTCGTAGTCCGCCCAGAGGGCGGGATCGGACTTCGGGAGGGCGGCAATCAGCTTTTTGCGGTCACTGGCTTTGGGCGCGAGGGAAATGGCGGGGCTGCGCCCGGCGAAGAACTCATTTTCCTGAAGCTTGATTCGTTCCCAGGGCGGATTGCCGACGACAGCATCGAAGCCAGCCGCCGATTTTTTATCGCCGCTTTCGGTGAGGAAGATGTCAGGGAATTCCAGCTCCCAATGAAAGGGCCGGAGGGCTTCCAGCACAGCGCGGTGGTCTTCGTAGAGCAGGGCAGTCTTATCGGGGCTATCAAACTGGGTCGTGAAGTTGAGCCAGCCGACCTCGCCGCCGAACCAGGGAGCTAGCCACAGATCGGCGGCATGGCGAAAGCGGGGCATGAGGGTTTCGGAGATATTACGCCAGAGGGCTTCTTTCTGCTTGGCGGCGTCGTGGGTATCGGTCGAGACGCCTTCGATGGCGGCGAATTCGGTGATGGCCTGGGTGACGGCAGCGCGTAAATCGCCGCTGAAGGCCATGGAGAGCTGTCCGGGGTATTTCTCTTTTTTGCCAGATTTCTTCAGGGAGGGATACTTCGGCAAGGCATCCAGGGTGGTTCCGAGCAGTGAATTGCCGCAGCGCAGGTGATGATCAAGAAAGTTCAGGGGAACGCGGTCAACGGTTTCGAGCCAGAGGGAGAGCTTGGCCAGCTCGACGGCGAGCGGATTCAGGTCGACGCCGTAGATGCAGGCTTCCACAAGGCGGCGCTTCCAATAGGCGAGCTTGGCTTGTTCCGTGCAGACAGGATCACCCTGCGGATCAAGGATAGGAAGACCCTGGGAGCTCAGCTGCGGACGCGGGGCGGTCGTCGGGTGGGTGGCAACGGCTTCGGCGAGGGTCGCGACGGCTTCCACCAGGAAGTGACCGCTGCCCATGGCGGGGTCACAGATATTGAGGCTCAGGACGGCTTCCGCGAAGGAGTCAGCCTCATCTCCCGCTTTGATCGCCTCTAAAAGTGGATGCAGGGTATGGCTAACAATGTAAGTGACCCAGGCTTCGGGAGTGTAATAGGCGCCCGAGGTCTTGCGCTCCCCTTTGTCGTTTGTCAGGCAGAGATCGCCCTGCGGGGAGAGGGCAAGGCGATGTTCCAGCAGGCCTTCGTAGATGCTTCCAAGATGGCGTTCGCCGAGGTTGGCGTAGTCGAATGCCACAAGTTCGGCGCCGTCGGTACGATAAGACAGGCGGCGGAGGGCATCCGCAAGAAACTGGTCGGCGACTTTTTTGGTTTCCAGGAAGGGATAGCGATTCGGGTCAAACAGTCCGCCGTTGTAGCGCGGGATATTCAGCTCGGTATTTTTGTCTGGCTTCCCCGCTGGGCCTGGCTTGCCATTGATAAGACGAAAGAGACCCTGCAGCCGTCCCGACAGAATAAGGGACTGGTCGTCATCATACTCGGTGCCGTCGGGGGCGATAAGAACGTGCCGAATATATTCGAGACCATAGGTCGTAAAGTACTTTTTACTGGCGGTGTCGCGGGTATGAGTCGGCAAAAGGTCACGTGCTTCGGCGTTTAAAACGAAGAGGATGCGATAAAGTAAGATCAAGCAGTTGGAGTAGATCGTGGGGAGATCGGCGTCGGTAAGAGCGTTGTCGGGATTATCGAGGAAGCCGCGGGCGAGAAGTTCGACGCAGTCGAAGACTTGAACGCGCAGGCGGCGCTCGACATCGGCTTTGAATTGCTGGGCTTCTTCGCGGATCGAATCAAGTGGGGTCTGCCCGTTTGCATCCCGCTCGAAGGCGGTGCGCCGAAACAGAGCATAGAAGAGATGGAAATCTTTTCGGGCCTGTGCCGCCAGTTCCGGCTGGGCGGCGGCAAGCAGCACCTATTCCATGTCGAATTCAAAGAAACTGCTGGCGCGGTCTCGTTTACAGGTGAGTCTCCATTGACCACCGTTTGTCAGGATACCCCAGGATAGGCCGCTGGCTTCGCTGAGATAGTCACGAATTTGTGTCTGAGGGGAGCGCTCTTTCGTCTTTGCGCCTTCGCGGCTGAGGTTGATCCCCCAACGCTTCGCTTCCAGTAGTGCGAAACAATCGGCATAGAAATTCTTCGACTGAAACGCTGCGTCGGCGATATCAGGAGACGCATACAGCAAAAAATCCGGCAGGTATCGAACAGGAGTGTCAGGAATCGCTTTGCGGGGGTTCCAGCCAAAGCCAAGGATACGAAGCATCGGCAGAATCCAACGAGTTTCCACATCTTCTTCGCTTGCGGTTTTGAGTGCCGTATAGACTTCGGTAAATTGGGTCCGTGCGAACTCGAAGGCAGCGTCGGCATCTTGTTCATCCGGCCAAAGTGCAGACTGTGGGCGCGGAAGGCGATACGTTAGGTAGTGCGGAGAGAAGAGTCCTTCAGTCCGCCAGGGAGAGACTACTGGAATTGGAGGGTCGGCAGAGCGCGAAATAGTCATACTCTATTATAACAGATGAAGCCAGACGAAAGAAAGGGCATGCTCCAAGGGGGAGAGTGCAAACTACTTTGCGAAATAAAGCGATAAAGTGGGTATTTTAATTGACAGAGGGCTGGCAGGTAGGTATCATAATAAGAGAAGAAGTCTCGGACCCTCTGCGTCCCACGTCGTAAGCGTGCAGAAAGTAATGATATGAGTGAGAGCGAAACGACCCTGCTCGACGGGATAAATAGTCCGGCGGATGTGAAGCGATTGTCCCTGGAGCAGATGCGCGTATTGGCGGAGGAGATCCGGGTGTTTTTGACGCAGACCGTGGCCAAGACGGGGGGGCATCTGGCTCCTTCGCTGGGTGTGGTCGAGCTGACACTAGCACTGCATAAAGTGTACGATCTGCCCAAAGACAAGCTGATTTGGGATGTCGGGCATCAGGGATATGTACACAAGATTTTGACGGGGAGGCGCGACCGTCTGCACACGATTCGGCAGTTCGAAGGGCTTTCGGGCTTTCTGCGGATTGATGAGTCGCCCTACGATCTGTACGGGGCGGGGCATGCGTCGACGTCCATTTCGGCGGCGATGGGCTTCGCGAAGGCGCGTGACTTTCGGGGCGGAAAAAGCTCCGTGCTGGCCCTTATCGGCGACGGGGCGATGACGGGTGGACTGGCCCTGGAAGGCCTGCTGAATGCGGCGGACGACGGGACGGATATCACGGTCATTTTAAATGACAACGAAATGTCGATCGCGGAGAATGTCGGGGCGCTGGCGACTTACCTATCGAAGCTGCGGATGGAACCGCTGTATCAGGCAGGGGAAAATACGGCCAAGAGAATGATCGCGCAGATGCCGGTAGGCAGTGAGCTGATGAAAAAGGCGGCGAAGGCGGCGAAGCATACGGCGACGCATTTCGCGACCCCGGCGCACAAGGGCCTGTTCTTTGAGGAGATGGGCTTTACGTATATCGGACCGATCGACGGGCACGATCTCGGTAACTTGATCAATGTCTTCAACCATGTCAAGCGGCTAAAAGGCCCGGTGCTGGTGCATGTGCTGACAGTCAAAGGCAAAGGGGTCTCGTACGCGGAAGAAAACTCGCGGACGTATCACGGCCTCGGGAAGTTCAGCCCAGACGATGGCAAGACGGAAGCGAAGACGGTGGGAGTTTCCTACACCGATTCATTTGTGGAGACGCTGAACGATGTCGCGGAGACGGACGATAAGATCATTGGGATCACCGCCGCAATGCCGGACGGCACGGGACTGAACAAGTTCGCAAAGCTGCACCCGGAGCGGTTTTTTGATGTGGGGATCGCCGAGCAGCACGCGGTAACGTTCGCGGCCGGGCTGGCGGCAGAGGGGTTCAAGCCGGTCGCGGCGATCTACTCGACATTTCTGCAACGGGCGTATGATATTATCATCCACGATGTGGCGCTGCAGCACCTGCCGGTGAAGTTCTTTCTGGACCGGGCGGGGCTGGTGGGCGATGACGGCGGGACGCACCACGGGGTCTTCGATCTAGCGTACCTGCGGTGTGTTCCCAATATGGTGATCATGGCGCCACGGGATACGGAAGAGATGCGGCGGATGACACGGTTTGCACTGGATTTCGAAGCGGGACCGGTGGCGGTGCGATATCCGCGCGGAGGGCAGGATGCACTGGCCGTCCCCTCCCCTGCCGATGAGATCACGCTGGGCCGCGCGGAAGTGCTGCGCGAGGGACGTGACGTCGCGCTCTTTGGGATCGGCGCGGGAGTTAAAATCGTGCTGGATGCAGCGGACCTGCTGGCAGAGTTGGGCATTTCTGCAGCCGTGGTCAATGCTCGGTTCTGCAAGCCGCTGGACGAAGAGACCCTGGTGAGTGCGGCTCGACGCTGCGGCGCAGTCGTCACGGTCGAAGACGGTGTGGCACGCGGGGGCTTCGGGACGGCGGTGCTGGAGCTGCTGGCAGAGCGGAATGTACTCGTGCCGACAGCAGTTGTGGGCCTGCCGGACCATTTTGTGGAGCACGGTACTGTTCCCGTTCTGCGGGAGATGGTTGGGCTGACGGCGGCGGAGGTCGCCCGGCGGGCATTGGCTCTGATGCCGCCGCGGACGCCGACGAATTACTCGAATGGCAGTGCAAAAACAGCCGCGAAGATTCCGGCGGGGGTTGGGTCTTAGTGGCACGCAAAACACGCAGGCAGGCCCCCCCCCCCCAGTCCTGGGGGGTCAGAAAGAGTGGTTGGGCCGGGTACGGGATGGCTGGGCTGCTCTGTGCGGCGCTCGGCTCAGGTGGGACCTACCTCGCCCTGAAGCCGGCTCTGTCGGCGGCGGCAGCCTTGCGCACGTCGGCGGCCCAGGCGGCGTTGACCCAGGCGGATTCCAGCGAAGATCAGCAGCAGTGGCCGCAGGCAATTATCGCTTACAAGCAAGCGATTGCGGGCGGCCTAGATAACCCCAACATACGTACGGATTTAGGCGTCGCCTACTTCCGTTCTCAGCAGCCCAAGCTGGCGTTAGAGCAGTATCAGACGGCTCAGAAGCAAGACCCCAATCACGAGAACAGCCTGTACAATCAGGGCAGCGTGTACGCCATCAGCGGCAACAGCGTCCGCGCCATTTCGCTCTGGCAGGAGTACTTGAAGCGCTTTCCAACGGGTGTCCACGCTGCCGAGGCTAAGACGCTGATCGGTGAGGTGCAGGCGCACGGGGTTTCTCCGGTGCCTAAGTAGTATTCGGTTTGCTCAGCATGCTTGGAGATGCCCACGGCTGCGAACTCGCCCCCCTGAGTGCAGAAGTTCGCAGATAACAGGGTCATCATCGCGCTTGGCAAGGCAAGTTCGGATCGAAGTTCAGGTCAGGGTCTAAAAGTTGGCATCCCTGGATGAAAGTGCCATGATTTTCAACAGAGCGCCCCATGACTTTCGCGGAGCAGTGTGTCATAATAGGCTCGGCAAATCAAAAATAAGCAGTGACAGCGTCAACGCGCAAGGAGGAATCTATGGCAGACAACGAGCAGTATGATAATCAGGATGCACAAGGCGATGAATCGCAGGATGATGGAACGCAGACATTGGCGCAGGCGGCCCCGGAAGCAGTCGATGCCCATCGCGACCTTCTGAGTCAGGCACTGGGAATGCTGAGTGGACAAGGCGTAAATGTCCAGAGTCTGCTCGGGCAAGCTGGAACAGACGAGACAAATCCAAGCCAGATGTCACATAGTGATCTGGTTAACACCACGATGGCGCTCGCACAGCAGCACCCGGAAGTTCTGGCGATGGTTTCGAGCCGGTTCCCGCAGGCAGCTGGTCTGCTGGGGATGCTGACTGGTGGACAGGCCGCGCAAGGTGCGGAAAACGGCGGCGGCGGCGGGATGCTTGGCGGTCTGCTGGGCAGATTCGGGCTCTGACGAGTTTTTGGGGAACAGACATGGAAACACTGATTGTTACTGGCGGCGCGGGTTTTATCGGCTCGAACTTTGTGCGTTATATTCTGGGGAAGTATCCCAGCTACCGGATAATTGTTTTGGATGCTCTGACCTACGCAGGGAATCTAGCGAACCTGGCGGATGTCTGGAAGAATCCAAATTTCACATTTATCAAAGGCGATATCAACGATGCTCCGCTGGTGGACAATCTGGCGCAGAACGCGGATGTGATCGTGAACTTCGCGGCGGAGAGTCACAACGACCGGGCGATCGTGGACCCGGAGCGAGCGATCCAGGCGAATTTTCACGGAGTCTGCGTTCTGCTGGAAGCGGCCCGAAAGCATAAACACGAGAGGTTCCATCAGGTCAGCACCGACGAGTCCTATGGCACCACGGACGGTATCTTTCGTGAGGGCGATCCGCTGGAGCCGAACCAGCCCTATTCGGCAGCGAAGGCGGGGGGTGAGCTGATGGTACGGGCGTACCACCAGACGTTCGGGGTACCTACCATCGTCACGCGCGGGTCTAATACGTTTGGACCGTACCACTACCCGGAAAAGATCATCCCGTTATTTATCACGAACTTGATCGACGACATCCCCGTGCCGGTCTACGGCGATGGCATGCAGGTGCGCGATTGGATGTATGTCATGGACCATTGCCGGGGGATCGACATCGCCCTGCATCATGGGACACCGGGCGAGGTGTATAATGTTGGTGGAGAGAACGATCGGCCGAATATGGAGATCGTTGCGCTCCTGCTCTCGATTCTTGGCAAGCCTGACACCCTGATACACCACGTCAAAGACCGTCCAGGACATGACCGGCGCTATTCTTTGGACTGCACGAAGATGCGCGGTCTGGGCTACGTGCCGGAAAACGGGCGCTTTGAAGAGCGCCTGGCAGAAACGGTGGCCTGGTATCAGGGTAATGAAGCCTGGTGGCGAGATATCAAAGAAAAACAGCATGACTATCGGCAGTTTATGCAGCAGTGGTATGCTGACCGAAAATAGCGCACCGAAAAATCGCGACTCGAAGAAGATGCCGCGCATTCTATTTGTCGCCAGCACGAAGAGTCAGGGCGGGATTGAGCGGCACGCAGTGGAGCTCGGTGCGGAGATGCATGCCCTCGGTGTGCCGCTTCAGTTCGCATGCTCTTTGGGGAGTTTTGTCCAGAAATGGTGCGCCGAACGCAAGGTTCCCACGCAAACGTTCTCCGTTCGTAACAGCGGGGACCTCAGCGCCGTGTTCCGACTGGCTAAAATCATCCATTCGGAGCAAATCGAGATTGTCCACGCCCATTCTCGGCGCGACTACGTAATCGCCGTCCTGGGTGTAGGCCTTGCCCGGCGTCTTTCCCGCCGCCCGATCCGTCTCCTTCTTCACGCTCATATGATTCGGCCCCTCGGGGGAGCCTCTTTCCTGAGCAACCGTTTTTTCGCAAAGGGGACAGATGCTGTCGTCGCGGTCTCTGGCGCCGTCGCGGATCAACTAAGAGCTATTCACCAATTCCCACCGGCTTTCGTTTATCTTATTTACAATGGCATCGATTTCCATAAATATCACTATCCCGGCTCTGCTGCCTATTGCGACCACCGTACCGAAGCGCGTCTTCAATGGAAGATATCTTCGGAAGCCCTCGTTTTGGGAATGATTGGACGCCTCGATGCCAAAGGCCAGGCTGATCTGCTGTCGATTGCTTCAGCACTCCTGCGGGAGCATCCATCAGTACACTTTGTGTTTATCGGCAGTGAAGGGGAAGCAGGAACGGCCGCAAATCTGACTCAGCAGGCGGCGGCAGGTAGATTCGAGACCCACTTGCTGCTCACCGGGCCTCGGGACGATGTTCCCGCCCTGCTGCCTGGACTGGATATTCTGGTTCATCTGCCCAAAGACGAAGCCTTCGGCCTGGCACTGGCGGAAGCGATGGCGTCGGGCCTGCCGACCATTGCCACGAAAATCGGCGGCTGCCGCGAAGTAGTCCAGGATAAGATCACTGGCATTTTGGTTCCACCCGGTGATCTGTCGGCACTCTCAGCAGCTCTCTCGGCGCTGCTTGATACCGGGAGCGGACCGCCACTACGAGCCGAAATGGGCCGAATGGGCCGGAGCTACGTCGAAGCCAATTTTTCTCAAGATCGCCAGATACAGCGACTGCTTTCGCTGTATCGAGAAATTACAAATACTGCGCTGCCCAAATTATGACACCCATACCAATCCTTATGTACCACGCCGTCGAAAGCGTACCACGACCGCCGAAGTACAAACATTTTTACGTGCTGGCGTCTGAGTTCGCCGGGCAGATGCAGATGCTAAAACGGGCTGGCTACTCGCCGATCACGTTCGGGATACTGGCCGCGGCCCGAGCAGGAACAGGATTGCTGCCGCCAAAACCGGTGCTGCTGACATTCGATGATGGCTATACGAATTTGCGGCAGAATGTGCATCCGATACTGCGTGCACTTGGGTTTGTCTACACGGTGTTTCTCGTCTCAGAAAAAGTGGGCAAGACCAACGACTGGGTAATATGCGATGGATACGAGCCGACCTCTTTGCTTTCCTGGGCAGAAATTGAAGAGATGCAGTCCGAGGGCAGCGTGGAGTTTGAGGCGCATACGGCGACGCACCCACACCTTGCGGATCTCCCGGCAGCTGAGGCGCGGCGGGAGATGGCAGATTCTAAAGATGCACTGGAACAGAGGCTTCGTAAGCCTATGACTACGCTCTGTTACCCATACGGCAGCTTTAACGAGGGAGTAATGGACATGGCGGGGGAAATTGGGTATATCCAGGCGGTCACGACGGAGTTCGGGCGCGTACGCAAAACGGATCACCCGCTGCGCCTGCCGCGCATCAGCGTTTACCATGTGCCGCCAATCTCGCTGACTTACGGGATCAGGCCGCTGAATTTTCGGTGGCGGCTGGAAACGCGTAAAGACGCGCGGCCATGAGACTTAGTTCTAAATGAAACAATCGTCAAAATATTTAATCGGACTGGCTCTCGGGCTGGCTTTGGTGGGGATTTTCCTGTTCTTGAAGTACCAGCCGCCGCAGCCCGATCAGACACAGATCGCGGCGCAGCTAGAGGTGGCGCGGGCGGCTGGGGAGAGACGTGATGTGGGAGCGGTGATGAGGATCATCTCCGAGGGATATCACGACTCAACGGTCCCAAGCCCGATTCAGCTGCGCTTTTTGCTAAATAAAGTCGCGCAGGGCGATGGTTCGGCAAAAATCACGCAATCGATTCCCGTCATCGCTTTGGAAGGCGACACGGCAACATCGACCAGCCACCTGCAGATTGTCACATCACCGGATGGCCGGATGGTTTATGACCATGATGTTACGATGCACTGGCGGCGCGAGGATGGGACAAAGCTGCTGGTGGTCCCAATCAAAGTCTGGCGGGTGGTGAGTGCAGACTACGGCGGATTTGGGTTCGAGTAAAAAAATTGCCCGGCCTCAATTGAGGCCGGGCTTTTTCACATAATCTTTTCGCCACTTAATCTTTTTCGTCTTTATCGTCCATTTCGTCGGACGCCAGATCGAGGTCGGCATCGTCTTCCGAATCATCGGGGATGTCGCCGTCCATGTCATCATCGGGATCGGCTTCCATTGCAGTCATGATGACCGGGGCAGGCTCATAGCGAGGGACTCGGGAGGGCCGTTTAGGGCAGTTTGTGCAGCTAAATTTAACTTTTGCGCCGACGAGCCAGGTGGGAACGGCCTTAAATGTGGCTCCGCAGTCGGTACAGCGTATGACTTCCGATGGCATATTTCGTAAAACCTCAGTGTTCGTAATAAATTGGTGCGAGAGCTTGGGGGCAAGCTATTCGCTGCTTTTTTCGGCGGCAGAAACGGTAGTCTCGCGGGGCAGTGTCCGATTGGCAGCAGAGTTACTTCCAGTACGCGACGCGGGCTTTTCTTCCGGCACCGCCGGGGTCAGCAGCCCATTAACAACCATTAAGATGCCGATGATCAGGTAGTACCAGGCTTCTTTTCCGGTAACGGGCTGGCCGGGATCGTAGACAAAGCGCGGGCCAACAATCAGTCCGACGATGCTCAGAACGATAAGAATCGCGCCGATCACGGTAAAAGTACTCAGCAGTCGAGACCGCAACATAGGTGGTTCCTTGTCGGCAAACGTAAGCCGCTCATTTATTATACACTATTGGAGGCCATTTTCCGGCCTCTCATTTTAATCTACTGTAGACCAGACAGCGAAAGTTCCGTCCGGTAACCGGACCTCGGCAAAGCCATCGTCGGAGAGGCCAGTGAGTGTCGCCAGATCGGTGCCGCGCCGCACCGCGGCCCCGATCGCCAATCTGCGACGGCATTCTTCGATTATCGGTCGAAACCCTGCCCGGAGCCACACTTGTTCCCACTGGCTGAGAACCTGGGAGACTGCCGCCTGGATGCTTGAGACTTGCTGTGGCTGACCGGTCGCAAGCCGCAGGGAAGTAGGTGGGTAGGCGAAATTCTCGCCACCGGGGAAACTCTCCTGATTGACATTGATGCCAATTCCGAGAATGACGACCCCGTCAGCGGCCTCGACAAGAATACCTGCTACTTTGTGATCATCCAGCAGAATATCGTTCGGCCATTTGATCTGTGGGCGGAGGCTGGTTCCTACTGTCAGGGCATCCGCAACGGCGAGGGCCGTGACGAGGCCCAGTTCGCGGATTTGCGAGGAAGAATCGGGACGGTAAATATAGGAGAGCAGGGCGCTGTCACCGACGCCGCCCTGCCACTCTCGTCCGCGCTGCCCGCGCCCGCGTGTCTGGGAATCGCCTGAGACGAGGGCACCGGACGGGGCAAGGGTCGAAGCCTCCCGCGCCCATTCTCGTGCTTCGTCGTTGGTGGAGACGCACTCCGCGAGGTGGCGATAGGGGGTGCCAAAAACGGTCATGGATTTAGTCCTTGAAATCCAGCGAGATATCCAGTGCTGGGGCAGAGTGTGTCAGTGCGCCGATGCTGAGGATATCGACCCCGGTGGCGGCGACTTCGGCGATCCGGGCTTCGGTGAGACCGCCGGAGGCTTCGGAGATCGCACGTCCGGCGATAGTTTGAACGGCCGTGCGCATAGTCTCCGCGTCCATATTGTCTAGCAAAATAATATCGGCCTTGGCTTGAAGGGCTTCCTCGACCATCTTCAAATTTGCAGCTTCCACTTCGATCTTCATTGTATGAGAGATATGTGCCCGCGCTGCCGCAACTGCCTGGGCGATACTTCCGGCGGCCTTGATGTGGTTGTCTTTAATCAGAACTGCGTCGTAGAGGCCCAGCCGATGGTTGAAGCCGCCCCCGGCACGGACAGCGTACTTTTCCAGCATGCGCAGGCCGGGCGTCGTCTTTCGGGTATCGGCGATGCGGGCATGGGTACCGAGTGTCAGTGCGGCGTACTTTGCCGTAAGAGTCGCGATCCCCGAAAGGCGCTGGACGAAATTCAGGGCGACCCGCTCGGCAGTCAGCAGGGCGCGGGCATCCCCGGTGATGGTCGCCAGCGGGGTCCGGCCCTCCCCTACCCGTACGCCATCACTCAGGTGTGCCAGCCAGACGGCATGTGGATCGATCAGCTGAAATGCCATTTCAGCGATGGCCAGCCCGGCGATCACGCCCGGCTGCTTGGCGAGCATGACGGCGGTCGCCCGCGTCCCGGCAGGGATACACAAAATCGAGGTAATATCCCCTGGCCCGATATCTTCGGCGAGTGCAGCGCGAACGAGGGGTTCGTATTGGAGTGCAGGAATGTCCATAATATCTCTAATATTTCGCCGCACCAAGCCAATTTTCCTGCTCGGTGTCCATAAAAGCTATACGAAGTGATTTGGAGAAAAACGCTCCTCTCGTCGTTCTGCTGCGGCTCCTCAGAATCATGCCTCGGTTCTTTTCGGGTTTATAATGTGGTTTTTACAAAGGCAGAGGTTGGTCTCGTTGATGGACATATTACTCAGCAAGGTGTATGATAGTGTAAATCTTCAACGGAGAACATGATGACAATTCCACGACCTGAGTATCCCCGACCGCAGTTTGTCCGGCCTGACTGGCTCAACTTGAATGGTGAGTGGGAGTTCGAGATCGATGCCAGCGACAGCGGCCTGGATCGCGGGCTGCGCGAAAAGACGCTGGCGGGCAAGATCACGGTTCCATTCTGCCCGGAATCGATTCTTTCGGGTGTTGGCCACACGGATTTCATGCTGGCGGTCTGGTACCGCAAGACTGTCACCGTGCCGGCGGCATGGTCCGGCAAGCATATTCTGCTGCATTTCGGGGCAGTGGATTACGATGCGACGGTCTGGGTGAACGGCGTGGAAGTGGTGCGGCACCGAGGCGGCTTCACACCGTTTTTTGCCAAGCTTAAAAATGTCACGGCGGGAGAAAGCCTGACGATCGTCGTCCGAGCCCGAGATGACTGGCACACACCGAAAGCACGCGGCAAGCAGTCGCAGAAATATGCGCCCCATGGCTGCCTCTACACACGCACGACGGGGATCTGGCAGACGGTCTGGATGGAGCCAGTCCCGGAGACCGCACTGGGCCGGCCCCGCCTGACCCCCGATGTCGCCAATGGCGTGTTTATTCTCGAGCAGCCGCTGACGCAAAACAAACCGGGCCTGATCCTAAAGGCCGACTTGAAAGATGGGTCGGGCGTGATCGCCTCTGCTTCCTGCCGGGCCGATCTCGACCTGGCGGCGCGGCTGACACTGACTGTCCCAGAGGACAAGCAGCGGTATTGGTCTCCCACTGACCCGCATCTTTACGATATCGAAATCTCGCTCCTTGATGCCAGCGGCCAGGTCGTGGACCGCGCATCCAGCTATGCGGGCCTGCGCAGCATCGCGATCGACGGTCAGAAGGTCAAGATCAACGGCGAGATCATCTTCCAGCGTCTTGTGCTGGATCAGGGATATTATCCGGATGGCGTGATGACGGCACCGACGGATGCGGCACTGATCGCCGATATTCAGATGAGCCTGGATGTTGGCTTCAACGGGGCACGTCTGCACCAGAAGGTCTTCGAGGAGCGATTTCTTTACCATGCCGACCGAATGGGATATCTGGTCTGGGGGGAGTTCGGAGACTGGGGAAACCGGGATGCAGCGAATAAGCTGCAGCCGGGAGCGACTTATATCACGCAGTGGCTGGAAGCGCTGGAGCGGGACTGCTCGCATCCCTCGATCATCGGCTGGTGCCCGCTGAATGAGACCTGGCAGGACCGCAGCGACGAGATCAACGTGCTCGACGACGTCATGCACGGCATGTATTTAGCGACAAAAGCCATGGACACGAGCCGACCGGTCTTGGATACGTCAGGCTATTCCCATCGCGTTCAGGGAGCAGATATTTACGACTCGCACGATTATATCAGCGAAGAGACCTTTCCCGAAGGCCTGGCGAACTTTCAGAAGCGGCATTCGGAGATGGCCGAAGGGAAAGTCTTCACGAATGACGGCGAGAAGTTCTCCATCGCCTATGATGGTCAGCCTTACTTCGTCAGCGAATTTGGCGGCTTTAAGTGGGTGCCGGAGTCGGAGAAGGCCCTCGAAACGGGAAGCTGGGGCTACGGCGGCGGACCAACTTCGATCGAGGACTTTTACCTGCGCTTTGATGCAGTCTGCGAAACACTGCTGGATAATTCGCGAATGTTTGGCTACTGCTACACGCAGCTGACAGATATTTACCCGGAGCTGAACGGCATCTTCACCTTCGACCGGAAGCCTAAGTTCGACGCGGCACGGCTCAAAGCGAGCCAGGAAAAGATCGCGGCGATGGAGAAAGATGCGTGAACGAAACGCGTCTCAAAGTGGCACTGATCGGGGCGGGCGGCTGGGGCCGTCAGCATGCGCGAGTCTTTTCGGCGCATCCGGACATCGAGTTTTGTGCGGTCGCAGGGCACAGGGAAGACAAGACACGCGCACGAGCGGCCGAGTATGGTGTTCGGGCCTACACCGATATTGGGCAGATGCTGGAGCACGAAAAGCCCGACCTGGTCAGTCTTTGCCTGCCCAACCAGGGCCACTTTGAGGCAACTTTGGAAGTTATCCAGTGGGGGCGCTGTGCGCTGCTGGTGGAGAAGCCGCTGGTCTTCGACCTGACGGAGGCGGACACGCTGCTGGCGGAAGCCAAGAAGCGCGACCTGTTTTTTGCCATCAACTTCAACCACCGATATTCGAAGCCCACACTGATGGCTTCGGAGGCGATTTCGTCCGGGCGGCTGGGCGAAATCGTCTTTGCCTCCTGGCGATTTGGCGGGGAAGGCGGCGCGGGCCACCCCCACGCGAATTTGATCGAGACACAGTGCCACGGCTTTGATACGCTTGAGCACCTCTGCGGCCCCATCAGCAGCGTCATGGCCCAGATGACGGAGAAGACCGGCGGTGGATTTCGGACTCTCGCCCTAGCGCTGGGTTTCGAGAACAAGGCAGTGGGAACACTGCTCGGCTCTTACGACGCCTCCTATGCCTATCCGGGAACGCAGATGCTGGAAATCAGCGGCACACTGGGCCGTATCGTGGTCGAAGATACCGTGCGTAAGTTTTCGTTTCAGGCAGTGGGGAGTGAAATCCGTGAGGAGTGGTCGGCGGGATATTTCAACGACCACGACCGGGAGTTCCACCGCACGTTTGATACCTATCTAGATGCGATGCTGCTTGCACTGAAATCAGGACAGATGCCGCCAGTCCCGGCGGCAGCCGGGCGGCGGGCACTGGTACTGGCACTCGCGTCCATCGAATCATTCGAGATGGGCCACCGCGTAAACTGTTCTGAAAAATAGTGTTCTGAAGCATAAGGAACGTTAGACATGAATACACGTTATCTGCTAGCTTTTTGTCTGGTTCTGCTCTCATTGCCATTCAGCACCTCTTTAGGAGCTGCGGCTTTGACTATTCCTCTTGGGGCGGGCCTGAACGGGGAAATCGACTGGTCACGCGATGAAGCCTTTGTCGATATGATCAAGACGACGCGAGGCTTTTATGATCGGGCGGGAAGCGACCGCCGAGTCAAAACTGACGGTGCAGGCTGGCCATGCGAGGATTTTTGGGTACGTGTCGCAGACACCGGTGCTCCGGTGGGAGCAGGCATCTATAAACTCTCGTTTCACGGGCCGACGGGGGTCACTGTGGATACGGGAATAAGCGGTGCGGCTTTGCGCAAGACAAGCTCTGAGACGGCGAGTTTGACGACTTACGATGTGCTGGTCAGGCCCGATCAAACGGTACTGGAATTTAATTTCCACGCCACCCAAGGGCAGGTCACAAATATCCGCTGCCTCCGTCCAGGCTACGACCCCGCCAATCCACCCTTGTTCACACGGGAATACTTAGCATTGATTCAGGCCCGCTCCCCCAACCTGCTGCGATTTATGGACTGGCATAGCACAAACGGCAATTTAGAGTCGCAATGGTCTGATCGCAGCCTGCCAGCGGATGCCACACAGACTTCGGGGCTGACGCGGGACGTTCAAGTCGGCTGGAGCAAGACACCGGTGACGATGACCAATGCCAGAGGCATTTGCTGGGAATATTGCATAGCACTGGCAAATGTGACGGGCAAAGACATCTGGCTGAACGTCCCCGTACTTGCGAACGATGACTATGTGCGGCATCTGGCCATTCTGGCCAAGTCTACGCTGAAGCCCGGCCTGCATGTCTACGTCGAGTACAGTAACGAGGTCTGGAACGATGGCTTTTTGCAGACGGGCCTGAACCGAGAGTTGGCTGTGGCGGAGGTGAAAGCAGGCGGATCAACGCTGAACTATGACAAAACGCCGAGCACCGACAGTGTCACTCTTGGCGACCGCCGAGTCGCTAAACGCCTGAAAGACATCAGCGATATTTTTGTGACAGCGTTTGGAACAACCTCTTTTGGGACGCGTGTTCGGCCCATACTCGCCTACCAGATGGCTCCCAGCCGCTTTGACAATCAGCTTACGTACATCAATTCGGTTTACGGCAAGCCAAATCGCTTCTTTTGGGGCCTGGCGATCGCGCCCTACTTCGCCTGTGGGAATGGACAGGGCGCGGACGCCCGCAAAGATTTGACGAAAGACGAGGTCCTCAACGCGCTCGCTGCCGATATCGACCACTATAAAAACACAGAGGTGATTGACGAGCATCAAACACTTGCGACTTATTTTGGCTTGAAGCTCTGTGCGTATGAAGGTGGGCCGGACACGTTTGGCCCAAATAATATTGCCGCCAAGAAAGCGGCTTCGCTTGATCCGCGCATGAGCGGCCTCGTAACCCGCTACCTAAATATGTGGTACGCCAAAGGCGGCGACCAATTCAACTGGTTTGTTCTGGGCGCGTCGAATTTCGACACGCCGTACGGGACATGGGCATTAACCGACAACCTCCGCGAGCTTCGTCAGCCAAAAGAGCTGGCATATGATGCCGTGCGGATTGCGCCTCGGGCCGCGCTGTCTACCGGTTCGGCACTGCCAAGCGAAATCGATGCCCGGGATTTCTCGGGAGCAAGTGAGCCGCTAGCAAATCCGTTTATCCGCTACATCGGCAGCGGCTCAAAATTCGATTACCTGGTGCGAGTCGCCCAGCCAGGAAAATATTTACTGCGTATCAGCATCAGTGCGGACAAGCCGGGGACAACGCTGGATATTTTGGTGAACAATTCGCCGGTGCAGACGATTGTTGTGCCGGCCCATGATGCGAACGCTCCAGAAGATACGTTTCTGGATACGGCGCCAATCACTTTGACACTTCCTGCCGGGTTAAGCGTGATACGGCTGCATGTATCCGCTGAGCGGCCCTACAATATCAATTCGCTGAAAGTCACGCGGTCGGACGGCACAGGAATTGCCGCCGCCCAGCCGATGTTCGGCGGCTTTCAGTTCTTCTGGCAGCAGGAAACTTCCCCCGGCAAGCCGGTAACGCAGCAATTTTCGGTGAGCGACGCGAAGACGCCGGCGAGCCAGTTGCTGGTCTCCGCTCGCTCCGATAACCCGGAACTGCTGCCCGAAACAAATTTAGTCCTGATGCGCGACCCGAAAAACGCAGCTAAGTTCACATTCACGGCGACTCCGGTGTCGGGAAAGACCGGACAGACCAACTTAATTTTCACCGTACGAAATGCCGCTGGTCTGAGGCGTTCAGCTCAGGTACGCCTACTAGTCAGATAAAAAGCCGCCATAATTATCTTCGTATGTTTGCCTTTGTAATGGGTACAATGCAAAAGTCTGTTTTACAAACCCACCTCAAAGGAGACATGCCCAATGATACGCTCACCTCGAACATCTCGCCTGATCGCTCTTGTCGTCGCGGCTTCGCTGGCCCTGCCGACACTTGCCGTCACGGCAGGCTGCGGCCCGAAAGCTAGTGATCAAGCCGCCACGCAAAGTAACGGCGCAGCGCCGATGAACAGCACGCCGATGAGTAACGCGCCAACGAACTCCGCTAAGCCAGGCTTGACCGGCAAGCAGAAAGTCGTTCTCCTGGCCGGAGCCGCCCTGTTATTTTATCTCTACCAGCGTGATAAAAAGCTGAACGCCGCGGCCGCTGCCCAGAATGGCGGAGCCGCGCCCAGCGGCCAGCAGCTTTACCGCGAAGAGAAAGGCCCGAATAAGGGCGCTATCTATTACCGCAAGAACGATGCCAATCACACGGTTGTCTGGCTCTCCGCGCCCAAACAGGGTGTAGAAGTCCCGGCGGATCAGGTCAATCAGTACCTGCCGGATTACAATTCCAATCCCAATGCCTACCAGGGCCAGGTAAACACCAGCCCGCAGGCGGGGGTGAATGGCGGCCAGGTGCAGTCGGCAGATCAGTATGCCGGCCAGTATTCCGGGGCTTCCGCACCAGCTCCAGGGATGTAACAGCGGACGTTTGTATCGACTTCTGCCCTGCCGCAAATGCGGCAGGGCTTTTTGCGGAACGGAGCGCGTCAGTTTGACAGGGCAAAGATGGTTCGGCTATAATACGACTTAGTACCGATTTTTCCCCTAACTCGAAGGAGTGCACCCCTTGCTTAACTTGAAAGACACTGCTATCTGGTTTGTGACCGGAAGCCAGCACCTCTATGGACCAGAGACGCTGGATATGGTCGCGACACATTCCCAAACAATCGTCTCGGGCCTGGACTCCGACCCGATGCTCCCCTGCCGGATCGTCTTCAAACCCGTACTTACAAACCCCGAAGCGATCCTGAAACTCTGCCGCGAAGCCAGTGCCGATGACACCTGTGCGGGGATCATCACCTGGATGCACACATTTTCCCCGGCAAAGATGTGGATCGCCGGGCTGTCCGAGCTGCGAAAGCCGCTGCTGCATTTGCACACACAGTACAACCGTGATATTCCCTGGGATAGCATCGACATGGATTTCATGAACCTGAACCAGGCCGCGCATGGCGACCGGGAGTTCGGGCATATTGGAACCCGACTGGGCCTCGGGCGTAAAGTCGTAGTCGGCTACTGGGAAGATCCCGAGATCCGCCGCGACATCAGCAGCTGGTGCCGTGTCGCCGCCGCGTTCACAGCGGGCAGAAGTCTGAAAGTCGCCCGGTTCGGGGACAACATGCGCCAGGTATCCGTGACCGAAGGGGACAAAGTTGAGGCGCAGATTAAGCTCGGCTGGTCCGTCAACGGGTTTGGTGTCGGCGATCTGGTGGAGCGTGTCAACGGCTTCTCGGATGCTGAGGTGGAGACACTCTTCACAGAGTATGCGGAAGTTTATGATCTCGCCCCGAATATTCAGAGTGAAGGCCCTGCACGCGATTCGGTGCGAGAGCAGGCCCGGATCGAGCTGGGGCTGAAAGCGTTTCTGGAGGAAGGCGGCTTCGGGGCGTTTACAACGACCTTCGAGGACCTGCATGGCCTGAAGCAGCTTCCGGGCCTGGCCGTACAGCGCCTGATGGGTCAGGGCTACGGGTTTGGCGGGGAAGGTGACTGGAAGACCGCGGCACTGGTCCGCACCATGAAAACGATGGCTTCCGGCCTGCCGCAGGGCACGTCGTTTATGGAAGATTACACGTACCATTTGGAGCCGGGCAATGAGCTGGTTCTGGGATCTCATATGCTGGAAATTTGTCCGTCGATCGCGGCAACACGTCCGCGCGTGGAGGTGCATCCGCTGGGGATCGGCGGCAAGGCCGACCCGGCACGACTTGTCTTCGACGGGGCGACCGGCCCGGCCATCAATGCATCACTGATTGATGTCGGCGCCCGCTTCCGGTTGATTCTCAATGCGGTCGATGCCGTGAAATCCGAACATGCCATGCCAAAGCTGCCGGTCGCCCGGGTGCTGTGGAAGCCGCAGCCGTCCCTGCGCGTGGCTGCCGAGACATGGATACTTGCCGGCGGGGCGCATCATACGGGTTTCTCGCAGGCGTTATCCGCCGAGCAGATGATTGACTGGGCCGAGATGGTAGGTGTCGAGTATCTTCTGATCGATAAAAACACGACCTCCCTGGAGTTTCGTAAAGAGCTGCGCTGGAATGATACGTCTTGGCGTCGTTAGAGATCATGCTAAAAACTATGAAAGCAATGAAACTGACGGCGCAGCGGCAGATGCAGATGCAGGAAGTCCCCCGCCCTTGCCTCTCACGAGATACGGACGTCCTCATCAAGATGGCGCGTGTCGGTGTCTGCGGATCGGACGTGCATTACTTCGCGGAGGGCGGCATCGGAAGTCAGCGGGTCGAGTATCCGTGGACAGTCGGCCATGAGGGTGCCGGTACGGTGGTAGAAGTCGGCGCGGCGGTGACACGAGTGAAGCCAGGGGACCGGATCGCCCTGGACCCGGCTCAGCCCTGCGGAGTCTGCGACCAGTGCCTCGGTGGCAGGCCGCATACCTGCCGGCACTTGAACTTTCTCGGGTGCCCCGGACAGGTAGAAGGCTGCCTCGCGGAATATCTCATTCTGCCGGAGAGAAGCAGCTATCCCCTCCCGGATACGATGAGTTTTGAGGAAGCGGCGATTGTCGAGCCGCTCTCCATCGGCCTGTATGCCATTTCTCTGTCCGTACCGATGAAAGGTGCGAAGATTGGGATTCTCGGGGCGGGCCCGATTGGCCTGAGCGTGCTGCTGCCCGCAAGATTTCAAGGGGCGGAACGAGTCTATATGACGGACAAGATTGAGGCACGTCTGACGCTCGCAAGCAAGGCGGGTGCCGACTGGGTGGGCAATCCTGAGACGGACGATGTCGCGGCCGACATTGCTCGGCGTGAGCCGGAGATGCTGGACGTTGTGTTTGAATGCAGCGGTGAGCAGGAGGCGATGGACCAGGGGGTTCAGCTTTTGAAGCCGGGTGGAAAGCTGATGCTGATCGGTATTCCGGGAGCTGCAAACCGCGTTTCCTTCGACATTAATCAGTTGCGCCGCAAAGAGATTTGTATTCAGAACGTCCGTCGTCAGAATGATTTTGTCCAGAAAGCAATTGATATGATCGCGCGCAAAGAGATCGACGTGAATATCATGGTGACGCATCGCTTTGCATTTGACCGGACACAAGAAGCGTTTGAAATGGTAACCAATTACCAAGATGGGGTTGTCAAAGCCATGGTGGCTTTTGGGGAATAGTCTATGCCAAGCTACTCGATAGGTCTCGATTACGGCACCAGCTCCGTGCGCGGACTGCTGGTTGATGTCCAAAATGGTGCGGAGATCGCATCCAGCGTGTTTCCCTATCCACAGGGCAAGGCCGGAATTCTTTTGGACGACCGGAACCCCGATCTCGCCCGGCAGCATCCGCAGGATTATCTGGATGGCGCGGCTGCGGTGATCACCGGGGTTTTAAGCCAGGGAAAGTCTCACGCGGGCTTTGATCCGTCACAGGTGATCGGTATCGGCGTAGACACTACGGGGTCTACGCCGATACCCGTGAATGCTGAGGGAGTGCCGCTGGCATTAACCCCCGAGTTCTCATCCAATTTAGCCGCCTTCGCCTGGCTCTGGAAAGACCACACCGGTTTTGCCGAAGCGGTAGAGATTACGGCTTTGGCCTCTCAAATTCGGCCCGAGTATCTGGCGAAATGCGGCGGAATTTACAGCTCGGAATGGTACTGGTCCAAAGTACTGCACTGCCTGCGCACCGCGCCGGACGTATTTCAGGCGGCGACGACCTGGGTCGAACACGCGGACTGGCTTCCGGCAGTGCTTTCCGGTACAACCCACCCCGATCAACTCAAGCGCGGCATCTGTGCGGCGGGTCATAAAGCCCTCTTTCATGCGGACTGGGGCGGATATCCGGATGAGGAGTTCCTGTCGAAGCTCGACCCGCAGCTGGTGAATCTGCGCCGAAATTTACCAAATATCGCTTACTCCGTGGGCACGGCAGCTGGAACACTGAGTGCCGAATGGTCTCTAAAGACCGGTCTGCCAGTCGGCATTCCCGTTTCGGTCGGGGCTTTCGATGCACACCTGGGCGGAGTGGGCTCGGGCATCAAGCCCGGAGTGCTGGTGAAAAACCTGGGCACTTCCTGCTGCGACATGATGGTCGCGCCGCTGGAGGCGCCACTTGCCGATATTCCTGGTCTCTGCGGAATTGTACCGGAGTCGATCCTGCCGGGGTTTTACGGACTGGAAGCGGGACAGTCGGCGGTCGGAGATATTTTCAACTGGTTTGTCACCGAAGTTCAGCCTGGAGGCATGGGTCACGAGGAGCTGACGCAGGGTGCATCGAAGCTGACCCCGGGAGAAAGCGGACTGCTCGCACTCGACTGGCTCAACGGCAACCGAACCGTGCTGGTCGACACACGCCTGACGGGCGCGATGCTGGGGATCTCGCTGCAGACGACACCTGCCGAACTGTACCGCGCGTGGGTGGAGGCGACGGCATTTGGAGCCCGGGTCATTATGGAGCGGTTTGAAGAGTACGGACAAAAAGTCGATCAGATTATCAACTGTGGCGGCATCTCCGTGAAGAACCCGATGATCATGCAGATTTACGCCGATATCATGGGGCACCCCCTGGCAATCTCTCGCAGCAGCCAGACTGCCGCGCTAGGGTCGGCGATTGCGGGAGCGGTCGCCGCCGGGGCTTATCCCTCGTTTGCCGAAGCGACCACGGCGATGACGGCGCTGCATCCCCATATTTTCACACCGGACCCAAAAAGCCAGGCCACCTACAGCAATTTGTATGCGCTCTATCGTCAGCTGCATGATGCATTCGGCGTTAAGAATACGCACGAAGATCTGTCCGGTGTGATGAAACAGCTTTTGGCGATACGAGACGAGGCGCGGCATGTCTGACCTTTCTTTTTCGCCGTTAAAAGAGGCTGTATTCGCCGCGAATATCCAGCTCGTGAAGGCGGGGCTTGTCGTGCTCACCTGGGGCAATGCCAGTGCGGTAGACCGGGAGCGCGGGGTCGTCGCCATCAAGCCAAGCGGTGTTGCCTACGACGTTCTACGGCCTGAAGATATTGTGTTAATATCACTGGAAACGGGCCAGCCGCTTCCAGGCGAAAAGCTGCGGCCCTCCTCGGACACGCCAACACACGTCTGCCTGTATCAGCGATTTTCGACTATCGGCGGTATTGCGCACACACATTCTCGCCATGCGACCAGCTGGGCGCAGGCGTGCCGGGAGATTCCCTGCTACGGCACGACCCATGCGGATACGTTCAGCGGACCAGTTCCGCTCTGCCGCCCCTTAACTACGCAGGAGATCGAAGAGGCGTACGAATGGAACACCGGAATGGTGATTGCCGGGCATTTTGAGACAAATCATCTTGATCCGCTGCACTCACCGGGTGTCCTGCTTTCGTTCCATGCCCCCTTCGCCTGGGGTGAGACGGCTGCCAAAGCAGTCGAGAATGCCATCGTGGTGGAGGAAGTCGCGGCCCTGGCGCTGCACACAGAGGCATTGAACCCACAGGCAAAGACGACCCCGCAGTCTATTCTCGACAAACATTTTCACCGCAAGCACGGGAAAGACGCCTATTACGGGCAGCAGAAGGACACTTCAACAACACTATGACTCACCTTCTCATCGCGCCTCCGGAGCCATTTAAGGCCATCATCTTCGACTGCGACGGCACCCTGGCCGACACGATGCCGACTCATGTCAAGGCCTGGGTGGCTTCATACAAATCGTTCGGAATCGATATCGCCGAGCAGCCGTTTTTTGATATGGGCGGTATGAACAACCAGCGTATTATCGAGACACTCAACAATAAGTTCGGTTATACGATCGATTTTGAAACGATGCAGGAGGCGAAAGAGGGCCGCTATCTGGAAATGCTGCACACGATTCAGGAGATCAAAGCCGTGGCGGATATCGCACGGGCGTATCATGGCCTGGTGCCAATCGCAGTCGCTTCCAGCGGTATGAGCCAAGTTGTCAGGCAGACACTGGTTCAAATTGGCCTCAGCTCCCTGTTCGATGTGATCGTGACCGCGGATGATGTCGAGCATGCCAAGCCCGCCCCCGATATTTTCCTGCTTGCAGCCGAGCGCTTAGGTGTTACCCCGGCGGACTGCATTGTGTACGAAGATGGCGATCCTGGCTTGGAAGCGGCGCAGCGCGCGAATATGCGGGCGGTAGATGTGCGCGTCCTCTGGCGGGACGAAGCGAAATGACGCAAATACGCAAAGGCGTTATCACCGCGGCAGGACGGGGAACGCGGCTGCTTCCGGCAACACGCACCGTCCAAAAAGAGCTGTTTCCCCTAGTGGACGTCGACGGCCGGGCTAAGCCGATCATTCAGATACTGGTCGAGGAGCTGCAAGCATCGGGGATCGAAGAGATCTGCATCGTGGCGAACACGACAAACTGCGAACCAATGCGGCGGCACTTTGGGGATGAGTTCGGCGGCGAAAAGATATCTTTTGTCGTGCAGGAAACGCAGGACGGCTACGGTCACGCAGTCTATCAAGCGCGGGAATGGGTCGGCGGCGAGCCGTTCGTGCTGACCCTCGGCGACCATGTCTATTTCGCGGAAAGCCGGCAGGAAAGACGCTGCACTCGGCAGGTGATAGAAGCGTTTGAGGCAAACGGCTGTTCCATCTCCTCGGTCTTCGCAGTCGCCGAAGCAGAGGTCTCTCGCTACGGCATCATTGCCGGGGCACTCCGCGGCGATGGGTTGTACAGCATTCGGGCGATGGCAGAAAAGCCCTCTGCCGAGTTTGCACGAATGGCACTTCAGACACCGGGCCTGCCGGACGCACACTATCTCAGCTTCTTCGGCATCCACGCGTTTACTCCCGCAATTTTCGACTGCCTGGCTGATTTGATCGAAACAGACCAGCGTCAGCGCGGCGAATTCCAGCTGACTTCTGCCCAGGAGATTCTGCTTGCCAGAGAAGACTATCTTCTGAGCAGAGTCGCCGGGGTGCGCTATGACATGGGTATCCCCCAAGGATTGATCGAGACGCAGATCGCGCTCGCGCTGCGGTCTCCGTTTGCGGAAGCTGTGCAGGAGATGCTGACGGAATAATCAAGTCACCGGGTACAATAAGCGCATTGCCAGTTTTATACACAGTGCAACTCAGTGCTTTTCTGTATGGTAACTCCTGACAGTCGCGCAGAAGAAGAACCGGTAAAGTTTATTTTACAGAATTTCATTTAAGGAGAAATACGAACGAATATGTCAACAGCAATTACAAATGTGCAGGCGCGGCAGATATTGGACTCGCGTGGAAACCCCACCATTGAGGTGGATGTGTACCTGGAAGACGGAACGTTAGGCCGGGCCAGTGTTCCATCCGGGGCTTCAACTGGAGCCAATGAAGCTGTGGAGCTGCGCGACGGCGATAAGAAGGTCTACGGCGGCAAGGGCGTCCTGAAGGCTGTAGAGAACGTCAACGAGCGTATCGCCCCCGAGTTGATCGATCTGGATGCGACCGAGCAGGTGGCGATCGACGAGTTGATGATCCATTTGGATGGTACGGAAAACAAAGGGAATCTCGGCGCGAATGCTCTGCTTGGCGTCTCGCTGGCGGTCGCGAAGGCATCAGCGCGATGCCTTGGCCTCCCTCTTTACCGCTATATCGGCGGCACCTCGGCCCGGCAATTGCCCGTTCCCATGATGAATATTATGAACGGCGGCAAGCACGCCGACTCGAATGTGGATATGCAGGAGTTTATGGCGATGCCCGTCGGGGCGTCTTCATTTGCGGAGGCACTTCAATGGGGCACAGATGTATACCACGCGCTGAAGGGCGTTCTGAAGGCACGCGGCCTGGCGACAGCGGTCGGTGATGAAGGCGGCTTCGCACCGAACCTGCCGTCGAACGAAGAAGCGATCAAAGTCATTCTGGAAGCGATCGACAAGGCCGGGTACGTCGCCGGGGAGCAGATCATGATCGCCATGGACCCCGCCGCCTCCGAGTTTTACGATAATGGCCAGTACGTGCTGAAAGGCGAAGGGCGCACGCTCTCCGGTGACCAGATTGTGGACTATTACGCCGACCTGGTTGAGAAGTACCCAATTATCTCAATTGAAGACGGCTTGGCTGAAGACGACTGGGCAACCTGGCGCAAACTGACCGAGCGGATCGGTCACAAAGTCCAGCTGGTCGGGGACGACCTGTTTGTCACGAACACAAAGTTTCTGCAGCGCGGCATCGAATCCCAAACGGCAAACTCCATTTTGGTGAAAGTCAACCAGATTGGGACGCTGACCGAAACCCTCGCCGCCATCGAGATGGCGAAGCGAGCCGGCTACACGGCCGTCGTCTCACACCGGTCGGGCGAGACGGAGGACGCGACCATCGCTGACATCGTCGTGGCAACAAACGCAGGGCAGATCAAGACGGGCGCACCGGCCCGTACAGACCGCGTGGCGAAGTACAACCAGCTGCTGCGGATCGAGGAAGCCCTGGGCGACACGGCCACATTCGAAGGGCTCAACTCGTTCTACAACTTGAAGAAGTAAAGCGAGCGCTGACTTGCTCCCAGTTCTGCCTCTTCTGTGCGCCTCCGCCTTCCTCGCGGGCTTTTTTGACGCGATCGTGGGCGGGGGCGGCCTGGTTCAGCTGCCAGCCCTGCTGGTCTTGCTGCCGGACGTTCCGGTGGCAACGGTGCTGGGAACGAATAAGCTGACCTCGCTGATGGGGACTTCGGTGGCCGTGACGCAGTATGCACGTCATGTCCGTTTAGAGTGGCACGTCGTACTTCCGGCCACTCTGGCGGCCTTCGGATTTTCTTTTCTGGGGGCACGGGCCGCGAGCCTGGTGCCGACGGCTCTGTTTCGCCCAGTAATTTTACTCCTGCTGATCGGAGTGGCGGCGTATGTGTTCTGGAAGAAAGACTTCGGCACGGCGTCGACCGCTCGGCTTGCCGGGCGGTGGCAGCTGATAGGCAGCCTCGGCATGGGCATCGTGCTTGGTTTCTACGACGGCATTTTTGGTCCGGGAACGGGCAGCTTTCTGATTTTCGCCTTTGTTGGTCTGTTCGGTCTGAGCTTCCTGTCGGCGTCAGCTTCGGCCAAGGTCGTAAATGCCGCCACCAATTTGTCTGCGGTCGCTTATTTTGCATCGACGCAGCATATTCTGTATTCCGTTGCACTCCCGATGGCTGGATGCAACATCCTCGGGTCACTGCTGGGCACCCAGCTGGCCATACTTCGTGGCAGCCGCTTCATCCGTGTGCTCTTTCTCAGCATTATTTCGCTGATTATTCTCAAGTTTGGATCTGATTTATTTCGTTAGAAAAGTGTTTATGTTGAAACGCACTGATGTCGCCGGATTTTTACAGGGCCTGTTTGTCCTGCCGCTCTGCGCTCTCTTCGGTGGCCTGGTCGCCTTGCTTTTTAAAGCCCATGGGTTCGGCCTCTGGGCCTGCGTGGGATTCTGTGCGCTTTTCCCTATTTTCGGGGCAGTAAAAACGAAGCAAAAGTCTCTCCTGGCCGGGCTGCTTGTTGGGGTAATTGTCAGTATCATACTCCTGGTCGCGCTGGCACCGGCACATGCAGAGGAACCTCCCCTGCCCCTTCGAGGTTTCTCGGTATGCCTTGACCCCGGCCATGTTTCCGAGACCAGCGCCGGAACGGTCAGCCGTGACGGCAGGCTGACAGAAGCCCACGTCAACTGGGTGATCGCCCAGCGGCTGACACGCCTGCTGAAAGCCGAAGGGGCGACGGTAGTTCCTACAAAATTGCATGAGTCGCAGGTTGTCGCGAATCGTCGCCGGGCCGAAATCGCGAACGCCATGCATGCAGATCTGTTCCTGCGTCTCCACTGCGATTCCGGAGAGCAGTCCGGGATCGCAACCTATTACCCTGATCGTCAAGGCAGACGCTTTGGTGTGACCGGGCCTTCTCCCGAAGTGATGAGGTCCAGCCGGCGGGCAGCACAAAGTTTTCAACCGGCGGTCGCCGCCTCGCTTCGCGGCGTCATACGGGATGCGGGCATTAAAGGGGACTCTCAGACTGGTGTTGGCGGAAAGCAGGGTGCCCTCACCGGGTCTATTTTTTCACAGGTTCCCGCGCTCACAGTAGAGATGTGCGTGCTCACCAATGCGCACGATTACCGATTTATGAAGGCTGCCGCCGGACAAGATGCGATGGCCCACGCGCTTCTCGCCGGTGTGGAAGCCGTTGCCGTTCAAGAGAGAGAAGAGAGATAACAGAGACTAATATGGAGACAACCGTAGCCTGGGACCTGAGCGATCTGTTTGATGGGCCGGATGACCCGCGTATCGAGGCGACACTGGTACGCACACGGGAGCGAGCGGACGCATTTGCACGCGACTATCAAGGGAAAATCGACAGCCCCGACTTGACCGCCAAGCGGCTGGCGAGTGCCATACGAGAGTACGAACAGCTCTGGTCGGAAGGCGGCAAACCGGGAATGTATGCCCGACTGCGTTTTTCGGCGGACAACAGTGACCCGGCACGCGGGGCATTGATGGCACGGGTGCAGGAAGAGACGACGCGGCTCTCCCTGCCGCTGGTTTTTTACCGACTGGAGCTGGCACGGGTCGCTGACGAGATTTTGACTCCCCTGCTGGACGACCCACTGCTCATACCCTATCGCTATTACATCCATACCCTGCGCCTGGAGCGTCCGCACCAGCTCTCGGAGATCGAAGAGACACTGCTGTCGCGCTTCAGCGATACCGGATCCAGTGCGTTTGTCCGTCTGTCAGGCGAAATCCGCGCCGCCACACGATTCCACCCAGCCCTGCCTGACGGCACCGTGCCGGAGCTAAATTTGTCGCAAAACGGGGCTCTCTATTCATCGCCGGATCGAGAAGTGCGAAAAGCGGCGGCTGAAGCATTTGCAGTCGGAGCCAAGGCCAATCTTAAAACGCTGACGTTTATTTTGAACACGCTGCTGCAGGATAAAGCCGTCTCCGATGAAATTCGGCACTATGAGATCCCAGAGGCGACGGGATTTGAGCGCGATGAGCTGCCGGGGGCAACTGTCGAGCTAGTGACAGGGATTACGGCAGAGCACTATCCGCTGGCAGCCCGCTATTATGCGCTGAAGAAGCAGCAGCTTGGCTACGAAACGCTCAAAGACTACGACTTGTCCGCACCGCTGTCTCAAACCGTGGAGGAGATTTCGTTTGAGTCGGCCCAGGAGATTGTGCTGGATTCATTCGGCAGTTTCTCTCCGGAGATGCGCGAGCTAGCCGCCGAGTTTTTTGACAAGCACTGGATCGATGCCGCGCCGCGCCCCGGCAAACAGGGCGGAGCCTACTGCAACGGTGGCACACCGGACTCGCACGCCTATGTATTTTTGAATTATCTTGGTAAAATGCCGCATGTCATGACGCTCGCCCACGAGCTGGGACACGGGGTTCATGGGTCGCTGTCGAGGGGTCAAACCTACTTCAACATGTACGGAACCCTGCCGATGGCGGAGGTCGCCAGCACATTCGGGGAGATGCTGGTGTTCGACCGCTTGCAGACCGGAGCTTGTGACGAAACGAAGCTGGCACTGCTGGGAGATAAGATCGAAGGGGCAATCGGGACAATCATGTCGACAACCGGCCGCTATCGGTTGGAGAAGATCATCCACCGGCAGCGGCGCAGTGAAGGAGAAATGACTTCCGATCAGATCTCCGACCACTGGCAGGGGGAAATGGCAGCTCTGTATGGCGACAGTGTGGAGATTACTGATCGCCTCCGCCTGGCATGGAGTTATATCCCGCATTTCGTCAATTCGCCATTTTATTCTTATCCCTATACGTTCGGCGAGCTTTTCGCACTGGCGCTGTATCAGAAGTCCAAAGACGAAGGGCCGTCCTTTGCGGAAAAGTATCTGAACCTGCTGCGGGCAGGTGGCAAAGACTCGCCGCATGTGCTGGCACGACTGGTAGATGTCGACCTGAACGATCCGGATTTCTGGCGCGGTGGATTCCAAGTGGTGGAAAGTTTGATCGATTCGTTCGAGGCTCTGGCGCAGGCAGCAAAAAGAGGTTAATTCTTATGCAGAAATTGGTATAATAGCTCTGTCAACTTGACAGCTCAAAGGAGAGATCGATGTCATTAAATGTCACACAGGATACCGTCGGTGATCCGACGATCGAGCAGCAGCATCAGCACCTCAAAGAAGTGCATGAGCATCTGCGTTATGCGTCCACCTCGGACAGCGCGGACGAAATCCGCGAGCGTCTGCGCCGGGCAGAGCTTGCTTTGCAGCGACATGAGCAGCAAAGCAATCCCAGCCGCTAAACTGCAGAATAGCCCCGTCGACCACACTGTTGTGGTTAGCGGGGCTTTTTTAGTTTGTCTTGGCTTTGTTGCATAAATACTCGGCTTACTCTAAAGCCTAGGCTGAAACTTGGAGGGCAAAACTTGGAGGGCAAAACTTGGAGGGCGCAGCAAGCAGCGCCCCTACAGTGCGCCATTTTGCAGCAAAGCTCTTTGGCTTGAAATTATTGCGGCGGCTTCACGGCGAGGTAGAACAAGCGGTCCGAGCGTTTTTTGGGGGGATCAGTGCTGTAGGCATCATAGACCGAGACCTCGGCAAACCCGGCGTTTCGGAGCCACCCAGTCAGCTCCTCTTTACTGTAGGCTCGCTGACGGTGGATTTCGGTAAAGATTTGGCTCTCGGCGCCGCTGCCAGGATCGTAGACAAAGCGCATATGGACCGTGCACAGGCGTGTGCCGGCATCGTAGCGGGAACGCCAGCGGTAGTGCAGCGGTTCGTCGCGCCGGGTGCAGCTCTGGTTGAACATGCCCTCGGCCAGAGCGTATTCCGTGTTGACATCGAAAAGAAGGGTGCCGCCAGGGTTAAGAAGTGCAAAAACGCGTGCGAAGGCTGACTGAACACGCTCCGGGTCGAGAATATAGTTGAGGCTGTCGAAAAGGCAGATGACGGCATCGAAGCGCAAGTCGCCTAGGTCCAGCTCAGCGGCATCCTGCTGGAAAAATTCAATTGCGAGATCTGCGTCGCCGGTCTTTTGGCGGGCGACTTCCAGCATTCCAGCGGAGAGGTCGGACCCGGTGACGGCATAGCCCCGTGTCGCCAGAAGGCGGGACACGGTACCCGTCCCGCAGGCAAGGTCCAGAACGGCTTTCGGATGGGTTCCGTGCTTTTTCCAAAGCTTCTCAATGTAGTCAGACCAGAAGCGGTACGGCACACCGGACATGAGTGAGTCATAAAACGGCGTTACCGCTCCAAATGAAGTCTCGACCGGGCTGCCGTCAGGTTTAGTAAGCATCAGGAAACCTCTGTCTGCTCGGCATTCAGTCGCCCAAGGTGGGTCATCGCCAGCAGCCCACTAATGACGAACGCGGCTGGGATAAGGGCGTAAATAGCCTTCAGGTGGGGATAAACCGTCACGATTCCTGCTGCAGCCAGACCGGACGCCGAGGCAAAAAACGCTCCGATGGTCACGGCAGCTCCCATGATACGTCCCATAAGATGCGGCGGTCCGGCGGTCTGGAACATAGTTACGATCGGCAGATACATGACCATATTGCCGAAGCCGCCAACAAACATGGCGATGGCCCCGATGACCATATTCGGCGCAAATGCTAGTGCCCAGCCGGAGATCGCCATCAGCATCAGCCCCACAGCCAGCAGCCGGGGCGGCGGAGTGGATTTGAATGGTCCGCTCAGAAGCGGCAGGGACAGCAGGGCCCCGAAGCCAACACAGGACAGCAGGTAGCCGTAACCAGGGCCTTCCACATGCAAGATGTCGCGGGTAAACGCGTAGAGCAGAGCGTTGTAGATACCTCCAAAGAAAGTCGCCACCGACAAAATCCCGATTAAAACGCCCAGTGTCGGGTGCGTCACGAACACCCGGAAGCCTTCAATAAAGTCTTCCCAGAGCCCCGCCCACCCTGCAGGTCCCTCCCGCCGTTTGAAGTGTTCGACCACAAACAGCAGGCAGACAGCGGAGACAAGAAATGTCAGTGCATCGAAGATAAACAGCCCGCGGGGGTGCAGCCAGTAGAGAATTATCGCGCCGAGGCCCGGCCCGAGTATCTGTGTCAGTCGGGTCCCTGAAGAAAGCAAAGAATTAGCCTCCATCAGTTTTTCCCGTGGCAGGATCGAGGGGATAAGGGCCGCGCGGGCGGGGTTAAACAGGCAGGAAAACGTGGCAGACGCAAAGCCGACGAAGTAGATCAGCCAGACGTCACGCTGGCTGAGGTGTGTGAAGTGGTGCAGGCTTAGCAGAAGCAGCACCGCTGCCATCCGCGCCAAGTCCGTGGCAATCATCACGCGGCGGCGCGGCATACGGTCAACAATCACCCCAGCGGCAAGGCCAAACAGCAGGGCGGGCAGCGTCTCGGCGACCACGGCCAGGCCGAGCTTCGCCTGGCTATTGGTTCCATCATAGACCGCGACCGGAATCGCCAGCATCAAGGCCCAGTCACCAATTCCAGAGATCATCTGGGCCACCCAGATAAGCAGAAAGCGGCGATCACGGAATAATGAACGGAAGGGAGGAGTCGTGGTTTTAGAACTCTCGGGCATAGTCTTGTGGTTATTATAACACGGATTTCCCTAACTGCACAGTTCAAGGGACAAATTAACCAAAAACATTCCTCGGGGCTGAGGCGGTATAATAGGGGTGGAGGAACGTGATGTCTGAGATTTCCGAACAGAAGCTGCCTGAGCTTTCTTACTCGCGGCGGCAGACCCGCATGGTGGCGGTAGGTGGCGTGAATATCGGCGGGGGGGCTCCGGTAGCGGTCCAGAGCATGATCACGGAGGAGACGCGGAATGTTGCGGCGTGCGTCGCTCAGATCATCGCCATGGCCGAAGCGGGCTGCGAGATCGTTCGTGTGACGACCCCTACCCTGGCCGAAGCTCACTGCCTAGGGGAGATACAGGCGGAAGTGCGTCGTCGCGGCTACTCCGTGCCCCTTGTGGCGGATGTCCATCATCAAGGCAGCGACATCGCGGTGGCGGTGGCACAATTTGTCGACAAAGTGCGAATTAACCCTGGCCTTTTCGTCTTCCGCAAGCCTCGCGGACGGGCGGATGAATACACGGAGTCCGAAGTGCGGGAAGAGCTGGCGGCAATCGAAGCCTCGCTCCTGCCGGTCATCACCGTCTGCAAAGAGCGCGATATCGCCATGCGGATCGGGGTCAACCATGGCAGCCTGGCGGAGCGGCTCACCGTCATGCACGGCGACACGCCGCTGGGCATGGTCGAGAGTGCATTGGAGTATATCCGTATCTGCGAAGCCCATGGCTACCAAAATCTCGTCATCTCACTGAAAGCTTCGCGCGTTCAAATCATGCTGGCGGCGAACCGGCTGATGGCCCGGCGTATGGCGGAACTGGGCATGGATTATCCGCTGCACCTGGGCGTCACCGAGGCGGGCGACGGCGAATATGCGCGGGTCAAAAGCACGGCGGGGATCGGAACGCTGCTGGCGGAAGGCATAGGCGACACCATCCGTGTCTCGCTGTCGGAGGACCCGATCGCCGAGATTCCGGTCTGTTATGATATTTTGCAGGCGCTGGGTCTGCGCAAAACCAAAGTGGAGTTCATCGCCTGCCCATCGTGCGGGCGGACCAAGTTCGAGCTGACCTCCGTGCTGCGTCAGGTCAAAGCCGCGACAAATCATTTGGTCGGCCTGGACATCGCCGTCATGGGCTGCATCGTGAACGGTCCGGGGGAGATGGCGGACGCCGACTACGGCTATGTCGGCAAGGGCGGCGGGGTGATCACACTTTACCGGGGCAAAAACCCGGTGCAGAACGTCCCCCAGGAAGAAGGAGTCACTGCTTTAGTGGCACTCATCAAAGCCGATGGCCGATGGGCCGATCCACCAGTGGGCCAGACACTGTCTCCGTTTGCGAAGGAATTGGCGATGGTGGGGTAGAGAGGGCAGCGAATTGGGGTGCAGCCTGGCAAGATGAGACGGGTATCGGGATGGATAACCGCACTAAACGGCCGGTCTACCTGTAGGGTGCGCTGCTTGCCGCGCCCCCTTGACTGTGCCGCGCCCCCTTGACTGTGCCGCGGCCTACGGGATTTCATTCGGTTACGGGGCGACCACGCAGACCTGACCGCGCCGCAGAAAAGCGATCTTACTGCCATCGGGTGAAAAGACGCAGGCGAGTGGGGAGGGGGCGTCGGCATCAGAACTGCGGGGCGTTAGCCGTCGGCTGACACTCGTGGTGGCTTCGACCGTAAATATGCTGTTGTCGGCAGCATACGCGATTAGCTGCCCATCGGGGCTCCAGGTAAACGCAGAAGCCACTCCCCAGCTATTTTGCGTGACCTGGCGCGGATCGTCGCCCAGCGGAGAGACTGTCCAGAGCTGGGCTGTGCCGCTGTCATCACGCATCAGGAAAGCGATCTGCGAACCATCCGGACAACTGCGGAGCCAGTGGCGCGGCCCCTGGAGGCCAGGGAATTTTCGATGCTCCGTGTGGGTCAGCCGACGCTGAGATGTGCCAAGCGGCGGCGTGGGCCTCTTGGTCAGCGTCCCCTCCAGCGGGCCGTCTGGGGATGCGTGTGTCACTCCTTCCGGGATATCGACCACAAACACTTCCCAGAGCGTTTCACCGTTATCGCCCATCACTTCTCCCTGGAAAGCGAGAGCGCGGTGCTGCCAGGTCCCATCCTCGCACCTGTAACCGTGCGCCCCCACCCATCCTTCTTCCAAAGCCTGCCGAATGTCGTCGGAGCCGGGGCGCGGCCGGTTTGTCGTACGTGTGACCAGCACGGAGAAAAACTCACCGTCATGATTTCGTGGGTGATCTGGGTGTATGCGCACAGGGCTTAGAGGCACGCTGACACCGATATTGCGCAGGTCAGTGTCGTTCGTGTCCGTTTCCTCCGAAAAGTGGGTCAATAGGGCATCGTTGTAGGTGAAGCTGATCCAATCCCCTTTCGGGCAGAAGATATGAACATGCGTACCGCCCCGCAAAGCCCCCGGGGTCAGGGGCAGTGTCACGGCGCGGGCTTCCAGGTTCACGGTAATGCCCGGGGTCGATAAATCTACGAGAACCCCTTGCCGATGCGCGGGGCTGTACTCCCAGTCCGAAGTGGGGTCCTCCGGACCGAGAATGAAGACGACCTGTTCCTGAAGGGGGCTGAACGTCGCCACACCGCAACGCGCCCCATTCATCGCCCGATATAAAATCCGCACTTCGCCCGTCTCGACGTGCACCATTTCAATGCGCTGGCCGTCAAAAACAGCCCCCATACTATCCGAGCGCGTATCGTAGACGATCCACTGACTATCCGGAGACCAGACGGCAAAATTCGTCAGTATTCTGCCGCCGGGACCGGACGTGACCTCTGTTTCGAGACCAAATTCCGATTCGTACATGATTATTGTCCGGCTGACGAATTTGGGCCGCTTTTGCCATTCAGCAAAATCGTGATCCGTCCAGGCTGAGTTTTGTTCCCGACGGTCACATGATAGGGCTCTTCGAGGATCGGGGTGGTGTCAGGATCTCCTTCTTTGGGTGGGAAATACCTCCACGACTGGTGCGCCGGGTCAAGGCTGTCATCGAGATCGTTGTGGAGCCGCTTGCCATCGAGGCTGCCATCCTCAACCAGAACCATCAAAGAAGCAGGATACTTGCCTTTTTCCGTGTGATAATTGACAATCGCCTTCTGGATCAACGCACCGTCCATGCCAGCTTTGCCGGCGGAGACGGCGGTTCCCAAAATACTGCCCTTGACCGGGTGTGCGATCTGGTCCTTGACGCTCCGAACGGCGACGACGCCACCGATGATCGCCAGGACCAGCAGCACGGCGCAGCCGATGCCGCCCACTTTCCAGCAGCCCCCGGAGCCGGATTTCGCCGGGGGCGGTGGGGCAGCATAGTAATTCCCGGGCGGAGGATTGTAGGGTGGAATACTCATGTTTGTTTCTTTTGTTCTGATAGTTCGCCAAATATTGGCCTATTATAACACGCCGCACGCTCGAGAACAAGTAACTTTGCGAAAAAAAACGGCAAATCAGGAAAAACCTCGTACAAATTGCAGACGCATTGGCACGTCTTGTGCAATGTGAATTAAATTCGCCCCCAAAACTTTCTCCAGTTTCCCCCTCTAGTTTTTCCCCAATCGCGCCAATAATCTGTAGCAGAAAGTTTCCTCGGGAGGGACAAGCCAGATGCTCGGACTATCACAGGCCTTCGGCAAAGAAAAGATCGTTGGAGTCGATATCGGAAGCCGCCGAATCAAAGTCGTACAGGCCGAGGCTGGCCGCAGCCCCGGGTCGTGGCAGATCACAAAAGCAGCTGTCGGAGAGACGCCTGCCGATGCCGTCCGTGACGGCATCGTAGTCGATCAGGCAGGGGTTGCCGCCGCTTTGCGTGCACTTCTGCTAGGTGCAGGGATTGAAGCCAATGCCGCTGTGGCAGCGATCAGCGGCTCGAGCGTCATCGTACGCCATGTTAAGCTGCCGCGAATGGCACAAAGCATCCTGCAAAAATCGGTGCGATTTGAGGCCGCCAAGCATATCTCTTCCTCTATCGAAGAAAGCATGGTCGAGTTCGAGATCGCCGGACCAGTCCCTGGTGAAGAAGACAAGATGAGCGTCATGCTGGTTGCCGCTCCCAATGAGATGGTGGATTCCAGGCTCGCAGCGCTTACCCTGGCCGGCCTGGAGCCGGTAGCGGTTGACGTAGAGGCGTTTGCCCTTCAGCGTGCCCTCGTCGATCTGTCCCCCACGAAACCCGGGGAGGGTATCACCCTGGCCCTGCTGGATATTGGGGCAACCACCACGGATGTCAATATTATCACCAACGGCATGTTTGCACTCACCCGGAACATTCCAATCGCCGGGGACAGTTTCACACAGGCTTTGAAGTCCGTGCGCCCTGAAGCGGACTGGGCGACTCTGGAAGCCCTCAAAACCGAAGTGGATATGGCGTCACTGCTTCAGCCGGACGCCGACCCAAATACCACTGCCCTGGCACGCGCCATGCAGCCGGCACTCGATGAGCTGCTGCGCGAAGTCCGCCGTTCGACTAACTATTACCAGTCGCAGCTTGCCGACGAAGCGAATTCGATTCTGCCGCCTGGGATCAATGCTCAGGCCGCGGGAGCTGTGTCCACCCTGGTGATCACCGGTGGGAGCGCGAAGATCAAAGGTCTTGAGACTTACATGGCAGCCCGGCTGGGTATCCCCGTGGAGACCTGGAACCCGTTTGAGAACCCGGCGTTCGATGCCTCACGCTTTGCCCCCAGTTTCGTGGAAGATAACCACGCTCTTCTGGTGACGGGAATTGGCCTGGCATTAAAAGAGCTGGTTCCAGTCCGCCCTGCCGATAAGTTGATGAAGCTGAATTCCGCGAAGACGATCAAGCCGCTTGCCAAAGCTGCCTGAGAAAACCGCGAAGGAGAATAGAACCAATGCCTTCCATAAATATGATTGCCGTGCGCCGTGCCGATAAACGGCGTCAAGAACAAAATATCCGCAAGCTGCTGTACGGCATCATCGGCGAGTCGGGGCTGATCGTCGTCGCCGCCTTCGTGGTCACAGCCCGTATCTTCGGGATGCAGGGCCATGTCAACGATCTATCGGACCAGCTGCAGAAGCTTAAGCCAAAAGTCACGGAAATCCAGGCTTTGCAGGCGCAAACCGTTGCCATGCAGCCGAAAGTCGCGACACTCGACGGAGCAAAAGCCGACACTCTGTTCTGGTACAGCAGCCTCGGCGCAGTCTCTGACAGTCTGCCAGCGCAGACCTGGCTGACTTCGATGGGAACCAGTAATTCCTCCTCCGCTGGCGGTCCCGGAACCTATGCCGGCACGGACCCGACGCTCAATATTACGGGTATTGCGATGAGCCAGGCCATGGTCGGCGAGACGATGCTGCGAATGAATTCTTCTCCGTCTCTGGACCATGTTGACTTATCATTCGTAACGCAGCAGAAGATCGGACTGGCGAATGCGGTGTCGTTCCAAATGACAGTCCACCTCAAGCCAGAATCCGATGCCGTCACTCCGGCCACTCTGAAAGGAGCTTCCAATGCTCAAAAGTCCTAATGGGGTGGTCTCACCCGCAAAAAAAATCATGCTGACTCTGGTGGGGGGTTCCGGCCTGGTACTGCTCGCTGGGGGTGCGGTTCTTTTCGGGCTGAACTCGAAGCTTACCTCTTTGCAGGCAACCGCTGTTCAGTCCGAAAAAGAAGTCGGCTCCAGCGAGCAGATCGCGAAGCGTTATCAGGCGACCAAAGACAGTTTCAATGAGACGCAGGGGCGGATCCAATTTTTGGAAAGCGCCGTCACGTCGAAATCTTATGTGCCGACGCTGCTGAAACAGCTGCAAACACTGGCGCTGACCACGCACTTGAACGTCACTTCGGTTCGCCCTGGTGCGCCGCCGCCGCCCGTCGCCCCGGCAGCTCATCCGTCGGACAGCGCGACTTCCGCCGCGGATGTCAAGAAAGTCGCACCGCCGCCTTATGATATCGTGCCGATCGATGTGGATATGACTGGCAGCTATGCAAATACGGCAACTTTTCTGTATAGCCTGACGCGATTCCCAAAAATCATCGCGGTGGTGGGAGCCCAGCTTCACCCGAACGGCCTTCCGCCCGGCTCCAGCCCGACCGCTTCGCCAACCGTGACGACGAACCTGCATCTGGTTGCCTTTATGTTCCATGAAGATGCTTCCACGGCCCCTATCCTGCCGGGATCCCCGGCAGTCACCACCGCTTCCATGCCGACGAACGGCCCGGTGGATGTCTCAAAAATCGATCCGGCTGCAGGACGCGTCGAACGCGGCGCACTCGCCGCTTCAAAGACTTCGAGCGACCGGATCGGACAGAATCGAACGGCTGTCGGAAGCAGCTCACTGTAGGCAGGAAGACACCATGAAAAAATTAGACAAAAAGCAAATTCCTCAGTTCGTGGCACTCTGTGTTCTGTCATCCGGCGTGTTCGGCTACTTCGTCATACGGATGGTCACTCCCAGTGAGGCATCTGCCAGCACTGCCGTGCGCCAGTCCACGCCGGTGGCCGCTGGACCGACGACGAAAGCAGTCACACCCGTGCCGACGACCGTGAACACGGCGGCGGGGGCTCCTCTGATTGTCGCATCGGCAGTCACTCCAACAGTTGCGGGCGATCCAGCGCCTGCTGTTCTTCAGCCTCTGGCGGGAATGCGTGACCCCTTCGTTGTCGGTTATGTCGAACCGAAGATCGCTCCACCGGTGGCACCGGTTATCGCGCCGCCAAAGCTGATTGCTTCACCTAATCCACAGATGGCCCGTGCTACCCTCCCTGGCCTATCGGCGTTCCCAGCACCGCCCGCCCCGGACCTTCCCAACGGCCTGACCGGCTTCTCCGTGCGGCCAACACAAATGGCTCCTTCCCTGCCGCGAGTCTTGGCACCCCCAACTCCCGCGCCAGCCTGGACCGTGACGGGTGTGCTGCAAGCCAATGCGGAGAAGGTGGCCATCCTGCGAAATGGGGAAGCCCGGCGGATTGTTCGCAGCGGCGATTTCGTGGATAGTACGTATCAGGTCGCCGATGTAACCCGATCCTATGTCGTGCTGCGGCATGGATCCGCGACCTACCGGCTCATGCTGGGGGGGGGCAAACCGGCCCAGTCCCCAACCCTGGCCCCGGCATCCGTCAGCGGCCCGCCGATGCTTACAACCCCACCCGACTCCGCCGCGCCGAAGCAAACAGCTCCCGGCCAGCATTTAGGTCAGCCTGGCAGCTCCGCGCTGACGCAGGCGGGTCACTCTCTAGGCCGGCTTGCGACGCAGTGGCTTAGCAAAACGCGAACCGAGCCAGTCCAGGCTTCACTATCGCAGCCGACAGATCAGATCGCCCTTCGGTTTTTTGATAACACACAAGAGTAGTGCCGCTAAGTAATACCGGCTTTCCGCAGGAAAGCCGAAGAGGAGATTTTCATGCAGACCAAACCGTTCGCCTTCCCTAAAAATATCGCATTGAATGCCGCCGCACTCGCGCTGGCATCGGGGCTACTTGCAGCGTCAAGTGCAATTGCCGCTCCGGTCACAGCCGCGCCACATACGGTACGGGCGATGACCAGCAGCACCGACGATGTCACGCTGGATTTCGTTTCCGCCGATATCAATGATGTCCTCAAAGCCCTGGCGATGCAGACCCGGAGCAATATTGTCTCTGGCAGCGATGTCAAAGGCACGATCACCGTCTCTCTGGCGCATGTCTCGCTGGAGGAGGCACTGGACCTGATCACCAAGTTGTCCGGCTTTCAGTATGCCAAGATTGGCAAGACCTACCTCGTCGGCAGCCCCACCGCAATCCAAACCCTGACCGCAAACGGCTCGGCACAGTCCCCGGCAGTCACCGGAGTGATCGCCTTCAGCTATTCCGACCCGGCTGACCTGACCCTCGAGCTGAAGCAGCTTTATCCGAACTTGAAGACGACTCCCGGCAAGTCCGCAGGCGGGCAGGCGGGCGGCGGCGTCCTGGTGGTCACAGGCTCTCCAGAAGATGTCGAGTCGGCCCGCCGCATGATCTCCGACTCTGAGGGAGTGCTCTCGAAGAATATCCAGGCCTCCCGAACCGAGGTCTACAACATCAAATACGTCTCCGCCGACGACCTCCAGCTCGTTCTGGCGCGTCTGGTGCCTGGTGTCATTATCACCCCAGGCCCGGTGCAGCGTACCTATGCTCCCGCACCGATAACAGCCGATGCAGGCGGCGTAACGGCGATGACCAGTTCCACTGGGTCGGGTGGCGGAACCGTCACTTCAGTTACCGGCAATCTTCCAGTAAAGCCCACAACTACCTCGCTGCTCTTGACAGGGTCCGACGCCGATCTCGCCCGTGCCCTCCAAGTGCTTGCGACTGTTGACCTGCGCCCGGCACAGATTAACTTCGAGGCTAAAATCACGGAGATCAACCTCAACAAAACGGACCATCTGGGACTGACCTATGACTTCAGCGGGGCAGGTTCAACGGTGGGGGAAACCTTATCCCCTAATTATGCAGGGAAAATTCTGAAGTTGGGGACGTTTACCCGAACTCCTTTATCAACCTTTGTTCGAGTTCAGCTGAATGCGATGTATCAGAGCGGTGACGCCAAGCTACTCTCCAGCCCAAATATCTCGGCGCTGGATGGTCAGCCGGCGGCGGTCTTTATTGGTGACTCGATTACCTATGTTTCTTCTGTTACGACCGGTCCCACCGGCCAAAATATCACGACGGCGACTGTCAATGCGGGAATCAAGCTGCTGGTGACCGGTAAGATCAACAACGATGGCTACGTGACGATGAACATTCATCCGGAAGTCTCTACGCCGACTTTCAAACCGTCGATCGGCGGTGCAGTCCTCCCAGACATCTCGACTCGCGAGGCGACGACCACGGTGCGCGTCAAGGACGGAGATACCATCGCGATCGGCGGCCTCATCAGCCAGCAGGATGTCAAGAATATCACTAAAGTCCCTTTCCTCGGCGATCTGCCGTTCTTCGGACAGCTCTTCCGAGACTCGCAGACATCGCATAACCGCAACGAAATCGTGATCTTCGTGAAAGTCTCTGTGCAGAAAGACGCCGTTTAAGCTAGTCTCTACAGAACCGACGCAGCTTTACCGATAATTATGGCAGGGAATAGTCCCTGCCATTTTCTTGTTTCGGTATCCCCAAGGTAATTCTATGCAGTCAACAGCAGCGGTAGATATTTTCGTCAGCAGCGGCCTTGTTTCCCAAGAGCAACTGACGCAGGCCCAGGAGAAGCAGCAGCAGTTGAAGACGCAGGAGCCGGTGGGTGACCTGCTGGTTTCCATGGGGTTGATCACCGAGCGCGACCGGGTCAAGTGCCTTGGCGAGCAATGGGGCGTCCCCTATGTAGACCTGACGGAAATACAGATTCCTGAGGAGGTCACGGCGGCAGTGACGCAGGAGCTGGCACGCCGGTTCAAAGTCATCCCCATCGAGCGCACTCCAAAGCGTATTACCCTGGCGATGAAGAACCCGCTGGACATCTTCGCCATCGACGAAATCCGGCTCATTACGGGCAAAGAAGTCGATGCGGTGATCGCCACTGAAGAGGACATTATCCTCGCTATTTCCGCAAATTACCGCACGGAAGTCAATGTCACCGAAGCGGTTGCCGGAGTCATGCGGGACATCGATGAAGCGACGATCACCCTGACCGAAGGCAATGTCGGCGGGGATGAAAATATCTCCATCGAACAGCTGAAAGAGCTGTCGGGTGAAGCCCCGGTCGTCCGCCTGACGAATATGATCATCTCGCGCGGAATTGCCGATAAAGCTTCCGATATCCATATTGAACCGGGCAAAGACGGCCTGCGCATTCGTTACCGTGTCGATGGTATTCTTTCGGACGGCATGACCCTGCCTAAAAAAGCGCAGGCCTCGGTAACATCGCGCATCAAAATCATGGCGGACATGGATATCTCCGAGAAGCGTGCCCCGCAGGATGGTCGCATCTCAGCGACTATTGAAGGCCGCCCCTACGACTTTCGCGTTTCAACTCTTCCGGCAGTGTTCGGGGAGAAGATCGTGATGCGCGTCCTCGACAAAGCGAACATCTCGGTCGGCCTCCACAAGCTGGGCCTGCTGCCCTACACTTACGAGATGTTCGAGTCGATGATCCAGCGTACCTACGGTATTATTCTAGTGACCGGACCGACGGGATCGGGTAAGTCTACAACCCTCTATTCGGTGCTGGCAAAACTGAACTCCGGCGAGAAAAATATTTTAACTATCGAAGACCCCGTGGAGTACGAGCTGTCGGGGATCACGCAGAGCATGGTAAATAACCGGGCGGGTATGACCTTTGCCGCCGGGCTGCGATCCATGCTGCGGCAGGATCCGAACATTATCATGGTTGGCGAGATGCGCGACCAGGAGACGGCCATGATCGCCATCGAGGCGGCTCTGACCGGGCATCTCGTGCTGTCGACACTGCACACCAACGATGCCCCCGGCTCGGTCGCACGACTGCTGGATATGGGGGTCGAGAGCTTCTTGATCGCGTCGTCCATCGCCGGAGTTCTGGCCCAGCGCCTGCTGCGGACAGTCTGCGTCAAGTGCAAAGAGCCGTATTCGCCGCCGAAAGATGCAATCAAGCGGATCGGCATGAATTTGGATATTCTGGACAAAAGCGAGGTAACTTTCTACCGCGGCAGAGGCTGCGACCACTGCAAAGGCACCGGCTATAAGGGCCGCGTCGGAGTGTACGAGCTGATGCCGGTCAACGATAAAGTCCGGGAGCTGATTCTCGCCCGCGGCTCGTCATACGCTATTCGAGAGGCGGCGATCGAGGCCGGGATGCGAACATTAAAAGACGATGCGATGGAGAAGATTTTGCTCGGCATCACAACGCTTGAAGAGTCTTTACGCGTGATCTACGCAGGGTAATACAAATGCACTTCCCCACGACCGAACCAACCATGCTGGACAGCCTAGAGCAGATTCTTGCCGATTCCGGCGATCCCCTTCCCCTGCCGCAGGTGGTGTTTCGTATCGGCCAGCTGACGGCGAATCCGAAAGCGACCGCAGTCGATTTGGAAAGGCTGATCGGGATCGACCCGGCTCTAGCAGCACGAGTGCTGGCACTGGCGAACTCGAACTACTACAGCCTGGCGGGTCAGATCTCCAGTCTGCACGAAGCCGTGGTCTTTCTAGGCATCAAAACCCTGCGAGACATGGCGGTAGCGATCACAGGCTTCAACCAGTTTCTGGGACGCGGCGATGCGCCTGCCCTCGCACGGCGCTCCCTATGGCGCCACTCAGTAGATACGGCGCAGTGCGCACGGATCGTCATCGGCGCACTTCCTGCCACGGCTAGGGAGACGGTCGGAGTGGATCAGGCTTACACGGCAGGCCTTTTGCACGATATTGGAAAGCTGGCACTCGACCATTGCCGCCACGGACTTTTCGTCTCGCTGATGCAGATGGCTCGTGTCCAGAATGTCCGCTACTACGTCATCGAGGCAGAGGTGATGCCCATCGGACATGCCCAGATTGGGGCTTCGCAGGCGCAGCGATGGAACCTGCCGCCCACACTCTGCGAATCGATTGCCTATCATCACACGCCCCGGGCGGCGACGATTAGCCCAAAGCTGACGGCAGCGGTGGCGCTGGCGAACGAAATCGCACACTTTCTGGAAGACACTCCTTCGGGAGATGCTCCCGTCACTCTGGAAGAACTACTGGCATCCTGCCGGGAATCAATGCTGCCGCTGCGCATTCGTCCGGAAGCCCTGGAGGGAATTGTCCTTACCTGTCGGTCGGAGATGGAGCAGGGCCTGAGTGCATTGGCTTTTTAGCCGCATGAGGAAATATTTCAATGATCATGAATAATGAAGATCTGCTGCCGCTCACTGCGCACAAAAACGGACGCCCGGGAACAGCAAAAGTCGCCGCGCCTCCGGAAGACGAGATGGACAGCTTTTCCGCCCGGGTAGCGGACACCTTCGACAGCGTAGATCTTCTGCTGGCGGCGCGGGCGGAAGCAGAGGAGGCCGAGTCAAAAGCAAAGGCGATCGGGGAAACGGTGCTGCCATTTGTCAAAGAAGACCGAAAAGCCGCCGCGAGGTATTCCCAGCCCGAGGTGACTCCCGAAGGCATTCTACGTAACAAGTTCACGATCGGCGGCACTGCCGATGACGATGAGTCACCGGCGGCGATGAACATGGGTGGCAGCTCTCTGAGTGCCCTCAGCGATGCTTCCAGTGTACAGACGAAGCTCTCCACCAAAGACTTCATGAGCGGCGGCGAGGGTGACGACTTCGATTTGATGGCTTCTCGTACCGTTGCCGGCGGCGAGGAGCGCGAACTGGCGGATGTCCATATCGATGAGCTGCTTCGGCTGACGGTGCAGTCAGGAGCATCCGACCTGCACCTTTCCGTCGGACGCGCCCCAATGGTGCGGAAGGACGGCAAACTGGTCCCTCTGCCCTTCGAGCTTGCGCAGGAGCGGGATACACAGCGCATCGTCTTCGATATTCTCAATAACTCGCAGATCGAGAAGTTTGAGCGCACCCATGAATTGGACTTCTCCTACGGGGTCAAAGGCGTGGGAAGATTTCGCTTCAACGTCTACCGGCAGCGGTCGTCGGTCGGCTGCGCGATGCGTGTCATTCCGAACGTTGTCCCGAGCATGGAGCAGCTGAAGCTGCCAGCGGTCATGAGAAGCTTCACGCAGAAACATTCTGGCCTGGTACTCGTTACCGGCCCAACCGGCTCGGGGAAATCGACGACCATCGCTTCCTTGATCGACATCATCAACTCAGAGCGTGAAGCGCATATTCTGACCATCGAAGACCCGATTGAATACCTGCACAACCACAAGAAGAGCATGGTCAACCAGCGGGAGCTCGGCACAGATACGGACTCGTTTACGAATGCCCTGCGGGCATCGCTTCGCGAAGATCCGGATGTCATACTTGTCGGCGAAATGCGCGACTTGGAAACAATCTCCGCTGCGATCACACTCGCAGAGACAGGGCACTTGGTGTTCGCCACCCTGCACACCCGCTCGGCCCCGGCAACGATCGACCGTATCGTAGATGTCTTCCCTGCGCATCAGCAGGAACAGATTCGAGTTCAGCTTTCCACCAGTATTGAAGCGGTGGTCTCCCAGCAGCTGCTGCCAAAGATCGGTGGTGGCCGCGTGGCGGCGATCGAGATCATGGTCGCGACCAGTGCGCTCCGAAATTTGATTCGCGAGGGAAAAAGCTACCAAATCTACTCAGTCATCGAGACCGGCCATCAGTACGGAATGCAGGCGATGGATCGAGTACTGGCCGACCTGCATCGCAGCGGCCAGGTGACATTTGAAGAAGCAGCAACACGGGCGGTTGACCGGGAAAACTTCCAGCGGCTGGTGAAAGGGTATTAAGCAGCACGTTTCTTTCTCGAAAATCGCGGGTAAATACCGGCTGACAGAGAGTTACGATGACCACAGACGGTCAGAAAGAGAGCTGCCAAATGTCAGATTTAATTACCGGAATGTTCCGTGACCGTGTTTCCGCCGAGCGTGCCGTAGCCGATTTGCAGGGCGAGGGCTACTCACAAAATGACATCAGTATCATGATGCATGATCAGACCCGTGCGCGGGAATTTGCTGTCGATACCGGCAGCAAGGCCACCGAGGGCGCGGGTGTTGGAGCCGGGATCGGGGGAACGCTGGGCGCAATCGTAGCGGCGGTGACTGCAACTGGCAGCGTCGTGGCGATCGCGGCGACTGGCGGCCTGGCGGCCCCTCTGGTTGCGGGACCACTGGCTGCAGCCCTAGCCGGAGCCGGTGTGGGCGGGCTGGGTGGCGGGCTGATCGGCGGGCTGATCGGAGCCGGTATTCCCAAGGACCGAGCCACGCAGTACGAGACGGATCTTTCCACCGGGGGCATTCTGGTCGGTGTCCACGTAGAGGGGATAAACGCCGGGCGTGTCCAGCAGATCCTCATGTCGGAGGGGGCGACCGACGTCCAGGGGGAAGTGGTCTAACCGCTAAGCCTCTTTGTCTTTCGCCCGCCGCTTCGCTTCCAAAAGGCGGTTTGTGTAGTCCTCTTCTGCGGAGGCCTCAGCCCCTGGCTTCACCGCTGGGGGCTTTGCTTTGGGCGGCAGGGAAACGACATAGGGAAACGGATCATCCTCCGCGTCTTCTACCCGCGACGCGCGGCGGTTGAGCAGCTGCGCAGTGGTCGTCGCCGACTCTTCAGGGCTGTTGATTCGCGCAGCGGTTTTGCGCTCGAGCAGCCGGTTCATCTGCGGTGTCGACGGCACCTGGGCGGTGCGGGCCGAAGTGTCACGCAGGGCAGCAACTCTGGCACCCACACTCTGTGCTCCCTGCGTAACGCTCTCCCGAACCCGGGAGGGACGGATAATCAGCCTCCGGATCGCGACATCGGTCAGAAAAAGCAGCGCACACACCAGCAAAAGCAGCGGGCCGATGTCACGCACTCCGACGACCCAGGATTTGGCATCACGGAAGATGCGCGTGGGATCAGTCTGAATTTTGCCGCCAGTATTCTCGGCAAGACGGGTCAGAAGCGGCAGGTTCGGGCCGAGTGTCCGATATTCCGGCGAGTAAGGCACGACGAGGCTCACCGTCTGGGACGGCGGTGCCGGTCCGCCGGGGGTCGGCTGACCTCGATGAACATTCACCAGGTAAGGCCCGGTCTGGTCGGCATCAAAAACGCCTTCGTAGCGTCCCGGTCCGGTCTGCGCGAGGGTGACAGGCTTCAAAGAAAGATCAGGGGCGACCACGCTGGCCGTGATGCTGGCCTGGTTAACAAAGCCGCCGGCGGCGGTAAAGGCATCCACGACCAGATGGCCCTTGCCATTTTCATTCTCGAGGGTGCTTTGAAAATCCGCCGCCGTGTTCTGGCGCAGGGACCAGCGCAGGGCCTGTGACCAGAATCGGGAGTAGCCGGGCCAGTTCAGCCAGTGAATGGCCCAGTGCGGGCGGTCATCGCTGGTAAACGCAAACGACCGCCCAAGGCCGTAGCGCCAGTAAGCAAAGATGGGGTCGCGATGATCGGTTGCAGTCAGAGCGACGGTCGCCCCCGCCTTTGCGGCGCTCACGTTGTAGCCCAGCAGGGCGGGCTGGCTGCCCCAGTCAATACCGCCGATCACTTCATCATTGGGAATGGGCTGTGCGCGAAACGGCTCTTCAATAATCCGCAGCTTGCTGACCGACTGCTGATCTTTGAGAAGCAGTCGCGGCAGATCTTCCGACTTTTCCGCGACATAGGCCGTCCCGCCGCCAATAGAGGCCAGCGATGCCAAGAACTGTGCCCCCTGGGCATCCGCCCCGGTGGCAACTGTCGAAAGCGTGACCCCCATACTCCGCAGCTTTTGCAGACTGGCGGAGTTTTGCCCCGACTCGCTGATCGCGTCCCCGTCTCCCAGGAAGATAATATGCTTGATCTGGGCATTCGTGCTGCCCAAAACACGAGCGGCTTCCATGATATACGGATCGTACATCGGAGGGTCGTTCATGTCGGTCAGAGTCGCCATCATGCTCTTGATTTTGGCTCGGTCGGTGACATACTGCATCGGAATCCGCCAGGTCCCGTTGCAGTCTTCGACCCCAATCTGGTCCTGCGGATCCAGTAAATCTACCGTCGCTTTGGCGGCTTCAATCGACATATTAACATTGCCCGGCTCTTCCAGATCTTCGATCACCAGGGCCACAGCGACGGTTGGAAAGCGCTTCTTATCTTTGATATCCATCTTAACCGGCAGAGCCGCTTCAATAGGCGTTCCGGTGTACTGCCCGGCGGCGTAGGAATTTGGACCACCGATCATACCGAGGCCGACTCCGAATTCTTTGGTAGCCGCTTCCAAAGCACTCATCTGGGCAGGTCCCACCTCCTCGGCAGGGACATCAGACAGCACAACGGCGTCATAAGAGGCCAGAGCGGCAACGCTCGCTGGAATACCCCCAGGGGTCTGGATATTCATGTCGATCTGCTGCGCCGACAGTGCATTTTTGATCGTACCAAGGGATGAGTCCATCTTATCCGTAACATACAAAACCCGTGGACGACCCTGAATAGCGACATAACCGTACCCATGATTGTTTTCTGCGACGGTGTCATTCGGCGCTGTCAAAACGGCATCATATTTGTGAAACCCTGCTTCGTGGACTTTTTGGGGGAATGTGAACGCATTTTTTCCGGCCTTAAGCTGCACGGCCTGTGTCCCAAGCGGCTGTCCATCGCGGGTGAGGGTTAAGCTCCCCGCCTGCGAAACGGTGCTGGAAACGACAACCTTCAGACTGAACGGGGCATCCTGCCGAGCATGGGTCGGCAGGGTAACGTTATCCACCATCGCTTCGCCGACCGGGGTGCCGTTTTGTTCCTGCTCTAGAGCAGTGGGTGCGATATCTACCCGAACCCCAGACGCCCGCAGGCCATCTATCTCGCTTTCCGCTTCCCCGACATTCTCGTTGCCATCGGAAAGTACGACGATTTTCCGGCCCATTCCAGTTGGAAACGAAGACTGCGCCAGCCTCAGTGCGTCCGCCAAATTCGTGGCATCACCCGCGACGGAGGCTTTGCCCTGCTCCAGTGACTGCATGGTTTCGGAGGGAGCCTCATCTACGGTGGCTGTTCGCCCAAACTCGACCACCCCACCCTGATCCCCCGTGCGCTTGCCGCCAAGAGCTTTTGTAACATACTCCCGCCCTGCGGCCTGCTGATCGGGACGTACAGATTTAGAAACATCGAGCAGGAAGATCGTCGCCAGCTTGTCTGATCGCTGCACGGTGTGAATACCCGCAATCGCGCAGAGGAGCAGCGTGGCCAGGAGGCAGCGGACACCCAGTGCCAGTCGCGCCGTACCAGGATTGAGACCTGCATAAGAATGCCGCCCCAGCCACCAGAAAGCAGCGAGCACGAGAGGGATCAGGAGGAGGAGCCAGGGTCGGTCGAATGTGAGAGGAGCTTGCATAGGATTCAGGATGAGAATGACGAAAAAGCTAGGACCATGCCCGAAAGGACCATGCCGTGAACGGCACGGCTAATCGGCGCGGACGCCGAGAACTCCCGCTTCGCGGGACTCGGAGTGGGCTTCCCAATCGGTGGTGTATTCTATATTTCGAGAAAGCGAACCGACGGCATGGTGCTCTTTTTGGTGATCGACATACTTGGCTACGCCTGATAGTCTTTCCAAGTCACCAGTAAAGGCAATCCGTGATTGACAACACTTCGGGCAGATGGCTGATAAAATGTGCGGAAGCGCCTTTGATCTCGTTCATGAAATTCACGGGCGACAGAACGGCCGGTAAGCTTACTACGGGATGAACATGGTCAGACATTCCATTTAGCGCATAAATTGTCACGCGCAGGTCCGAACAACGCTGCCGTATATAGCAGTACAAGAACTGCTCCATCACGCTCGTAGCAAATGGCTCACACTTGCGTGTCGCCCACACAAAATGACGAAAAGTCTACTGATAATCTCCCATTGGAGCACCCTCCCTGCCTAGATCTGCGCATCCCTGCTGGCATATCTTAGTCCCACGAAGCGGGAGTTCTCGGCGTCTGCGCCGATTGGCCGTGCCGTTCGCGGCATGGTCTTCCGCGGCATGGTCCTAATCTTCCTTCTCACCAATCTTTCCATAGTATACCATGAGGTATTATAATCCTGTGGAAAGAGCGTGTAAAAGAAGATGTCAGAAACAACCTATGATGCAATCGTGATCGGGGCCGGACATAACGGCCTGGTCTGTGCCTGCTACCTCGCGAAGGCGGGTTATAAAGTCTTAGTATTGGAGCGTCGGCCGGTAGTCGGCGGGGCTGTCTGCACGGAGGAGATCTGGCCGGGATACAAAATTGATGTTGGCTCATCGGTACATCTGATGATCCACCGGACACCGATTATCGCAGACCTGGAGCTGGAGCGATACGGGCTGGAATATATCGAAATGGACCCCTGGGCTGCCCTGCCCCTGCCGGGTGGCAAGGCGATCTGTTTCCACCGAGATCTGCGCAAAACCTGCGAGAGTATTGCCCAGGTATCGCCGCGCGATGCGGCTGCCTACGAAGAGTTTGTCGCCCGCTGGCTGCCGGTCACCCGCGGTGTATTTGAGGCATTCCAGAAGCCCCCGACGATGGCAAATTTTGGGCGGCACGTCATTTTCGCGAAGTCGCCAGGGCGGAATACGTCGGATGCCCTGCGCCTGATTCTTTCCAGCTACGGACGATTGATCAAAGAAACATTTGAGAGCGCGGAGATGCGGGCTGCCATGGGCTGGCTGGCGGCGCAGTCCGGTCCGGCCCCGAACGAGCCGGGGACAGGGCCATTCGCTGCCTGGTGGGGAGCCGTACACGAGACCGGCGCAAAGCGGGCGAAGGGCGGATCCGGCATGCTGACGGTCGCCCTGCGAAGGGCGTTTGAAGCGCTGGGTGGCACCGTGCTGACAGATGCCCCCGCGGAGCGCATTTGGATGGAAAACGGAGCGGCAAAGGGTGTCGTGGTGGGTGGGCAAACCTATTTCGCCCCTGCCGTCGTCTCGGCTTGTCATGTGCTCACGACGTTCCAAAAGCTGCTGTCGCCGGAGGATCTGCCGGGAGATTTGGGGCAGCGCTTGGCGGCGCTGAATGTTGGAAACGGCTTTGGCATGACCGTCCGATGCGCGGCGTCCGAGCTGCCGGATTACGGAGCGGGTCAGCCGCACGAGGTGCATCAGAGCATGCAGCTGCTTTGCCCCACCCCGGAGTTTTTAACCGATGCTTACGCAGACTATGCCGGTGGGAATCCTTCCCGAAAGCCACCCGTACTCGCTATGACATTTTCTGCCCTGGACAGTACGCTAGCTCCGCCGGGAAAGCACACAGTTCAGCTCTGGTCCCAGTATTTTCCCTACGACCGTGCCGACGGACGCTCGTGGGACGACACTCGGGAGGAGGTCGCCGATTCGATCTGCGAGACTCTCTACACGTATGCCCCAAATATGCGCGGGGCTATCGAGAGCCGCTTTATTCAGACGCCGCTGGACCTGGAGCGGACTTTAGGTTTGCTTCGAGGCAATGTCATGCACCTTGAGATGTCGCTGGACCAGATGTTCTCATTTCGCCCTCTGCCGGAACTGTCCGAGTATAAAACGGCTATCCCTGGTCTATTTTTAACTGGAGCCAGCACCCATCCCGGCGGCGGCGTATTCGGGGCGTCGGGAGTGAGTGCGGCACGAGTGGTCGGGGGTGCGTTGAAGAAAAAACGGAAACGTTGAAGAAGAAACTGAAACGTTAGTGGACACCTTCCCATTCTAATTCTTCCCACTGCGGATCAAGCGTGCCGGTCGCCAGGTGATCGTAGACGCGGTTCAGGCGTACGACCGGCTGACGACGCGCCCAGGCATAAAAGCGCGCAGCGGCGTCCCGCAGTGTGATGTTTTCCGGGGCATAGGGTGCGGAAACCTGGAGAAAGGTGCCGAGCATTTCGACCAGGCTCGTTTCTGTTTGTGCCATCGGGGACGGATTCATGGGTTACCTGCTCCTTGAGTTATTGAGATGTGCACTTTTACCCCTCCCACTGCCAGGGTCTAACAAATAATCGTGCCGCCCTGTGCCACAAAGTGACATACTTGGTGCCGAAGTTGGGTATAGTATTCCCGCACGGAGTTTCCAGTGGGACATCTATGTTTAGCGGAATTTACACCTATAATATTGACGGCAAGGGCCGCATCGTCATGCCAAGCCGCTTTTTGGAACGGCTCGGCAATCCTTTTGTGCTGGCTGGCTGCCCCGGTGGGAATCTAATCGCCGTGTCGCGGCCTGAGATGCTTCCCGGCGCGACGGCAGCCCACGGCTATGTCGAGTGCAGCATCCGGGACCGGACAGGCCGGTTCGTCATCCCCAGTGCGCTGCGCGAGTTTGCAGAGCTGCATCAGACTGGCGAGGCGACGGTAATCGGTAAAGGAGACGAAGTCGAGATTTGGAACAAACGCCGCTGGGAGTTCCAGGCTCAGGGCGAGCGGCCGTCTGGCATTCGTTCGGAAGTGTCCTCCGGGTACGCACCATTGCTGGACTTCTCCCCCACTCCCGTAACATCCGCGATCATCCGGCAGAAAGCACTCTACGGGCAGCCGTTTTTTGAGGTCGAGGGCATGCTGACAGTCATCGATACCGAGCGAATTATCACGCGGCTGGAAACGGCCCTGCGCGGCAAGCCACGCACTGTTTTTCTCGATCTGCGCGGCGTGGAAACGATCGACGCGGCCTTCTTCATGGCGATGGAGCCGTTGATCGCGCAGCTTGCAACCTATGCCGGGCGGATGGCGGTTCTGACTGAGCGGGTGGATGTGGCGACATTAGTCGAGCGACTCTGTGGATTGAAGTATGTACGTGTTTTTCGAAATTTGGAATCGGGGCTTTGGTGGCTGGTAGATGAGGGGCACGCGTAAGTCGCAACGGATCCCAATCAGTCTATTTAGTAACTAGGAAGCACAATTGCAAAGTGGCCCGGCGAATCATAATGGATTCGCCGGGCCATTTCGAGTAATGAAAACTCTCGCGCAGCAAGCTGCGGGGTATCTACAGGATTGTCGGCCTGAGAGCCGACCCTACAGAGTCTCGGCTCCTGAAAGAGCCGAGTATGCCAAAACCGGTAACGGTGCAAGCACCGGGGAATGACACCCGCAGAGATTCACTCCAAATATTTTCTCCCTAAAGCTCTTCGCCGAAACTGCCGATAATGAAGACGGCGCAGAAGAGTGCGCGGGAGGTATTCTTGTGGCGACATTTGTTTATGAAGCAGTAGATCCATCCGGCCGGATCGTAAAAAATAAAGTTGAGGCAGATAATGAGCAGGTCGTGCTGGCAAAGCTCCAGGATCAGCAGTTTCACGTGATCTCGCTGGGCGAAGCAAAAGCCGGTCTGAAAATGCAGCTTTCCGGCGGCAAAGCTCAAAAGATCAAGCTGCAGACACTCGTAGTCTTTTCGCGGCAGTTCGCGACGATGATCGATGCAGGTATCCCAATCATCAAGTGTTTGGACATTCTTGAGAGCCAGACCAAAGAAGATGCCATGAAAATGGTCATCAATTCGACTCGGAAAGATGTCAAAGGCGGTCTCTCGCTTACGGATGCCATATCAAAGCATCCGAATGCATTCTCCAAGCTTTATGTCAATATGATCCGTGCGGCAGAAATTGGCGGTATTCTTGATGTGATTTTGGACCGGCTTGCAGGATTCCTCGAAAAGGAAATGGAAATAAAGGGCAAGATCAAATCGGCGATGATGTACCCGATGATTGTCCTAAATTTCGCGGGCATCATGGTGCTTGCCTTGTTCATGTTTGTTCTGCCGCGATTCAAAGAGATATTTCTCTCAATGAATGTCGAAATGCCGCCGGTAACGCTGGCACTCTTCGCCGTCGGGGATTGGCTGCAGCAGTATTGGTGGATCGCGCTAATTATTATTATTGGCTCGATTATTGCGTTTAAGCAATATGCCAAGACGCCTAAAGGCAACTACAATGTCGATAAGCTGAAGCTCAAAGTCCCGATCTTCGGCGATCTGGCCCTGAAACTCAGCATCTCGCGCTTTGCCCGAACCTTCGGCACACTTATCTCTTCAGGCGTCCCGATGATGCGCTCTCTGGAGATTATCGGAGAGACGTCCGGCAACGCAATTTTGGCGGAAGCGATCGTCAATGCGCGTACCTCTATTCGGGAAGGGGCAAAGATCAGCCAGCCACTGGCAGCCTGCGGCCTATTCCCGGCGATGGTGACGCACATGGTAGATGTTGGGGAAGAAACGGGGCGTCTCTCCGAGATGCTTTGTAAAGTCGCTGACTTTTACGATGACGAGGTAGATGCTATGGTCAAAGGACTGACCTCCATGATCGAGCCGCTCCTAATCGTTTTTATGGGAGTGCTCGTCGGCTTTATTGCCGTGTCCGTCATGTCTCCGATCTTCAAGCTGGTTAGCTCAATTCACTAAAGGCCCCGCCCCGCCCCCGGATCGACCGGAACTGCGGCGGGGCGTGGAGTATGCATGGCAGAGACAACGAACGCCGTCGGGGCAACCGTCGGCTGGGATGGTAGCGATCGACGTGGGCCGGGGCGTTTGGACGATGAGGCCCGTGCGCGACGCCTGCTGACGGAATACAAAAGCGGCGGCCCCGGGGCCGCCGCCGCCCGCGACGCGCTGGTCATCCAGTTCCGCCCGCTGGTGCAGAAGCAGGCGCGACATTTCTTCACGTCCTCGGTGCCTCTGGAAGACCTGGTTCAAGAAGGCTTTCTAGGGTTGATCCACGGGATCGACCAATATGACCCCACCCGCGGGGTGAAGCTGATTACCTACGCCACCCACCACATCGACGGCCATCTGCGGCACTTCCTGCGAGACCGCAGCCAGATCATCAAAGAGCCAGCATGGCTTCAAGAGATGGCTCAGAAAGTCCGCCGCGAGGCAGATTCCCTGACGCAGGAGTTAGGCAGAGAACCGTCGGACAGCGAGGTCGCAACATCCCTTGGCCTGAACGAGTCGGAAGTAGCGCGGATCCGCTCCACGCGCGCCATCTTCTCAGTACAATCCCTCGACGAAGCGCAGGAAAATGGGACGGCGCGGGTACAGATCGCCGAAAGTAACACGGAAGCCTCCCGCACAGAGCTTCCGATCGAAGATAAAGTGGTTCTTGAAGCGGCTTTGTTGCGGCTCAAAGAGATCGAGCAGAAAGTCCTGTACTCTTTCTATTATCAGGATCAGAGCCAGACCGACATTGCCCGCGCTTTGGGCGTCTCCAACAACTACGTTTCCCACATTCTCAAAAATTCCGCCCGGAAGCTGCAGCAGATGTTCCGCAGCGATGCCGTCCGTGAGGCCGCGCTGCAGTATGAGCGTCAGCGGCGGCGCCACGCCGCGCATGGCCCGGAAGTAGTCGCGCAGGAGGCGGCGGAGACGGCCCCTACCGTAATCGATTCTGTGACTGGCCTATTCACCCGAAAGTATTTCGACGATCGCCTGGATGAAGAGCTATCCCGTGCTAAGCGTCACCAACTGGAGTTGTCAATCATACGGGTCCAGGTTGGAGTGGAGCTGCTAGAAGCTGCACTGTTTGCCAAGATCGCCGACACCGTCAAAGACTGTATGCGCCGCTCCGATCTGGTCGCTCGCTTCGAGGAGCACGAGTTCATCACGCTGCTGCCTCATACGGGAGCCACGCGTGAAACGGTCGTAGGCCGCCTCCAAAGCCGCCTCTCAGAGCTGGTCGCCACATTCCCCCACCCCTGCACGGTCGCCGTGGGGCGTTCGTCCTATCCCGCTCAGCGTCAGCGTGCCGACCTGCTGTCGGCGGCACTGCCGCTTGAGGGTGGATAATGGTTTCGGTTTGGGAAAGAACGCCCTAGCTTCGACCAGTGTCGGCACCGGCAACCCGATCGGTTACTGGTACTTGGAATCGTCTACTGGGTCGTCATTTTGGCGATGGTGGGTATCACAGGGCTGTAGCATCCGGGCAGCTTCGGGACGACGCCGAGTCGGCCGTAGGAACCCACCCCGCAGCAAGCTGCGACCCTCCCGAGACGGGAGGGTGGAGCGGTGGTGGACAAGGGGCTTGTTGGTCTTGGCAAGCGTCTCTTTAAAAAGGCGGCATCAAGAAGACAAACTTTGCGACTGCCTTCCCGCCCACCCTCCCGTCTCGGGAGGGTGGGCGCTTGCTGCGGGGTGGGTTCATACTGCTGGAACCATTCTTCCATACGACTAGTATCAGGCGGACTGGACATGGATTACTCCTCCCGAACCATTTTCCGAATTTGTACCGAGAACGGCGTTAACCGCGCTCGAAAACCGCTGCCAGGAGCGGCGCGACGCGGCGAGTTTGGCGTGACCAGCCTCCGTCAGCGTGTAGATACGCCGGGAAGGGCCGCTGGGCTGAATTTCCCAGGTGCTTTCCACCAGGCCGTCGCGCTCCAGAATACGCAGCGTGGGATACAAAGCCCCTTCGCCGACTTTGAGGGCGTCGGCACTGAGGCGCTGAATCTCACGGGCAATCGCATAGCCATGATTTGAGCCATTCGACAGGACCGAGAGGATTAAGATCGGCGTACTGCCTTTTTTCAATTCCTGATCTTCGTTCATCTGTCAATTATACATCGCAATCTCATGTATGTCAAGGCAGAATAAGTGATTGTCAGGAGGTGTATTTGGGTAATATTAACTATGGCTAAGAAACAGATTATTATCGTCGGTGGCGGCTTCAGCGGCTTAAAATTAGCGCAGACTTTAGAAAAGATTGCGGTACCGCGAGACGACATCGAAGTCACGCTGGTCAGCCGGGACAACTTCCTGCTGTTTACTCCATTCCTGACCGAAACACTGGCTGGAATGCTTGACGAGGGCGATGTTGTCTCTCCGCTGCGGGCGTTTCTGAAGAAGACCCGTTTTATTATGGGGGAAGTCACGGCGATAGATGTCAAGGCAAAAACGGTAACTTATCGAAGGCCATTAAATGATGAAACAGAGACCCTGCAGGCGGATCATCTGATCTTGAGCCTTGGCAGTACGTCATCGTTTTTCGGACAGACGGAGATCGAAAAACTGGCGTTTACACTGAAGTCGCTGGATGACGCTTCTCTGCTGCGAAACCATCTGATGGCGGCACTCGAGCAGGCAAATGAAGAGACTGACACGACTGCCCGGCAAGCATTGCTAACCGTGGCAGTCGTCGGAGCTGGGTACACGGGTGTGGAAGCAGCCGGAGCGATTCGTGACCTGATGAAAGACGCCGCCCGCGCCTACTCTCAAATACGACCGGATGAGATACGGGTAGTGCTGATCGACATGGCCGAGAAGATACTCCCGACCATCGATGCATCCCTTGCAAAATACGCTTTGCGGCAGCTGAAAAAGCGCGGCATCGAGATTCGCCTAGGACAGAAGATTGAGAACGCCAACGAGAATGCGATCACGCTCAGCAAAGGGGAGATCATACCAACTCGTTCGCTCCTCTGGTCGGCGGGTGTGATGCCGTCACCACTGACTCAGATGCTAGACTGCCGAAAGGATAGGCGAGGCGCAATTCTGGTCGAGCCAACGATGGCTATCAAGGAAATTCCCGGGGTCTGGGCGATGGGCGACTGCGCTTCAATTCCCAATTTACTTGAGGAGGGCCGCCCCTACAAAGGGACGGCACAAAACGCGGAACGAGAAGCAAAGAAACTGGCGCGGAATGTTCTCGCCGTGCTGCGCGGAGAGGAGCCTCAGCCGTTCCTCTTTCGGAGCCTCGGAGAGTTCATCGTGCTGGGCGATCATGTTGCCGTGGCGCAGATCAAGTGGCTCAGGTTCTCCGGATTTTTGGCCTGGTTTCTGTGGCGCACGGTCTACTTGGTCAAAATCCCGCATTGGAGCCGCAAGGCGCGTGTGGTTTCCGGCTGGACACTGGATCTGCTGTTTGGCCGATCCTCGGTAGAGACGGAAACGCCGAGACTGCTTCGCGGCCATGTTTTAGACCGAAGCACCAAAAGCTAAGGCTTCTTTTTGCCCTTCTTGTTTTTGTCTTCCGGTGGCGGAGGCAAAAACTCGATGGCAGGAAGGTTTGCCCCATCTGGGTGGAATGGCACGCGGCTGAGGCAGAAGGCATCCACAGAGAGCTGATAACGATTGTCACGGCGGCGCGGGCCGGTGACGGTTATCGTGAGCGTATGTGGCCCGCGAGTCAATGCCGCATCCCCGAGGTGACTCCAGACAAACTTTCCGGCATAGACATTGCCCTCGGTCTCGACATCCTGGCTTTCGTTTTCCCCGCCATTGTCAATTCGCCAGGTAAACGGCGACGAGCGGAGAATGGGCGACGAAGAAATCCAGACGGCGAACGAATTCGCTGTGTTCACAGAAAACTTGTACTCGGCATGATAGCCACTTTCTGTGTCCGTCCCAGAGGAAGGCGGCTGGCGTATTGTATCCAATGAAAGATACGATCCTCCGGATGACTCAGAGTCGGAAACAATTGAGTCGAAGGTGTACGCAGAGGCATTCTCTCCCTCGATCCAGACATAAGGCTGCAGGGCATAAGAGATTTCCGCGATTGCGCGTGCTAAAGTGTTATAACGCAGATCAGAGTTTTCGGGCGTATCTTCCAGGGTTTTCTGGGCATAAAACAGCCGCTCCTGCATTAGGTCAATGGATAGCCCCTGCTCTTTGGCCAGCTTCAGCAGCCGCAGAGCTTCCTTCTCGGCGGCTTCGGCGGCATCGAGCGGCAGAGGAATGCTTGTGACGTTGCTGATAACGATCGGATCGGCTCCGACAGGAATGTTATAGGTTCCTTTTTTGTGCTCGATTATTAGCGGCACCCCGCGGGCATCGGTGACTAGCGGCTTTGCACTTTTGGCAAACGGCAGCCGGGCCTGGGTCATCGCTCCGCGCGGGGACCAGACGACGAAGCGCGTCGGCCCACCATCCGGATCGGCTAACCGGTATCCCCGCAGCAATGGACCGAGCGTGAAAGCCCCTCCCGATCCGAAGATCGCGCCGACGCGGTAGGAAGGCAGCCACCAGACACCGCTGCTGAGCCGCCGAACTTCCGCCTGCAAATCATTGGCGCCCGCCGGATACGCAAGGGTGAGCGGACGGGTATTAAGGTCCGCGGCCTCAAAGGAAAGCGTAGAGCCATATTCGCCCAGGCGGCGGGCGGCTTCCGGGGTTTCTGCCGGGGCGAAAAACCCGCGTGCGCCAAGAGTTTTCAGTGCGTCCCAGTCTCCGGACGCGGCATCCACCGCCCCGCTGTCTGTCCCGATCAGCCAGGTGGTCCGGGGGTTTTCTTCAGCCTGTGCAAAGGCATAGGCACCAGAGGCCGACGCCGGCATGCTGATGCCGTCAAAGCCGCTGCGCACGTCACTGCTTGTCAGCAAGGCACTGCGCCCGCTCCATTGATAGACCACGGGGACATTGGCAACACCTTTTTTCAGGACATCGGCCATAGCATTCATGTAGCCGCGTACAGATTCCATTCGAAATGCTCGGATATCTTCCCAGAGGTGTCCCCCGATACGCGGCTTGTTGAGAACCATATAAGTCGCTTTTTTGACTGGGTCGTAGACAGCGGGAACACCTTTCGCCCCAGCCCAGAGTGGGACGCAGCGGGCGGCAACCGTGAAATCGGGGAGGTTTTTATCCATGATCCCCCACCCCCGATTTAAATCATCGACATTGTGATTATATTTTTGGTTGAGCCACGCCTCGAAGTCCAACCGGTAGCCATCCGTCGTCGGGATGACATTATCTACTTCCCCACCGAAGCCAACCTCTTCCGTCAGTGGGTCCAGAAAGAAACGAAATCCGGGGCCTAATTTGACCCGGCTGAAGAATGCCAGGACACGGTCCCGGTACTCGTCGTAACCCTGCCACAAGTCCGGCAGGTGGCTCTCCGGAGTACCTGCCAAGTAGAGCCGCTCCGGGTACAGCAGCAGCACATCGCCGGAAGTCCTCACCTTAGGCGCAGCCAAGGCCGTCTCCGAGTCCATCAGCTGTGCCCGTCCGGTTTCTTCAATTTCACCATCATGAGGAGACACAAGTACGTAGAAGCCACCCGCCAGATTGGGGATATGCCGGAACTCAACTGGTCCCGAACCGGGTGCGGCAGCATTCCGATAAACCGAAGGCTTGACGATGTACCCGACGAGCGGATCTTTTGGAAAATCAGCGATTTCCAAACCGTATCGGAAGTTGTTCGCATCCAGATAGTCCAGCACTCGCTGCACGGCGGCAACAGGAATGTGAGTGAGACCTTTTGTCCCCGCAGAAAGCGTTACTTCCCGGACACCACGCTTACTCAAAACACCGAGGGCGAGCGCGTCCTTCGCCCAATCTTCCTCAGAGCCACTTCCAGCCCACGACTGCGGAGTAAAGGTCGCGCCAACCGGCAGGTAAGGGACTTTGTCCCAGGTCAAAATATGCGCCTGCCCGATACTCCAGGGATGCATCCCGCCCTTTGAATCCTGATAAGTGCCGCCCGCTTCCGGCTTCTGCTGCACCGGTGGCGGCAGGGCGGGCGGGACAGCATCTTTTGCAGCGCACGGAATCGCAGGCAATAGGGTAAGAGCAAAAAGTACGGAGAGAGGCGAGATAAGAAGAGGGTATTTCATGGTAATGCGGGAGTCAGCGAAACACGCACATCGTTTCCTTTTTGGGAGAAATCGTTGTTGCGCAGTGTGAAGACTAAATCTTTCAGCTCAATGCTTTGCGGAACACTAAAAAGAATGGGGAAATCCGTTTTCGCCCCAGGCAGAAGCGGTTTACTCTGGATAGGCGCACCTTCCAAATCGTATCCAATCGGTGCATAGGATTCACCCTGCTGATCCGCCAGGGCATTGTTTCCGTCTTTCGCGGCAAGCCAGAAAGTCTGCTTGCTTTTCTGCCCATTGATCATACGGCACTGAATCACAACCAGCTTGTAGCCGGACTTTGGGCTTACCAGCTGTGTCTTCCGATCGAAATTGACGGTGTCAGCAGGGTAGGAGCTTGGCTCATCACCGGGAGTCTTCATGGTGTAAGTGTCGGGCTGTGCCACACTCAGAACCTGAAAACGCCATCGCCCGTCAAAGAGCAAATCACCGATCTTGCCCTGCAGACCCTGAACCTGATTGGTGCCGCCCGACTTGGTAATTTCATAGCCGCCAGGGCGTTTGCTCACCACCATGCTGAGTGCCTTGGCAACGTCGGAAAGCTTTACATAGGGGCTGCCACCAACCGTGCGAACGCTGGTTGAGACAACTTTGCCGTTCATCACGAGGTTCTGGTCTGCCCATGCACTGCCCATTGGAAGTGCAAAGACCAGCAGCAATGCCGCTGTCTTCCCCTGTCTACTCACTGAGATCATAGCAATTCTCCTTGATGTGATTAAGGCGAGCGCACCCTACTTCGGCTTCTCCATTACATCCGCTCCGGAGCAGAAAGGCCAAGCAGTGTCAGTGTATTACGCAGAACGGTCTGAGTTGCGGAGACCAGCACGAGGCGCGCTTTGAGAGTTTCCGGATCATCGCAGACCACGCGCAGGGCGGGGCTGCGGTTTCCGGCATCATAGAAACTATGGAAGACGGCGGCCAGGTCACGCGCGTACTGGACTAGTCTCTGCGGTGCGTATTCGGCCGCCGACAGAGCGATTTCGTCCGGCAGCTCGCTGAGTTTTTTGATCAGCGTCGCTTCTGTCTCTTCGGTCAGCAGGCTGAGGTTGGCATCAGCGGCGAGTGGCACGGCAGCATTCTTCTCGTCACGGGCTTTTTGGATCGCCTGGGCAATTCGGGCATAAGCGTACTGGACGTAGTAGACAGGATTATCTTTTTCGGTCTTTTTCGCCAAATTAATGTCGATATCCAGCGTGCTGTGCGGTGAGCGCATCAGGAAGAAGAATCGTGCGGCATCTTTCCCAATCTCTTCGATGAGGTCGGCTTTCAGCTCCAGAATATTGCCCTTACGCTTGGACGACATCACGACTTCGCCGTCTTTAACAATATTGACGAGCTGATAGAGGAGAACGTACAGTCGGTTAGGGTCGTAGCCGAGTGCGGCGATCCCGGCTTTGGTCCGAGAGATATACCCGGCGTGGTCCGCTCCCCAGACATTGATGGCACGGTCAAAACCCCGATCGAACTTGTCTTTATGGTAGGCTAAGTCCCCGGCGATATAGGTCGGCGTGCCGTCGGCCCGCATCAGAACCCGGTCTTTATCATCGCCAAACTCAGTGGCTTTGAGCCAGAGTGCTCCGTCTTTTTCGTAGGTAAATCCGCGCCTGGTCACTTCGTCGATAGCGGCCTTGACGCGCCCATCAGAATGCAGGGAAGACTCGCTAAACCAGGTGTCGAAGACAACGCCAAAGGCTTCCAGATCAGTTTTCTGCTGAGCGATCATGCCGGCTTCGGACAGCTCTCGAAAAATATGGGTGGTTTGCGGATCGTCGATATCAGCGTTCTCGTAAGCAGTTCCGTCTTTCTCTAAGACTTCCCGCGCGACATCGGCGACATATTCGCCCCGGTACATCTCATCCCACTCTTGCCCGCTATGACCAAGCAGCTCCCGGTAGCGGAAGAAAACAGACTTGCCGAAGTTATTCATCTGCACCGAGTTCAGAGCATCGTTGATGTAGTACTCGCGAGAGACTCGGTAGCCGGTCGCCGTGAGCAGGGAGGCCATCGTGTCTCCGATTGCGGCATTGCGGCCCCCGGCGACAGTAATCGGACCGTTAGGATTGGTCGAAACAAACTCGATGACGATGCTCTGTCCTGCGCCCGTATGGGACTGACCAAACGCAGCCCCCTGCGCTTCGATACGCCGGAGAATATCGGCGAGCCAGTCTGACCGCAATGTGAGATTGATGAACCCCGGCCCAGCAATGTCAGCTTTCGCAATCAGAGAATCGCCGCCGATTGGCAGGAGGCCTACGATCGTAGCGGCGACGTCACGGGGTGGCATACCCAGGGTACGGGCGAGGCCCAGGGCGACACCGGTAGCCCAGTCGCCATGGGCACGGCTCTTCGGCATCTCCAGAACAACCTCGGGCAATGTCTCTAGGGCTAGGGTCCCATTCGTTTTGGCAATTTTCAGTGCGTCTGAAATCACTTCGGCCAGCTGCTCTTTGATCACACAATACTCCTCAGAAAAAATTAGATCCTAATTCCCCACCCAGCCGGCAAGGCTCGGCCAAATCGACAGCCCAACCGACAGCAGGCTCAGAACTGCGCAGTAGCCCAAGAGTATCTGTCCCAGGCCCATGCTCCATAACCGTCTCCCCAGGGCAAAACGGGGACGGTCATTACGCTCCAAACGCACTCGTCGGCACGAGAGCACCTGCTCGGCGGCAAATATCGCACTTGCAATCTGCTTGTCGGTCGCCGGGCGGGTCGCAAACCATTGCTGTACCCAGCCTCCCACCCGCCGCCAGCCAAACAGGGTCAGCGGCGCGGCCAGGATTGCCCCGAGCGACGCACTATCGAGCGGCAGCCACCCCAGGGCGGAGGTTGCGCTGAAGACGCTTACGAATGTCAGCATAAACAGGGTGAACCCGGCGAAGAGGTTCGTTCCGCAGCGTGGATGAACCCGCGGCATCGACCGGACATTCTCCGGAACAAGTGGGGCGAAGCGCTCGACGCAGTGGACAACTTGATGCTCGGCGGCATGGGTTCCCGAAAGCGGCGCAAGGCGCAGCAGCACAAAGACAATCGGCAGAGGAAGCCAGGGGATCAGTGCCGACAGCCACAGGCTGACACCAGGTGGAACTGTTTTTTGCCATTCAAATAAAAACGCGGGATCGGCTGCGATCAGCAGCAATACCCCGTGCACAGTCGCCTGTGCCATCAGCGCAAATAGGCTCATGATGACACCGGTGAGAAACAGGCCCCAGAACCCCGCCCCGCCCGACGAGACCCCATCGGTCAGGTAAACCCCGAGCGGCGTCGCCATTCCCCCAAGACGCGGGGGAGTGGGCTTAACAAGGGCTTCCGGACGCGCTAAAACCGCAATAATTTGGCCCGTCTCTGGATCGATTATCGGCAGAGATAAGCTCGGCGAGCGGCGCAGGGCTTGCAGTGCTTCGCCCAGGGTGTCCTTGAGCGTTTCTCCGGGGCTATCCAGTAACGCTGCCGGGGTATCTTTCTCCATCTTCTAACTATACCAGTGACGCTCAAAAATGTCAACCGAAGAGCGTAAACACGCAGGGCAGTTGCGTCTTAAAATGGATTGGTTTGCCTGCAATGGAGTGCAATTCGAGACATTGGAATTCGACGAATTATATACGTTCGTCTCCCAAAAAAAAGCCAGCATACCTTGTGACGTGCGTAGATAGGGCAAACCGCTGTATTTCAGGATTCGGCGTCGTTTGGGAATGGGACTGGGACACATTGCAACAAGTCGTTGATTATGCCCCGCCCGCTCATCGATATTTCAGCGACGGCTTTCCAAAAATGCCATTCCATGTCTGCGATTTTATTTCCAACTTAATTTAGACACTTCCTGAAATAATTAAGACTTGACATGTATGGTTTTCGGCCCTATAATGCTAACGTTACCATTTCTACGAGCAGACAGATCTATACAGTCGTTTGGAGGTGGAGTATCAAATAGATAGCGCTGCTCTCGTCTATGAACCGCTCAATTACAACACGAATGAGACAGGATTAAAACTATGAAGTGCATTATCGCGACAATTGCAATACTGACGCTGACAAATCAGCCCCAAATGGTATTTGCCGGCAATTTGGTCAACGGTGGATCAAGTCAAATCGGTCCTGTGACCGGAGGCTCCTCTGGAAACGACACCGTTACGGCCTCCGGCACTTTCGCCGGTTCCTACAGTCAGAACCCGGCTAATGCCGGTGGCACTGAAACTGTTTCGATTGACTCGAGTGCGAATATCACGGTTCCCCTCGGTATCTACAATCGTACTGCTACCCAGCAGCGTAAAATCACCGTCAACAATGTCACGACGACTTACACCGACACGTTCAACTACAACGCCTTGTACCAGATCAACCAGGGGAGCATGAATAACCAGGGCATACTCAACGCCACTTTTGTGAACCGACCGGGGTCGTCCCTGCTGTTTGGATTGGATCCATATGTAGATGGTGTAAACGGCGTCACCCCTAATCCGCCCCAAAACCAAAACTACACTACCATAGATGGCATTCTCGCCTGGTGCAGCCTGGAGAACCAATACGGGCCGACGACGATTACCAATGGCTCCTTGACTAACTCAAGCGCCACGATCAAAGCGATACTGACCGGTCAGGGTGAGGGTTTTGCCAATGGTATTCAATCACGCGAATATTACGCTTCCTCGTCCAGCCCAGTTTTTACTCTCCAGAACTATGGCACGATAGATGGCGAGGTCATCAACCACGACGGCACAGCTTCTGGGGTCAACGCTTATGCAGTCTATGGCGGCCTGAACGTCACAAACTATGCAGGCGCTACCTGTAGCGCGACAGCGCAGTATTATGCAACGGGCATCTACGGCAACATAACTTACGGCGACATCAAGGTGGTCAATCGCGGCACGGCGACAGCGACAGCGACAGGTGGCAGGCAAGGCGCAACGATCAACACAGCATTCGCTACGGGGGTTGACCTGTTTAATTACGGTGCGAATCTTTCTTTTACCAACACTGGCACGGTGACCAGCAAGACAAGCGGCACACCGAACGGCAGCCCCAACGGCGATGCTACGAATGTCGCTTATGGCGTGTTCCTTTGGTCCGAGGACGATGACAATCCTACCCATGGCGGTGCGATGACGTTCACCAACTCTGGCTCCATTACAGCGACATCCTCAAGCGATCCTAATGCCGGCGCTAAGGCCGTCTATTGCGGCGGTAACGGCGGCCCGCAGACCGTCAACAATTACGGCAGCATTACCAGCAATGCCGGTCCCAAAGGCGGGTGGGCACTAGGGGTAGAAAGTGACCAATATTATCCCATCAATGTCTATAATACCGGCACGATGTCATGTCTCAACAATAATGGGCTGGGATTAGGCGTGTTCATAAACAAAGGCACGACAGTGATCCGAAACCTGGGTTCGATGTCCGGCGCACTGCGTGGAATTTCCGCGGACACCTGCTCTGGCCCAATGACAGTCTATAATCATGGCACGCTTTATGGCAACGGCGATGGGTCCATGGTGCTTGGGACGGGCAGCAACACCGCCTACTTCTACGGTTTGCCGGCAGTGACCGGCTCGATAAACGGCGGCGGTCAGCCCACGGGCGGTGGCAGCGTCAAAAAGCTCAACTTACACCTGACCGGAGTGCTACAAACAGTCAACGGCGCACCCGCCAACAATGGTGCCTTACTGTCGGCGTACAGCCTGGGTAATTCAGGCAACATCGTCGTTTCCGGGCAGACCTACTCCTGGAATAATTTCACGGTGGCGGGGTCGACAGCGGCTTCCATTGCAAACGGAACCTATAAAATCATCAATCGCCTGAGCGGTAGTGCCCTGGGAGCACGCGGCAGCGGTACAGGAAATGGCACCATTATCGAGCAGTATCCCTATACTGGTGGCACCCCGCAGCAGTGGACGCTCACCAGTCTTGGCAATGGCCGCTTCAAGGTAATCAACGTCAACAGTGGTCGGGCGCTGGAGGTGTCCAGCGGCGCTACTGCCGACAACTCGACAATTGACCTTTATGATTACGTCGTCGGCGCCACCAACGAGCAGTGGATATTCGTTCCAACCGACAGCGGCTACTTCACGCTTACGCCGGCAAACGCGCTGCGGTCTTGTTTGGATGTGGCTGGCGCCTCCCTGGCGAATTTCGCACCGATGAACTTATGGACGCTTAGAGATGCGGATGCCCCCAGCGGCGGCAAAGATCAGGAGTGGATTTTGCAGGCTCCGTAATCGAGAGTTATGTGACTTTTAGTTACTCACGAGGCTCGCATTTGCGCCTGGCACAGATGCGGGCCTCATGAGTAAATTTGTCTTCGAGATTAAACTGTACGAACGTTTGCCACGTCCACTAATATCCGGGTACAACGGTGTGACGAGGGCGTTTCCACACCTAAATTCCCTTTTGCCCACCCTGACCTGCGCTCGTCTCAACCCTGCCAGCTATCGTTTCATTTACCCCGTTCTTGTCCCCGGCGACTGCCCTTGGCGACATGGTGCTGCGGAAGCGCCTAAATTAGGTCAGCATGAGTTATGATGGCCTATGCTTACTTATCTGGCTTGTGGTGAGACTACCCTCCAGCACAAAGCTGGCACCAATCCGACCGGCACCGCCCGCCGTGAATGTCAGCATTGCGAACGTACCTATACGCCCGCCCCCCAAGCGGCACTGCTTTCCCCTGGAGATGCGTCGTCAGGCCCTCAAACTTTCTGCGATTTTATTTCCGACTTAATTTAGAGGCTCCCAAGAAATCTTCTATCTTCTATATTTTCTCTGTAAACTACCCTAAAGAACTCGCGGAAGTCACCGACAATAGAGTTGTACGCAGACGAAGGCTTAGCTGATTGATCGGGTCCGAAGCAGACCGCACTCCCAAAGAGCGGTTTCCTGTAAGCCCGCCTCCACAGCCTCGATCGAAACGCGGGCAGTCGAATGCAGTACACCCAATTGGCAGGAAGCCAAAGTCATACACACTCGTCACACGGTTCAACCCGGTGACCTCAAGGAAGAAAAAAACAATGTCCAGCCGAATCAACACCAACACGACCGCAACCGAAGCCGCATATAACCTCGGTATCAACAGCGCCAATGTCGCGAAGAACATCGAGCGCCTTTCGTCAGGCCTTCGTATCAACTCCGCTGCTGACGACGCTTCAGGCCTGGTCATCTCGGAAAGCCTGCGTGCCCAGTCCGCCGGCCTGTCCCAGGCAACTTCCAACACCAACGATGCTATCAATGTCGTGAAAACGGCAGAAGGCGCTCTCAACGAAGTTCACGCACTGCTCATCAATATTCGTCAGCTCGTGGTACACGCCGCGAACGTCGGCGCAAACGATCCGACAGCACTCAAAGCCAATCAGGACTCCATCGCCTCCGCCGTCGCCAGCATCAACCGCATCGCCGGAACGACCCAGTTTAACAATAAAAATCTGCTCGACGGCTCCGCCAGCTCTTCGTCCGCAGCCGTCACCGGCGGCACGGGCACTGCAGTCGCAGCCGCCGGAAACAACCTGAGCATCGTTTCCCAGGCCGCCGGCTACGGTGCATCTGCGATCACCAGCGGCAGCGTTACTTCCACTGCGGCGACCGCGGAGAAGCAGACAGTCACCTTCACAACCGCCGTGACAGCGGGTACATTCGGCGGCAACTTCTCCATCGAAGGCAAAGCAGTCACCCTGACCGGCTCCGCTAACACGGCGGCGCAGGTTGCGACCGCAATTCAGCAGCAGACGGGCCTGAACTATACTGTGTCCACGGCCGGTTCCACCGCCGTCTTCACCAGCCAGGCCACGGGAAAAGCTGCCTCGACTTCGGATTATTCGGGCCTGACTAACGCCGGCGGTGGCGCCTACGCCTCAACGGTAGTCACGACGACTGGTGCGAGCGGCTCACTGACAATCAACGGACAGACCAGTGACACGACCAGCGCGGATGGGAAAACGTTCAGCTTCACCACCGGTGGACTGAAAGGATTGTCCCTCTCGACCAGCTCGACCCTGGGCGGAACCATCGGGACATTCAGCGCGACCGCCGACAAGGCCGTCTCCGGCCAGGACCTCCAGTTCCAGATCGGTGCGAACGCCGGCCAAACGGTCAACGTCAGCATCGGCAGCGCGAAGGCCAGCAATTTGGGCAGCTACACGAATGCCGCCAGCAAGAGTCTGAACCTGGGCGACCTGCTCAGCGGCGGTGCGCTGAACGTCGCCGACCCAACCGGCGCCGCACAGCAGGATGCACTGAAAATCGTCGACCAGGCCATTGCGGACGTCTCAACAACCCGCGAAAAACTGGGCGCGCTTCAGAGCAATGTTCTGGAATCGAATGTCCGCAGCCTCGGAGTTGCGCAGCAGAATACGGATGCCTCCCAGAGCACCATCCGCGACACGAACCTCTCCTCGGAGATTGTCGACTTCACGAAGAACCAGATCCTGGTTCAGGCCGGTACCAGCGCCCTGGCGCAGGCCAACCAGGCTCCCCAGGCCATCCTGAAACTGCTTCAGTAATCCGGGCCGCTTTCGACCCAACGGGGGCTGCTTCGGCAGCCTCCGTTTTTTTTGCGTCTGTCCACTAAAGAAACTCCGCGCCGACGCCGATATTAGAACTATCGCAGGAGACCCACCGTTATGAGTACACCCAGCATCAGTTTTTCCGGCCTTGCTTCCGGCATCGACTCCGCCGGTATCATCGCACAGCTGACCACTGTCGCCCAGAAACCCGTCAAGCTGCTTCAGGGCAAAGACGATACCTATAATGCTTCACTCGCCGCCTGGCAGCAGTTCAATTCCGCACTCTCGTCGCTGCAATCCTCCGTTGCCACACTCAGCCAGCCGGCCACTTTCAACACGGCCAGCGCAACATCTTCCGTTCCCGCCGTTGCGACCATCACGACCCTGCCCGGCGCAACGATCGGAGACCACAGCCTTTCAGTGACTCAGCTGGCGTCGGCACAAAAAGTCGTATCGGCTTCCGTCACCAGCGGCAGCACCTCCCTCGGCAAGTCGGGAAGCTTTACACTTAACGGCAAAACCGTCGCGATCAACAGCACAGATGCGCTGACCGACATCGCCGTCAAGATCAATGCAGCACAAACTGGAGTAAGCGCAACCGTGGTCAATGTCGGGCCAAATGACTTCCGCCTGACTCTGACCAGTCACCTCAGCGGCACGGCAAACACTATCGCCGCTTCCGACATCACCGGCGGCGTACTCGGCGGTCTGGGGATCCTCGGAAGCGGTGCCTCAACTGCGCGCAGTGCGGTCAGCTTCACCCAGAATAGCACGGTATACACCGGTGCGGCCTCCCTGACACTCGCCAGTGCCACCCAGTCTGTGGGCAGCCTGCTGGGAATACAGTCCGGGCAGGCAGCAAACGGAACTTTTCATCTCTCGAACGGTGGAACTGGAACCGGGAACGAAGCCGACATTGCGATTAATTTGAATACGGCTTCGCTCACGGATGTTGCTAACGCGATCAATCAGGCGGGGATCACTGGTGTTTCCGCCGAAGTCGTGACCATCCCCGATGTCAACGGCAACCTGGGCCGTATACACCAGCTTGAAATCGTCAACAAAGGCAGCACCGCTCCGACATTCACCGATCCAAACGGTGTGCTTGGCACACTTGGAGTACTTCAGGCGCCTTACACCCAGACCGCTTCGGCGGCAAAGGATGCGAAGTTCAATCTCGACGGACTTGACCTGGTACGCTCCTCCAATACTATCGGAGATGTCATCCCTGGCGCGACCGTCAAGCTGCTCTCCGGGACAGTCGCGACCCCAGGTGTCACCGATCTGAATATCACCCAGAATACGGATACCGTCGTGCAGGCGGTGACATCACTGGCGACGGCTTACAATGCCATCCAGGATTTCGTCGCATCCGAAAACAAGTTCACTCCGCCCACCGACAGCAAGGCTGGCGTCGCCGGAACGAATGCCCCCCTGTTCGGTGACACGACGCTTTCCCAGATTCAGGATCAGCTCTCCAAGGCTTTGACTGCCGTTTCCGGGAACACAACCCTCGAGTCGATCGGCATCACGATGGGCCAGGATGGCAAGCTTACCGTAGATTCCACTGCGCTGACAACGATGCTGCAAACCGACCCGACCAAGGTTTCCAAACTCTTCAGTGCCTCGGGAACTACCGACGGCAGTGCGGTGACATTCGTTTCCGCAAGCCCAAAGACAGTCGCTACCAGCGGCGTCGGCTATGCCGTGAATATCACGCGCCCCGCGACACAGTCCACCGGCGCAGCGGGTACAGCGACGACGCCCGGCGGAATCAGCAGTGCCCCGGAGACGCTCAGCTTCACCGGTGCCTTGTTCCCCGCCGGGATAAAGCTGACTTTGCCCGTCGGCAGCACCCTCCAGGATACGGTCTCGCTGATTAATAATACCAGCAGCCTCAATTCCAATATCTATGCGAGCGTCGACTCGAGTAACCATCTTGTGCTGTCATCGCAGCGATACGGGTCGGGAAACAGCTTCATGGTCAACTCCGACAGTGCGGCGGCCTCGACGAACTCCGGGATCGGTCCTGCACTTGCCGTGAGCACCGGTCTGGATGTCACAGGAACCATTAACGGCGAACCAGCGACGGGAACCGGCCGAACACTCTCCGGCAATGCGGGGAATGCGACCACTGAAGGTCTGCAGGTCCTGGTCAGTGCGACGGCTGCTTCGGGGACAACTCCCAATCATGTCGCCGTGACACATGGGGTGGCAGATAGCCTCAGCCAAACTTTGACACAGCTCCTTGACCCGATCAACGGAGCCGTGGCCGGGGCAGAGGCGGGGATTAATTCGCAGATCTCCGACACGCAGTCCCAAATCGCACAGATTCAGGCGTCGGTCAGCACCTACACCGATTACCTGACCCAGCTTTTCAGCCAGATGGAAACGCGAATCAGTATTTTACAGGCACAGGGCAACGCCTTCAATGCGCAGGTCGGCAACTCGAACAATAACAGCAGCAGTTCAGGAACTCTCAAGAGCGGATAAGTAAGCACTAAAAAACTATGAGTCTACCAAACCCTTACGCACAGTATCGCCAGAACAATGTCGAAACGGCGACCCCCACCCGCATGGTCGTCATGCTTTATGATGGCGCCATTCGATTTCTGAGCCAATCTCTTCCCGCGATGCGGATCAAAAAATACGATCAGCAATCCGAGAATATCGGCAAGGCTCAGGCAATCATCTCTCATCTGCGCAGCACGCTGGACTTCGATGCGGGCGGCCCAGTCGCAAAGCACCTAGACAGCCTATATATCGGCTTGTTCGATACGCTGACCGAAGCTAACATACATGACAAGCCTGAGCTAATCGAGCAGGCCATCGAAGCCCTGCGCGAACTGCGCGAAGCCTGGGCAGAAGTGGATCGTCAGTGCCAGATCCTGAAGGCCCCGAAGGCGATAGAGCGTATTGCAGCCTGAAAATGAGTACCGAAAGGAAAATTGAGAGATGTCACTAGCGACCGGTAATTCCGAGCGTGCGAAATTTGGGTATCTGATGGATCTTGCCCTGGAACAGATCACAGCTCTGGAAACCGATGACTTGATCGCGTTCGACCGCATTCTTGGAGCAAAGCGATCGATTATCGAGAGTATGCGTGACACGCCAAGCCTGCTGGCCGCCGACCCGACCCTCGAGGGGATCGTCATCCAGATCCAGGACGCCGACAAAATGGCGCAAAAACTTTTGTACCGTAAAGTAGGCCGTATTATGCGGGAGATGGATACCCTGAACCGCCAGAAGAAGGCACGCGGGGCGTACGATGCGGATCGCATATCCACCAAGCGTACGATCGGCTTCCTGCCGGACACACCAAGCTATCTAGATACAGTGCTGTGAGTATCTCTGCCATCGGCTTTTGGAATCTCAAGTCAAAGGCTGAAGAATCTCAGGTCAAAGGCTGAGGAGCCTCAGCCTTTTGTCTTAGTTTCCTCTCGGTCTTACGTTCTTCTCTTTTTCCCCTCATCATGCTACAATAGGACTATGCCTACTCCCAACACCTCAGTTTTTGATTCTCCACACCCACTTGCCGGTTCTATTTTTGACCATGAGTTTTGGCAGGGTGAATCGTCCTGGATGGTACTGGCCGATGTCGGCAAGATCGTAGTCATCTACCTGCTTCTGCGCTTTGCCCTGAACCGACTGATCGACAAGGTGCTGATGCCCGTGTTGGCACGTGGCGAAAGCCGCATTGACCCGACTCAGGTCTCCCGCATCAAAACGCTGGCCGGTCTGGTTAAAAGTACCCTCAGCTACATACTCAATTTTGTCTTTGGCATTATGATTCTCCGCGCCCTACGCCTTGACCCCATTCCCCTGCTGACCACCGCCAGTGTGGCGGGCCTGGCCGTAGGCTTTGGAGCGCAAAAACTAGTCAAGGACATGATCTCGGGGTTCTTTATCCTGCTGGAAAATCAGTACGGCATCGGCGACTACGTCACCATCGGGGTGGTCACGGGGACGGTTGAAGAGATCGGGCTCCGCACGACCCGTCTGCGCGACGATGTCGGTAAGCTTTACATTCTTGCCAACGGCGATATTTCGCAGGTCTGCAACCAGAGTCGGGGCGCAGTGGCCTCGTTTATTGAGATCGGCGTTGCCTCCACGGCGGACGTCGCACACGTAACTGAGATCATCAATCTGGCCGGAGAAGACCTGGCCCGTGAGCAGCCCGACCTCAGCCTGGCCAGTCCACCGGCAGTGCAGGGGCTCGGCGCGATGGATGCCGCCAAGCTGACCTTGCGCGTTTCCTGCCCCGTCGTCACCCCTGCCCGTCTGACGCGCGCGCAAATCGCGCTGCGGGGATTGATTCATCAGCGGCTGGGGGAAGCGGGTGTGGGGCTGGCGTAGCATAACGAAAAGAAAACCAGTTATCTTTTCGTTGCAGGTATGCTAACAAAAACATCCTTTTGTCACAAAGTTTCTTATTAAAGAATATAAGCTTTTTCTTTAATAACTGGTATAATTATTAAAGACTTCTTCAATAAAGAACTGCTATGAACCGCAACTCAGGCCAGTATCTTCGGAGTTCGACCTCTCCGGAGCCGTTTCTGGCTTTTTTGCCATCTCCCCTGCCTCCTACACCGCCCCTGGAGATCACCTTTCCAATTCAACAGCTCTTGGAGCAGGCAAACCGTGCCCTGGGGCGACTGGATGGTATTGGGACAATGCTGCCGGACAGGCGACTTTTTTTGTACTCTTACATTCGTAAAGAGGCACTTCTCTCGTCACAAATTGAAGGGACACAGTCCTCATTTTCCGATTTGCTACTTTATGAAAGTAAAGCAGTACCCGGCGTCCCTCTCGACGATGTGCAGGAAGTCTCAAATTATGTTGCGGCAATGGAACATGGCTTGCAGCGCATCGCCGAGGGCTTTCCGCTTTCGCTGCGGCTGATTTGTGAGCTTCATGCGATCCTGCTCTCGGGAGCTCGTGGCAGCCATAAATCGCCGGGGGAATTCCGGCGGTCTCAGAATTGGATCGGTGGTTCCCGCCCCGGCAATGCCCGTTATGTTCCCCCAACACCGGAAAAACTCATGGAGTGTCTCGGCGCTTTAGAAAAGTTCTGGCACGATGACCCCGCTCCGACACCGACTTTAATCAAAGCGGCACTGGCTCACGTTCAATTCGAGTCCATTCATCCGTTCCTCGATGGAAACGGGCGTGTGGGGCGACTGCTAATCACCCTGCTGCTCTGTGCAGAAGGAGCAATCGCTCAGCCACTACTCTATTTGAGTCTTTACCTCAAGACCAATCGGGAAGCTTATTACGATCATCTCCAGCAAATTCGGGACACGGGAGATTGGGAAGAATGGCTACGCTTTTTCCTGGAAGGTGTATTGGAAACGGCAAATGGAGCCGCACAGACGACGCAGGTCATTTTACAAATTTTTGCAGAGGATCGCTGCCGCATCGAAACACTGGGCCGATCAGCTAGCTCCGCGCTGCGTGTTTTTGGGCAATTGCAGGCTGGCCCATTACTGACTATTACTAACGCCGCCGAAGCACTTCACCTAAGTGTTCCTACTGTTATCACGGCAATCCGAAATCTGGAAAAGCTTGACATCATACAGGAGCTGACGGGAAGGCCGCGCAAACGTTTATATGTTTACCGGCGCTATTTGGACATCCTAAACGAAGGTGCGGAACCTCTGTGGCAGCACTAATTAAAGAATGAAGCCTTATCCTTTAATAACACCGATGGTAATTAAAGCATCCTTTAATAACGGCTCACAGCCCATGAGCGTATGAACTTTATGTAAAAGGCAAATTATGGGCAAAAGGCAAGATATTCGGGTCTTCCTATCCGATGCGCTTCCTGTTGCACTTTTAGTCGGTATTCCTGATATTCATCGTCATACCCCAGATATTTGGCGCAGCAAGCGGCTTTGCGAAACTTATCATAGCAATTATGTTGTTCTTTCACATCAGCGAAAACGGTAGGAATATCGGTCATACGTTGAAACCAGGGCAGCCCTGCCACAAGGAATTGCTGTCCAATATCCTTCACCACTTGCTCGATATTGCTGCCGTCAGGCTGAACCCACCAGAGGTCGGTGCGAGATTGTTCGGCGGGATTTGTCAGCTGCTGTGTATATCGCCTCTGGTCAAGGCCGATATCAGGATGATGACGCTGCTGGCACTCGTAATCTTGTGGTATGAACTCGTACCATACACCAAGTTGTACTCCCAAAGACATGGAAGGCCATCCTGTCACGGCTGAGAAGTGCCCGCCTACAGCGCGAATAATCAGGACTCTGGTACAAGGGCTACCCCAGCCCCAGTTGAGGCGGGTTTGTACTTTAGTGAAGCCGTTTTGCCGGAGCAATGGGGAGAAATGCTGACGAATGACCTTGTTGATTTCCGAGGAGCTTATCACCATTTTAATATGTCCGACCAAAATCAATTCATCATCGTCGGCACGGTCCGCAGGCCCAGGTCCTGCATGGCGGGGGTGCGGGCGAGGGTGGCGAGCAGGCAGCGGCCATCGTCGTGGTTCTGGGGGGCGAGAAAGAACAGCACTCCGTTGGAAAGGCCCAAGGCTAGAGGCAGAGGGGCATCTCCGGCGTCCAGGCGCAGCTTGAAAAAGCGGGGCAGAAGCTCAGACTGCCACACTCCATGTGCGAACGCGGCTTCGCCGGGCTTTTGATCGAAAACGAACATACCCTGCCGGGTGCGCAGACTGCCCCCGGTGTACAAGACATACAGGGACAGGGAGCGGACGATCTGCGTCCCAGAGGATATCCCCTCGACTAGAGTTAAGACCTGATGCAGTATCTCTCGAGCTTCCGCATCGGCGACCAGCCGATGAGAGACGCCCGCCCCGAGCGCACCGGCGAACTCCTCCGGCATCTCCCGGAGCTGGTAGTAACCACCTTCGGCGGAAAGCACGGCTTCCGCAACCTCGTTGGAGTATTCCATACCTTCCCCTACCCGCCTTTTGATGTAGGCGATAGTCAGGCCATGCTGCGCTTGATAGTCGGCACGCAGAGAAGTAAACTCTGGGTTATCGTCGTATGGGAACATAAGATATCACTTAAAGCTTTATTTGAAACTGGGCAGGATGATTCCGCGCAGCATGATTTTCTGAGCAAATACAAACACAAGAAGGGTTGGAATAGTCGCGAGTGTCAGAGCGGCCATCATCACGTACTGCGGGGCACCACTGGTCTGCAGCTCATAGACCCAGACCATGAGTGTCCACATATGATGGTCCTGACAGGTCGTCATCGCATACAAGAAGCTGCCATAGGCCGCCGTGAACGATGCCAGGCCGATATAAGCAAAGATGGGTCGGCTCAGGGGGAGTGTGATCGTCCAGAACATCCGCAGCTCACTCGCCCCGTCCAGTGTTCCCGCTTCGTACAGCTCACGCGGGAGGCTGTCAAAAAAGCCTTTCAGCAGGAATATTGAGTAGCCACTGGCTGCACCGGGCAGAATCAGGGCCGCGAACGAGTTCAACAGGCCAAACTGCTTCAAAAGCAGAAAATTCTGGATCAGTGAGACTTCCGAGGGAAACGACATAGTCGCCAGCAAAAACAGCAGAACTCCGCCGCCGTAAGGCAGATTGTACCGGGACAGGGCATACGCACAGAGTGGGTTTACTACGAGCGTGGTCAAAACCGCCAGCAGGCAGTAGATAACAGTCACCCATACGGCACGACCGTGCAGCAGAATATACTGGATCACCAGACTGTAGTTGCGCGTGACGAAGTCCTGACGCAGCGCAGTCCGGTGCGCCAGCACATAGGCCCAGTCGGAGGCTTGAACCGGCATTGCGCCGAGGTGCCAGCGGGTCTCCGGCGTGTCTACCGAGAGCGATGCCAGCGGGGCAATGTGGAGAAAGCTCAGCCAGTCCAGCAGCGGCGGCCCAGTGGCGGGGAGAGTGTCCGGGTCAGGAAGAGCCAAAGCCGTCGGTTTCCCACGGGCTTTCACGAAGGCCTGATACGCAGGCAAAGCAGACGGGGCAACAACGACATTCCTAAAAGGCATTTTTGTGCGGACAAACGTTTCCCAATCTTTGCGCTGGGAGGCATTTCCTTCGGGTGTCGCAGTCAGATGCGAAGCCGCATACTGACTCGCCGTCCATTCCGGGTGCGCCTCTTCTTTCAGCCATTTTCGATACGGTGGGTCGGCACCAATCACGGTGAAATAGTGAGGCGGCAGGGTTGCTTCGAAGGCTTTCCAGTCACGAGCTTTGATCGTATCGTCCGGTGTCCAGGAGCGTTTTGTCGGCTGCTCGAACGGCGGGAAGACTGTCCCAAACTCTTCGTCTTCCTGATTGTAAGCCCGGTCGAGGGCCAGAATATCGCCGTGAAAATGTTCACGCAAGTAGCGGTGATAACGGTCCAGAAGAGGACTGGGGCTGAAGGCCGCCGCCGCTCCGCTGAAGCCAGTGGTCCGGTACCGGGCAGGGAGAGCCGAGGCAAATGCCTCCCAGGCCTTCAGGCGGGCGGGGTCAATGGCCCGCGGAGGTACGACATCAGTCAGGAAAGCATAGTTCGTGCCATACGCCGCATTGATCTGTCCGATATCGCCTTTGTATTTATCTTCGGCGTATTTTCCGAAGAGTGCAGTCTCAGAGCGCAGATATCGAGGAATAATCGCGTAGTCAGCCTTTTCGTACTGCGAAGTCATTGACTGGCCAAGCATGACGAGAAAGGGGTAAACCATTGTCACTGCGCCCAGCGACAGGACCAGGTACAGCGCACCAAGCAGAACGCGCATTTTCCAGGTCTTGCGACCGACAATCGGGATCAGGGGCATAAACTATTATAGCATGAATAGCGAAGGGTTAGGGGATCCAGCGCGCGGTGTGTATCACAAACCGCGACTTCAGAACTTCGACAGCATCCGGCCGCCGGAATGTACGCCGGGCGAAGGTACGCGTCTCGGCTAAAAGGTCCTGGTGAGCAGCGTCTGAAATAGCCCACATCTGTGAATAGGTGCGGCGGGACAACGCTTCGAGGGTGCGTGTGATCGGCACGACACGACGCCACGCAAGGCGCGGCAGATCCAGGGTCGTGACCTGCGCCTTGGTTCCCCCCTCGCACTCCGGGCGGCTGAGATAGGACAGCACCTGTGCCAGACCCGGCGCCCCCAGGCTTCTGGGAAGCAGGGCGCGAATTCGGGCCTGTTCGTAGTAAAAGTCTATCAGAGCGGAGCGGCCGCCCATTTCAACCCCCAGAAACAAAATGCCCGTCTCCGGAGCCAGTACCCGCCGGACCTCGGTCAGGACCAGCGGCCATTGTTCAATCAGGTGCAGAATATGCACCAGCAGCACACCGGCGAAGACGCCATCTCCGAAGGGCAGTCGCTGCAAGTCAGCCTGTGCCAGAGAAAGGCGGCCCGGCACGGATTTTCGGTGGATACGCGCCATCATCGCCGGCGCAATATCAATGCCAATGATTTGAGTGGGATGTGCATCGGCCAGAGGAGCCGCAAACCGCCCGGTCCCTACCCCTGCATCCAGGAACAATCCACCTTGTGCTAATTTCGCTTCGCGTGAGAGAAGCCGAGTGATCTCTGCCAGAAGTGCGTTGGGGATCACGCGGGTTAGGTCATAGTCTCCGGCGACGGCCTCAAACGACTGATACCGGCCAGGTGTCATGGGTTGTCACCCGCAGAGGGGGGATTTTTCTTGGGAGGGCTGATCGAAGGGGCTACGACATATAGCGGTACGAGGCCAAAGACCTCATCAGCCTCCCCCGCGGCCAGGCGCCGCGCAGCCAGCGCAGCAAGTCCTTCCGGAGGGGTCCAGAGCTGCGTCAGTGCAGCTCCCTTCCAGGCGGGAAGCTGACGCGTATCGCCACAGACAATCACCCGTTCCATCGTCTGCAGTCGTTCCGTAAACTCATCAATCGGGGCCGCAAACGGCTCTTCCAGAGATTTCCCGTTTTGGAAGAGAGCGGCGTAAACTTCCCCTCGGCGTGAGGGCAAAACGACGGCGATTATCTCTCCACTCCCCCGAGGCGACCAGGCAGCGGCATAGGCCGCGAGAGTCCCGATCCCGATCAGGGGCTTTCCCAAGACCTGTGCCAGAGTTTTGGCCGTGGTCACCCCAACGCGAACCCCCGTAAATGAGCCGGGGCCGACTCCGACGGCGAAAGCAGTGAGGTCAGCGAGGGCGAGAGAGTTACGCGTCAGCAGAGAATCCACTTCGCCGAGCAGGCGGCGCGAAAGAGTGCGCTTGCCCTCAAAAATGCTGACCGCCTGCACGGCTCCGCTATCATCTGAAAGTGCGAGAACGCAGAATTCACCACTGGTATCGAATGCTAAAAAAGTCATAGTTGACTCAAAATCTCTTTCGCTCGCTCCCCTCGCGCCATCACCGTGATCTGACGAGTATCGTAGGATACGGCGATAAAAGCGATATCCAAACGGTCGGGGGGCAAGGCATCCGTGATTCTGTCGGCCCACTCGATCACGACTACCCCGTCGCCGCTGAGATATTCGTCGAATGCCAGGTCGTACAGGGCAGACGAATCCGGCAGGCGATAAACGTCAAAATGAAAAAGAGGAACCCGCCCGCCAGGGTGTTCGGCCAGCAGCATGAAGGTGGGGGAGTTGACGGGTTCGTCTGGCGGAAGGCCCAGCCCGAGCGCCAGCCCCTGAGTGAAAGTCGTCTTGCCCGCGCCCAGGTCGCCGATGAGGCAAAGCGTGTCTCCGGGCCGCAAAACCGCGCCCAGATTCGACGCCAGGCTGCGGGTTTCCTCCGCAGAGTTTGTTTGGTAGTTGCGAATCATGGAAGTCTCATCAGGAGGCGAAATGGTCCCACCCCTGGGCCGTGAGTGCCATATCTCCGGAGCCGTCCGGGGAGGAAAAGTGAAGGCCCGAGCGCAGGACTTCCCCAATCTGGGTCAAAGAGGTTCCCGTCGCAGCAATGGCGGCTCGAACAGCTTCGACACTCCCGGGGGCAACTGCCAGGAGCAGCTCAAAGTCTTCCCCTCCGGCCAGTGCATAATCAAGTGCGGATCTATCCAGCAGTGCTTCTGCGGCTAAGAGTGCCTCAGACACAGGAAGCGAAGCGACCGAAACTCGGGCACCGACACCCGAGGCGGCGCAGAGTTTGGGCAAGTCGCCTGCGAGGCCATCGCTGATGTCCATGCAGGCATGCACCAGGCCCGTCTCCCGAGCCGCACGAGCCGCAACAATGCGCGGCTGGGGGCGGCGATGTGCCGTGACAAGGCCATAGCTGAGCTTTTCAGCCCTAGCTGGCCCCTGCGCCAGGAGGAGGGCGAGACCGGCAGCGGAATCGCCCAGTGTGCCGGTCACGAGCAATACATCGCCAGGCTTTGCGCCGGACCGTGTGAGTGCACTCCCACTTGGAACCGTCCCAAGCTGCGTAATATTGATGGAAAGGCCGCAGGGGGCCGCATTGGTGTCTCCGCCCGCCAGACGCGCCCCGTAGCGGTTCAGGCAGTCGGAGAGGCCGTCATAAAGCCGCTCCAGACTCTCGACCGTGTCGTCGGTCGTCAGAGCCAGGGAGACAAAGGCAAACGTCGGGTCGGCGCCCATCGCCGCCATGTCGGAGAGGTTGACCGCCGCCGCTTTCCAGCCAATAGAGTACGGATCACTCCAGTCCCGCCGGAAATGGATGCTTTCAATGAGCAGATCCGTGGAAACCACAACTTGAAGCCCCGAGGGCACATCCAGAACGGCGGCATCGTCTCCAAGGGGCACAGCGAGGCCGTCCCCGGCTGCCCCCGCATAGGTGGCCCGGAGACGACCAATAAACCCAAATTCACCGCCGATTTCGGAAAGAAGCATGTCTGACTTATCCGCCCCAGTTCCACATGACCGGATTAGTGTCCAATCGATCGGTGACGGTGCGCCCAATCTCATCGATCGCTTCTAAGTCGTCTTCGTCGATCTCAACGTCACCGCCAACGGCATTCTGGGTCGCCTGCTCCGCATTGCGGGCACCGACGATCGCGGAGGTCTGCGGCTGTGCGATCAGCCAGGCCAAAGACAGCTGGCCAAGGGTGACACCATATTTATCGGCTAGAGGACGCAGCATATCCAGCGCATTCTGGGCACGCTCGTAGGTCTCGCCCTGAAAGAGTTTGTTGTTGGCCCGGTTGTCTCCGTCATCGAACTTGTGTGCGCGATCAAATTTTCCCGTCAGCAAGCCCTGAGCCATGGGAGAATAGGCAATGATCGAGATTTTGTTTTCTATGCAATACGGGACCGTTTCGGCCTCCACCTGACGCCAAAAGAGGGAATACGGAGGCTGCAGACTGTCGATACGGCCGAACTGTGCTGCCTGCTCAAGCTGAGCCCGGCTGAAGTTCGAGACGCCGATGGCGCGAATCTTGCCCGACTCTTTCAGCTGGTTCAGTGCGCCCATGCTCTCTGCAATCGGAACGACGTCACTGCCGAAGCTGCCGGAAGGCCAGTGGATCTGGTAGAGATCAATACGGTCAGTGCCCAAATTCTTGAGCGATCGCTCACAGGCCTCCACAATCTGGGCTGGCTTCAGGTGATCGGCAAAGACTTTCGTCGCAATGACTATCTGATCCCGTTTGCTGCCGAGGGCCTGAGCCAGAATCCGCTCGCTATAACCCTCGCCGTAGGCTTCAGCCGTGTCAAAAGTCGTGATGCCGCTGTCGAAGGCGGCTTGGTGGGCGGCAATCGTCTGCGCGTCATCGATGTTGGTCCAGCCGGACTTTCCAGCCTGCCAGCCACCGAAGATGATCGGTGTGATTTCAATTTTCGTTCGGCCTAATAGACGGTACTGCATACTATGGTTCCCCTTGGAGTAAATTACGAATCAGAAAGCCCGTTGCACAGAACAGCATGCCTCGAGTGATGAATTTTATTCGAGCAGAGACAGCGGGTTTTGCAGCAAACGTTTCAGCTCCGACAGGAACTTTGCGCCAGTCGCGCCGTCCATGACCCGGTGGTCGCCGCTGAAGGTGACATTCATGCGCGGTCGAACGGCAATGCTGTCATCACTGAGAACGACGGCTTTCTTTTGGATGCTCGCAACGGCCAGAATCGCGCCCTGGGAGGGATCGATAATGGCGATGAAGTTTTCGATATCAAACGGGCCGAGGTTGGAGACGGTGAACGTGCCGCCCGAGTAATCGGCCGGCTGCAGCTTTTTGTCTCGGGCCTTTTTGATCAGAACTTTCCCCGTCTCGGCGAGTTTCCGCAGGGGGAGTATATCGGCATCGCGCACCACGGGAACGATCAGGCCGTCCTCGAGAGCGACGGCGATCCCGACGTGAATACCTGCCCCAGGATAGATCTTATCGTCCTTGAACATGGCATTTGCCCCAGGGACTTTCGCCAACGCTTTCGCCGAAGCTTTTACGACCATGTCGTTCAGGGAGATCTTCCCGAGCGTGTCATCATACGAATTCAGCTTCTCACGCAGGGCCATCGCCTCGGCCATGTCGATCTCGGAGGTGAGGTAGAAATGCGGGATAGTTGTCTTGCTCTCCACCATGCGCTTCGCAATGACTTTCCGCATTGCGGAAAGCTCGGTCGGCGTACTGATCGGTGCCGGAGCGGACGTGGACACCTTCGCGGCCGGCAAGGCACAGGCGGCCTCTGAGGTGGAAGCTTTAGCTGACTGGACGGGAGTAAACGCAAGAACATCAGCTTCGATAATGCGGCCCTGCGGCCCCGTCCCGGAGATTTGGGCGATGTCGAGGCCACGCTGGCGAGCGACGGAGCGTGCAAGTGGGGAGGCTTTCAGACGGCTCATTCCGTTGCCATTACTGCTGCGGGTTTGCAGAGGGGCTGAAGGCTTCGGCGTGTCATACTCGGCAGCACTTTCATTCGCTTTTTCGGCCTGAATTGGAACCGGCATGGTGGCAGCTTTCACTTCTTCCCCGATCATCACATCTTCCCCGATGGTTGCGATGATTTTGCCGACAGGGACAATCGCTCCCGGCTGGGCCTGGATATGCAGGACACCCGCGTCTTCGGCTTCAATTTCGACATTGCTCTTATCGGTCTCGATCTCAGCGATCACATCACCCGACTTCACCGTCTCGCCGTCCTGTTTGAACCACTGAAGAAGAGTACCCTCTTCCATGGCATCGCCCATTTTCGGCATGATCACTTCAGGCATTAGGCGCTCCGCTCCAAAGTCTTTTTCACAGCGGCGATGATCTCGGCCTCATGCGGCACGGCCAGGTTTTCCAGAACACGTGAGTAGGGCATGGGCACGAAGGCTCCGGCAACGCGCTCGACGGGAGCGTCGAGGTAGTCGAAGGCCGCGCTGCTGATCTGTGCGGCGAACTCGGCGGCCACCCCGTAAAACAGCCACTGCTCCTGCACGACTACCGCCCGGTGGGTTTTCTTGACGCTGTTGATCACCGTGTCGAGGTCCAGAGGCTGAAGCGAACGCAGGTCGACCACTTCGGCATCGATCCCCTCGGCAGCCAGCTGCTCGGCGGCGGCCAGTGCCAGCATGGTTCCACGCGAGTAAGAAACGATGGTGACATCTTTGCCTACACGCTTGACATCCGCCACGCCAATCGGAACGATATAGTTCGGGTCGGTCGGGACATCGCCTTTAGTCCGGTACAGGCCCGCGTGCTCCGTGAAGACCACCGGGTTGTTGTCACGAATAGCGGCTTTCAGCAGGCCCTTCGCATCGGCGGGAGTTGCCGGAACGACGACTTTGAGGCCAGGGGTATTCGCATACCAGTGTGCGAGGTCCTGCGAGTGCTGAGCCGAAAGCTGCACCCCCACCCCACCTGGTCCGCGCAGAACGCAGGGAACATTGAACTGTCCGCCGCTCATATAGAGTATTTTGGCGGCGTGGTTAATGATCCCGTCCCAGGCGACCAGTGCAAAGTTTAAGGTCATAAACTCGATAATCGGACGCAGGCCCATCATGGCCGATCCGACAGTCAGGCCAACCATCCCGGCTTCGGAGATCGGCGTGTCCAGAATGCGCTCCGGGCCGTATTTCTCCAGAAAGTCTTTCGTGATCTTAAACGTACCCTGATACTGGCCGATTTCCTCGCCCAGCATAAAGACTTTCTCGTCCCGATCCAATTCTTCCTGCAGCGCGAGGCGGATAGCATCGGCATACGTCATGTTCTCAGTCGGACCGGTGTTTTCCTGAGAATGGACAGAGGGAGCAATCCGCGCGATATCTTTGTCGTCGGAGTTGTCAATCTTGTACTGGGCACCTTCGCCCCCCGCCACGGTTTCATCTCCATGAGCGTCGGGTTTAGAACCATTGGTACGAACCTGGATCGGGGATGACGCTTTGGCCGCCGTGCCGTTCCCGCTGCCATTGGAAGAGGCACCATTGGTCGATGCCGGAGCATCCCCGATGATTGCAATGACTTTTCCGACCGCAATGATCGCCCCCGGCTGGGCCTGAATATGCAGGACACCCGCATCTTCGGCTTCGATCTCGACATTGCTCTTGTCGGTCTCAATCTCAGCGATCACGTCGCCCGACTTCACCGTCTCGCCGTCCTGCTTGTGCCATTGAAGGAGGGTGCCCTCTTCCATTGCATCGCCCATCTTGGGCATAATCACTTCTGCCATAGTTTGCTGTTCTTTTCCTGCTGGGTCATCCCAATCTGAGACTAATCGGCGTAGACATCCTGGGTCAGCTCTTCGGGCGAGCAGACGGGGCTGTTCTCGGCAAACTCGCCGGCAGCGCGGGCCATCTCCAGTGCTTTCTTATCCATCGCTTCGTGCGAAGCGTCGTCGATCACCTTCCGGTCTCGCAGGATCTTCTCCAGAATGCGCAGAGGATCGCGCTCTTTCCAGATATCCATCTCCTCTGGGTTCCGGTACGTTGACTGCGTTTCCGCCCCGTCTGCAGCGCCATGGCCCGAATAGCGATAGGTAATCGCTTCCAGGAAGTAGGGGGCGGGGTTCTTACGCATATTGGCGATGATCGGTGCGGCCACGCCGCGTACGGCGAAGTAGTCCTGACCATCGACTTTGGAATGGGCCATTGCATACGAATCGACTCGTGAGGCCAGGTCGGTATTCGCCGAAGACCGCTCCACCGAGGTTCCCATCGCATATTTGTTGTTTTCGAGCACAAACAAAATCGGAAGTTCGTAAAGCTGCGCCATGTTCATGGCTTCGTGGAAACCACCGGCATTCATGGAGCCGTCGCCAAGGTAGCAGACGCAGATGTTGCCTTTTCCCTTGTACTCGGGTGCATGTTTGAGTGCCCAGCCGATACCGACTGCCAGGGGAACGTTGCCGCCAACGATGCCATAGCCGCCCGCAAAGCCGTGGGCTTTGTCGAACAGGTGCATCGAGCCGCCTTTGCCGCGCGAGACGCCCGTGCTCTTGCCATAAATCTCGGCCATGATCTTGCCGGGGTCGCTGCCCAAGACCAGGCAGTGCGCGTGGTCCCGGTACGATGACAATGCTTGATCGCCCGGCAGGTAATCACTCAGGGTTCCGAGCGAGACAGCTTCCTGTCCAATATAGATGTGCAAGTAGCCACCCACTTTGTTGGCACGGAAAGCACGGTTGCACTGTTCTTCGAAGTGGCGGATATCCAGCATTTGCTGGTAGGTATGCCGCAGCTCGTCATCCGTGAGCTTCAGCGACTGGATTACCGCATCTGCCGTTGTTGTCGGCAGGGCGATGCTATGTGCATCATAAAGTGCGGGGCGGGACCGGATACTTTTTTCGGCGCGTTTTGCCGGCGCGGCGGGGCTGGCTGCCATAGTGGGGGGAACCTCTCATCTGTCAAGATTATCGATTGAACGCAGTCGTATTGTTAAGTTATTTTTCGGAAAAGCCGTAATATTATAGCGGAATTGGCCCGGAGATGTCAACTGATAAGTTTGCGGAATTCACTTGACAGAATACCCTGCGTGCTCTATAATGGGCGCAGGTATCCCGATATTTATTCAAGCCTAGGCCATCGTTTTAGAATGCGTACTATTCCCCATGAAATTATTCTCCCAAATCGCTCAATTCACCCGGAAGTGGAATGCGATTAAGCAGGAAAGTGCCGTACGAATTGCCTGCGAATCGGGCCGCTTCAGCGATGCGGTCGCTCACGCGCATACTCTCTACGAGTTCGATTTGGAAAACCCCTGGGCAAACTTCTTTCTTGCCTGTCACCATCTTGAAGGGGAACGGTATGCCCAGGCATTGTCACACCTAGAGCATGTGGTTGCAGACTGGCCTGATGATGCTTATACGCATTTTGCGATCGGTCTGTGCCATGATTATCTGGAGGCTCCCCGCCCCGCCGCTCAGGCTTACCACCGGACCCTGGAACTTGAGCCGGAATGGGCAAAGGCACGCAAGAACCTTGGGCGAGATCTCTACCTGCTTGGCGATTTCCCAGCCGCTGAGGCGGCACTGCGCCGCTGCTGCGCCGCCGCCCCGAATGACGGTGAAGCCCACGACCTTTTAGGTTACGTCTGTTACCGCCAGGGCAAATATACCGACTCGTTTGGCCATTACGAAAGTGCCCGGCTCCTCGATCCATTCAATCCGAAACTGGCTCGCAATGCGCGTCTGCTTTACATGAAGAGTGCCCGGTCATAATTTCGTCCTGGAGACGTCGAAGGTGTAAGTACGAGACTGCCCCTCAGCGAGAGAGAGGCTCAGTGCATGTGCGGCTTTAGGCAGGGCCCAAAAGAAGCGGACAGTCGTCTCTGCGTCTTGATTCAGCACCGTATCGCCGGCCGAGTCGGTCAGGGGCTTGAGAACTGTCTGATTGTAGTCGGCGATATGCCCACTCGTGTCGCGCAGAGTCGGCACGAAGTTCATTCCACTGATACCATGCATCCCGGCCGATTTGTTCTGAATGGTAAATGTCGCCGTGAAATATCTCTGGCCCTCTTCAGGCAGAGTGCCGCCCAGAGACTGATCGGTATAGTCTGTCGAATCGAGCCGCGCATTCAGTAATGCCAGCGGATAAAAAGTGCCCGCAGCGGCGGCGACGCTCTTCAGAGCCGACATTCCGGAGTGGTCATCGGGACTGACAAATATTGCGGGGAGTGGTGACACTTTTCCGGCAAGAGAGAAGCGGAGTGAATCTTCGTCAATTCCCTCCCGCCCGGCTTCCACGATCAGCGCAGCGTCAGCACCGACCGCCGCAGTAATCAGGACAGTATATAAGTCATTCTTAATTTCGCCCGGCTTCAGATCGAACTCGGCAGTCGCATGGGAGCTTTCCAGACCGACATCCTGCACAGACTTATGCAGGACACCGACGGCATCCACAACGGAGAATGGGATGATCCCGGAATCAAACGAAAGCGTATCTTTGGTTAGGTTCTGCACCCGGAAGTGCAGCACGAGCAGTTTTTCCCCGGCCTGCGGGAAATAACTGGCAGCCCCAATGTTGACACGCTCCACAGTGTATTTCGCACTTTTCAGTGTGAACGCAACACTATCCCGCAGTTGATAGGATTGACCAAACTGCACTTCGGCAGGGATGGATGCCCTCGAGGCCATGGGAATGGGTGCTGCATGGAGGCCGGAAGTCGTCAGGAAGAACAGACCGAGCCCAGCGGTATAAATCAGTTTCCTCATGGGTATATTATACCGCAAGCAGGCGGCCTACGCTGATTTTTCTTCAAACCCTCGCAGAAATTCCAGACTCGACCGGAGGCAGTCAAACGGATCACGTCGGCACTCGTCCTGCTCCACCGTCAGCCATTCCACACCGGCGGCCGCGCAGGCCGGAAGCAGATGCGCCCAGTCCAGGTTGCCCTCGCCGACGGGGGCCATGACCGGCTCATTCCCGATCATCTCTTTATCTTTGACATGGATCACCGGCACCCGCCCGCGGCAGCGCTCCAGCAGGCGCTCCGGATTCAATCCGGCATGACTGGCCCAGTACAGGTCCAACTCCAGAGCAAAGTCCGGTCCACCGGCTTCAATGAACGTGTCGAAGAGAGTCTCTGCGGCACTGGCACGCTCAAACTCCCAGTCATGGTTGTGGTAACCAAACCGGATCCCCGCGGCCTTCAGCTGCGCGATCACCGGGGCCGAGTCGCGCAGAAATGCCTCAAAGCCAGCTTTCCCCAGCGCCTGATAAGAACTAGGGAGCCCGCCGATTGCTGCAAAGTCGCAGCCAAGTACTTGATGAAAATCGATCTCCTGCGCGGTTTGCCCCACCAGACTTTCCCAGCTGCGGTGGGTCGCAATACACTTCAGGCCGGTATCGTCCAGCATTTTCCGGGCGACTTGCGGCGTGACTTCCGGCGCATCCCCACTCATCGCACCGACCGCCGAGAGCTGCACGGCAGGATAGCCGAGCGCAGCGATCTTCTCGAGACTGTGCGCCAAATCGTGGCTTGTCTTGGTGAATTCTCGGAGGGTGTAAGTTTGGACGGCCAGCTGTGGTTTCATGGGTTATTTTTTGGCTTCCAGCTCTTCCCAGCGGGCATAGAGCACGGCGACGGCTTTCTGTGCGAGAGGAAGCGCGTCCCACACCGCATGCAGCTTCACGGCATCAGACGCGACTTTCGGATCTTCCAAGCTGGCTTGCAGGGCAGCAACTTCCTTTTCGGCGACATCGATCTTCGCTTCCATCTGGGCCAGCTCTTTGCGCTCGGCAGTGGGCAGGCGGTTGGGTGCCGGGGCAACATACTTGGGCTTTGCGGCCGGTGCAGTGTAGGGCTGCGCCTGGGCCGCCGTCCATTGATCGAGGCCGACGAAATGACCCGCACCGCCTTTACCGTCGAGTGCCAGCAGGTCGGTCGAAACCCGGTCCAGCAGGTAGCGGTCATGCGTCACCAGCACCAGAGCGCCGGGGAACGATAGGAGGCTGTCCTCGAGAACCTCAAGCGTCGGGATGTCCAGGTCGTTGGTCGGTTCGTCCAAAATCAGGACATCGGCAGGCCGGAGCATCAGCTGGGCGATCAAGATCCGTGCCTGCTCACCGCCGGAGAGAAAGCGGATCGGCGTCTGCAGCTGCTCGGTCTTAAAGAGGAACTTCTTGGCCCAACCCGAAACATGCATCGGGTTGCCCCGGTAGATCACCGTATCACTATTTGGGCTGAGGGCATCCCGCAGGCTGAGCTTCTTATCGAGCTGTGCCCGGCTCTGGTCGAAGAGCACGACCCGCAGACCATCGGCCCGTTTGATCGTGCCGGCATCGGGCATCGCATCCCCGGTCAGCAGACGAATCAGAGTTGTCTTGCCGCTGCCGTTTGGTCCGATCAGGCCGAGTTTCGTTCCGGGTGCGAGAGTTAGGTCCAGATGCTCAAACAGCATCCGCCCGCCGAGGCTCTTTTCCAGCCCTTTGCCAACGATCAAATCACGCGTTTTGCGGCCCGACGCACTAAATTCAATTCCGGCAGTCTTGGTTTGCGAGTTGCGAAACTTCAGTTCGGCCAATTCGCCGATCATCTCTCCCGCCTGCTGAATACGCCCCTGGGCTTTGGTGGTCCGCGCCTGCGGCCCGCGCCGAAGCCACTCGATCTCGCGCTTGACCTGGGTTTGCAGGGCATCTTCCCGGTGCGCTTGAGCGGCCAGATAGGCTTCGCGCTGGACTAAGAAGTCGCTGTACGTGCCGTTGACACTGATAAAGCCCTCAGCATAGGTCGGATGCAGCTCTACGATGCGATTGGTGACGTTCTCCAGGAAAACACGGTCATGGCTGATCAGCACAAACGCAAACGGGGCGTCCTGCAGCAGCGTTTCCAGCCAGAGCACTCCTTCAAGGTCCAGGTGGTTCGTCGGTTCGTCGATCAGCAGCAGTTCCGCTTCCTGCACCAGTGCCCGGGCCAGCGAAAGCCGCTTCTTCCATCCGCCGGAGAGCGTATCAACCGCCTGCGTACGCGAGGGAAACCCGACTTTGCCTAGAGCGATCTCAATCGAAACGTCTTTCTCCAGCTCGTCCAGCGGCTGCCCGGCGAGTGCCTCCATCAGCACACTATCCACGGTAGCTCCCGCCGCAAACGTGTCATCCTGTGGGATATAGGCCGTCCGCAGTCCGCGCCGGGCGGAGAGCGTACCCAGATCGGGCTTTTCCAGACCGGCGAAAATTTTCAGTAAAGTGGACTTGCCCGCGCCATTCGGTCCGATCAGGCCCATCCGCTCGCCATCCCCGACCCCGAGGGAAATATCTTTGAAGAGGGGACGCGAACCAAATGATTTCGCCAGCGACTGACAACTGAGTAAAACGGCCATAATAGAGTTTGTTTCCCGGCAAATAAGACTGACGCAAAGAAAAACGACCTGAGCCGGTGGCGGCAGACAGGTCGTGTGAAGTCGGCATCGTATAAGGCTGTGCACCCGGAGCGATTCGAACGCCCGACCGATCGCTCCGAAGGCGATTGCTCTATCCACTGAGCTACGAGTGCAGCATGAGCGCTATTATACCCTATTCAGATGGGAAGGGTCAATCAGGAGATTCTGCGGGTGCTCAGGCTGATTCCCCCATTGGATTTACCCTGCCAGCAATCCCCGCGTGTAGGCCACGGATTTGGCGATCGCGGTCGCCGGGTCCTCTTCCCCTTCATACTCGATATTTAGCCAGCCGTCGAAACCCGCCTCTTTAAGCGATTTGATACAGTCCGGCAGGTCGACGTCCCCCTCACCGATCACGGTGCCTGCAAATTTCAGGCCTTCCGTGCCGACATAGGAGTAGCCGGTGTAGCTGTCGGGGACGACGTGAAAATCTTTGAAGTGGCACATCGCCGCACGGGTGGCGAGCTCGGCCACGCCCAGGTGCGATGCCTGATGGACCAGCAGAAAGTTTCCGGTATCGGGATTCGCTTTCAGGGCAGGGCTCGCGACGGCATTTAAGATGGTCTCGATCTGATCACTGCGCCCTGCCAGCGTGCCGTGGTTTTCCAGGGCAAGCGTGATGTTTTTCTCGTAGGCATAGGCTGCCGCTTCTTTCAGGCCCTCGACGATCCACTGCAGACCCTGCTCATAGGTAATCCCCGGTGACAGGTCGCCGGCAAAGACGCGCACGGTCTTCGCCCCAAAATGGACGGCGTTGTCTACTCCATCGGTGATAATTTTGACATTCGCTTTCCGCGCATTTGGGTCAGCCAGTACAAAGTTATTGGCAACGGAGTAGATACCCACCGGAAGCCCGGTTTCGGCGAGCGCAGCTTCGACAGCGGGCAGCTCGGCGTCGCGGTCGTTCCAGAAGAAATCGAGCAGCTCCACACCGTCCACACCGAGTGTTTTCGCCTGACGGATAAAGCCGGGGATGTCCAGCTCCCCGCGCCGAACCGAAGCCTGGTAGCTCCACATACTAAGTCCTAATTTCATGGTTTTTTCCTAGAGGGTCGACAGTAGCCGCTCGGCGAAGAGCAGGCCACTGATGGTTTTCGAGTCGATAATCTCGCCGGTGCTGATCTTTGCGATCGCTTCGGAAAGCGGCAAGGTAACCAGTTCCAAAAACTCGTCTTCATCCGTCTGACCTTCAGTGGGTATCAAATCGAGGGCGAGGTAGGTATGGATCAGCTCCGTGGAGTAGCCCGGCGCGACATACGATTGGAACATTTTGATCATCCGTCCGGCAGCATACTTGGTTTCTTCGGCCAGCTCACGGCGAGCGCACAGTTCGACATCTTCCTCATGGTCACGCGTTCCTGCGGGGATTTCGAGCAGGGTGTCTGCGGCAGCACGGCGATATTGGCGCACGAGTATGACTGTGCTTTTATCCAGCATCGGCACCATGGCAACCGCGCCTCGATGCTCGACTATCTCCCGCTGACTCATATTCCCGTCGGGCATCCGCACGGTATCTAAACGCAGATTGATAATTTTGCCATCGTACAGCCTCTTGCTGCTGGTGACGGTCTCTTCGAGGGGTGGCATAGATAAATCTTTCTTTTCCTAATCGGTTTCGACAAATCCGGCGGCGGCGGCGGCCAGAAAAAACAGCGGGTCTTCGACCGGAGTTCGGCCCATGGAAGAGACTGCAACGCCGCGCTCATCCAGCAGGTCCAGGGCCGCCTGAGCACCTTCGATGAACAGCACACTGTGCCCCGGCGGCAGACCTGATTCGTCGGCCCCGATTGGCAGCGGGACGATGCAGCGGGAGTACGACAGGTCTAAAGTGGTTCGGCTGTGATGGCTGATTCCCTGATGCCGCGCTCGACTGTCCGACGACGACATGCGGACAATCGCGATGGATGTCCCTTTCAATGCTTTTACAATATCTAGATTTTGTGCCTGCTCAATGCCGCTAAAGCCGTATTTCGTCCCCGTCCCGGCATTGCCGGGTCCCTGGCAGACAATCGCCGCGTCGCAGCCAAGAATATGCTTTGCCGCCAGCAGAGCGGAGTGCAGGGTGACCGTTTCGTAGTCTCCGCCAAAGGCCTGCCCGCAGGTGATCGTCGCCTGAAGCAAATTCGCGGATTTCAAATCCCGTACCAGGCGGCTGAACGCCATCGGCAGGCAGGCGGCATCCGTCATGATATAGGCCACTTTGCGCCGCCCCGAGAGCGAAAGTCCGGCGGCGGCCGGTGCAATCTGGGAGTGCAACTGGCCCACCAGAATCGGCATCTCCGCCAAATTTCGTTCCCAGATATCCGCGTACCTCTCCTGCTCTTCCAGTGTCAGCACCGCCTGCTGGCAGGGCAGGTACCGGCCCTTCATGATGTGGCCTGTATCGCTCCCGAGCGCTGGAAATGATCGAGAGAGATTTGCACTCACAAAGTCAAAGCCGCCCGTGCCAAGCTTCAGCTTCTGGGCGGTTATGTTGAGCAGGACGTCATCCCCAGCCTGGGCCGGACCGGTCAGGGCCGGATAGTTGATGGCGCGGCGCGTCTCCATTTCGAGCCGCACCGACAGCTCCTGAGCGTCCCCGTCCCAATCCGTTACCGTCAGCACTGTTCCAGTGGCTTGTATCAGCACGTATTGAGTCCCCTACCCGCGCCACATCGCAGCAGTTTGAACGATTGAGACGACAAGCTGCGTGCTTTTCACCATATCGGAGATCAGCACATACTCATCGTGGCGATGGATATTCATCATGCCGCAGCCCAGCACGGTCGTGGGAAACCCGGCCGCGTTGAAGATATTGGCGTCCGCACCACCGCCGGT
>JANXMY010000054.1 GCA_025354405.1 Armatimonadota bacterium
GACAGCAGAAAGACTGATAAGTGATCTCTTTACCTTCCCCTTTAGGGAGGGTCGCAGCTTGCTGCGGGGTAGGTCTCCCCTCCGCACCCTTCCCTAACAAGGAAGGGTCGGCAGTCAGGCCGGAGTCAAGTTCCTCTCCAAAACTTCCAACACCTTTTGCATAGAGACGGTAGTAAGCCGATCGCCGTCCATAGGGAGACGATGCCAGCACATAGTCGCCGCCTTTGTCGGTCAGCATCGGCAGCAGCACATCCGTCAGCACCGTATCAGGGACACGCGCCGCTTCATCGACAATCACCCGGTGTGCCCACAAACCACGTATCGACCGACCGTCCCGTCCCGCCGTGCGGAAATGGATAGTGACCTGCTTATCCGTCGCCTGCCCCGGTGATGAGAGCGTGATGGTCAGCGAGGGCCGCTGCCGCACTGTGATCTCCCGCCCAGCAATCAAAGGGTGTGGCAACCCATCCACACCCCGCCATTCCCAGGCATCGAGCAGCCGTGCCAGCACTCCATTCCCCAGCAGACGCGCCTGAGCATCCGTCGGGGCGACCACGAGCTGCCGACAATCATGCTCATCCAGAGCCAGGGTAGCAATATCCAGAGAAAGAGCTTCCGTTTTACCCCAGCGGCGACCACACGCGGCGACTCTCATCTGGGCCGGACAAGAAAAAAACCGCGCCTGTGCCGGGTGCGGTTGCCATTTCCATAATCGTTTAGCCAGCTTGAGACGACGGGCGGCACTCGCCGCCCGCCCAGCTTCAGTTCTCCACATCTTTCCCCTGGTACTGCGGGTTGTCTTGCCTCCCTGTTTCATGCCTTCATTATACCCTGGGTTTGTGGCGAGACAGCTTGCATTGTTTCCGAATATCATGTACAATAGGCGCAGAAGGCAAGGATTTCGGAAGGAACGTAGATGGAAGCCGCACAAACAACTGCACAGCAAGTTCTGCAAATCGTGCACGAGACCGGCGGCGTCCGTGCGCGTGATCTGACCGCACGGGGTCTCTCTCCTACCCATCTGCAGCGGCTGTACGAACAGGGCCTCATTCTGCGCTCCGGTCGTGGTGTGTATCTGCCTGCAGACGCGGAGATCAGCGAGAATTCTTCCCTGGCGGAAGTGGCGCTGCGTATCCCTGCTGGCATTGTCTGCCTCCTGTCCGCCCTCCAATTTCATGGGCTGACCACCCAGTCGCCCCATCAAGTCTGGATTACCCTGCCCCTGCGAGCCCATACGCCCCGCCAGGGTTACCCCCCCGTTCGCGTCGTGCATATGTCCGGGGAAGCGCTCACGGAAGGCATCCAAACGACCCAGATCGGCCGCGTCCCCGTGCATGTTTATGGTCCGGCGAAAACCGTCGCCGATTGCTTCAAATTCCGCAACAAGATCGGCCTGGATGTCGCCCTTGAAGCGCTCCAAGAGTGCCGCAACAAACGGCGAGTATCACTGGACGAGCTTTGGCTTTACGCGCAGATCTGTCATGTCGGCAGTGTGATGCGCCCCTATCTGGAAAGCCTT
>JANXMY010000010.1 GCA_025354405.1 Armatimonadota bacterium
GGTGTCAGCATTGATGTTATAGCTTTCGCCGTTTTTGCCGACCGCGACCGTCGAGATCACTGGAATATACCCGGCGCCGGCCAGCGTGTGCAGCAGGGCGGGATTGATCTGTGTGATACGCCCGACAAAGCCGATGTCGCCCTTGGTTGTCTCGCGCTCCGCGACGATCAAGTTGCCGTCCTTGCCGGACAGCCCAACGGCAAGGGCACCCTGCTGGTTCAAATGGGCGACGATGCCTTTGTTGGTCTTACCTGCCAGCACCATCTCGACGATCTCCATCGTCTCGGCATCGGTGACTCGCAAGCCGCCGACAAACTGCGGGTCTTTGCCCATGCGCTGCATGGCTTCGCTGATTTCCGGCCCACCCCCATGCACGAGAATGGGATTGATGCCGACATAACGCATCAGCACGATATCCTGCATGACAGCGGCCTTGAGCGTTTCATCGAGCATTGCTGCGCCGCCATACTTGACGACGATGGTCTGACCTGCATACTGCTTGATATACGGCAGGGCCTGGATTAAGACTTCGGCTTGGGTCATCTCAGTTTTCCTCTGTTCCTACTCATCTTCGCTTATTAGCGCATCGGCCTCGATTTCGATCAGCATATTCGGATCAATCAAGCGGCTGACTTCTACCATGGTGGTTGCAGGGCGAATCGTGCCGAAGAACTCGCCGTGCGCACGTCCGACCTCTTCCCATTGACTGATGTCCGTGACAAAGATCCGTGTCCGTACGACATCTTCCAAACTCGCCCCGGCCGACTCCAGTGCCGATTTGATATTCAGTATGGCCTGGATCGCCTGTGCGTGGACATCTCCGGCTCCGACAAGATTTCCTGCGGCATCCGATCCTGTGGTGCCGGAAACCTGAATGGAATTGCCCACGCGAACTGCACGTGAGTATCCGATGATCGGCTCCCATTTGGAACCGGTGCTGATGTTAATTCGTGCCATAACGTATCGATCCTTTTCCTGCAGCGAGTCGCTGTTCTGCCTGCTCCCTAGGTATGGTACTCCGCATTGATTTTGACATAATCGTAGCTGAAATCGCAGGTCCAGACGGTGGCGGTTTCCCCGGCAGGCTGATGGAAGTCAATTAAGATTTGCAGTTCCTTGGCTTTCATGGCCTCAGAGACAACGTAGCCGTTGAAGTCGGTGGGCATGCCGTTTCGGTAAACCGTGGTCCCCGCCAGGGCGATCTCGACGCGCTCCGGGTCGAAGGCGATCCCTGCCCGGCCCGCGGCGGCGAGAATGCGGCCCCAGTTGGGGTCGTTGCCGAAGAGGGCGGTCTTGACCAGAGGCGAGTTGGCGACGGTCTTGGCGACGGCCCTTGGGAAGCCCGCCCGCTGCTCCGGTGTCAGCTCCATGCCGTTTGCGGCGTAGGTCGCGGACAGCTTTTCAGGGACGGCCACGTTCTGCACCGTCACTTCGACCAGCTTGGTGGCGCCTTCGCCGTCCCGGGCGATCTCTTTGGCGAGAAACAAGCAAACGCTGTAGAGTGCTTTTTCGAACTCGCGTGCATCGGCGCTTTCGAGGCTGTCGATGAGCTTATTCCCTGCCAGGCCGTTTGCGAGGCACAGCACCATATCATTGGTCGACGTGTCGCCATCGACCGTGATCGAGTTAAACGTATACCAGCAGACACGTTTCAGCATTTCGGACAGGACGGCCTGCTCGATCGCGACATCGGAAGTGAGAAAGCCGAGCATGGTCGCCATGTTGGGAGCGATCATGCCGGAGCCTTTGGCGATCGCGCCGAGGCGGCCCGTCTTTCCGCCTTCCAGCGAAAACTCGACGGCGACCTGCTTGAGAAACGTGTCGGTGGTCATGATCGCCTGGGCGGTATCGTCGCAAGTGTCGCCGTGCAACTTGGTGGCGGCGTCTTCGATGCCGGCGATGATCTTCTCCAGCGGCAGCTTATGGCCGATGACGCCGGTCGAGGCCGACAAAACGCGCCGGGGCGGCAGCTTCAAGACCTCGGCAGCGTGATTACTCATGGCGACGGCATCCGACCAGCCCTGCTCGCCGTTGCAGGCATTGGCATTGCCGGAGTTGACGACGATGGCGCGGGCGAGGCCGTCCTGCAGATGGGTCTGGTTGCTGAGGACGCACGGAGCCTGCACGATATTGGTCGTGAAGACGCCCGCCGCCGTCGCGTCGACGTCAGAGACAATCAGTGCAAGATCGTTGCGCTTTCGTTTGATACCGCAGTAAACGCCGGCTGTCTTGAAGCCGAGTGGGGCGACGATGCCGCCGGAGATGATTTCCATACGCGTAATAGTCCTCAGAGTCGGAACGGTTTAAGGCCTCTCGGCAAATTTACGGCCAGACAGCGCTCAAGGTCAGTCCAGCGGTTTCGTCAAAGCCGCACATCAAGTTCATATTCTGGATCGCCTGTCCGGCGGCGCCTTTGACCAGGTTGTCGATTGCCGAAATGACAACCACCCGGTTCGTACGCTCGTCGACGGCCAGGCCGATCTGGCAGTAGTTTGTGCCGGTGACGTGCTTGGTGGCTGGAAAGGACCCCGGCTCGGAAATCTCGACAAACCAGGCCCCGAGATAAAAGTCCTGGTACAGCTCATATAGGTCGCTCGCTCCCCCACCCCCGTCCCGGGGAGTAAGATTCGCATAGGTGGTCGCCAGGATGCCGCGCGTGACGGGCACGAGGTGTGGGGTAAAGCTAATCGTAACCGGCTCCCCGGCGATCTGCGACAGGGTCTGCTCGATCTCGGGAGTATGACGATGGACGCCGCCGACCCCGTAGGGGCGAATGCTTTCATTGATCTCGGCGAAGTGGTAGTCCAGGCCGAACTTGGAGCGGCCCGCCCCGGAGACGCCGCTGAGACTGTTCACGATCAGCGAGCTTGTGTCCACCAGCTTCGCATCCAGTAGGGGGGCCAGGGCGAGAACAGCGGCGGTGACATGACAGCCTGGGTTTGCGACCAGCCGGGCGGTTTCGATGGCGATTCGATTGATCTCCGGCAGGCCGTAAACGGCGTCTTCCAGCAAATGCGGCGCGGTATGCTCGGCCTTGTACCATTCCTGATAAATGTTTGGGTCTTCGAGGCGGAAGTCCGCACTCAGATCCACGATCTTCTTACCCGCTTCCAGCAGCTGCGGAACAACGTGCATCGCGAGGCCCGCTTCCCCGGCCAGAAAGACGAAATCGCAGTGGTCAGCGCAAATTGTGGCGTCGAATGTCTCACAGGTCAGCTCCAGGCTCGTCGTGATCCCGGGAAGAGCAGCCCGCAGCGGCTGGCCGGTGTAGGTGCTGGAAGTTACATAGGTGAGTTCGACGTCAGGATGTGCCGCCAGGAGGCGGGCGAGTTCGCCTCCGCCGTAGCCAGAGACGCCGACGATGCCGACTTTGAGTTTTGGGTTCATAATAGTCAATTCATTGGAGACAAACAGAGCAGAAACAAACAAAAAACGCCGCACGCTCTCTTCCGGGCAGAGGGGCGGCGGCGATTTCTGTACTCCAGAAACACGAAAAGCCGCACACCTGCCTAGCCCAGGCCCCGGTTAAGGGGAGGGAAGCGGTCCACGGCTCGTCTGAAGTCAATCACGATCAGAAAACGAGTGTCACGCAAAGCGTGTCGCGGACGCACTTCCCAGAGCACGTACGCGGCGACGCGGTGATGGAGTGATCACGGCGGTATTCATAGTGAGGCCAGTATACCGGAGGCCTCCGAGGTTTGTCAACCCTGGGGAAGCAGGCCGGTGCCTCGGGGCCGTAGGCGATCGGGAGGGTTTCGGGGGCAGTGACGGCAACTTCGACCTGATCGCCGTCGATGCGGAGAACGGTGACCTTGACATCGTGTCCGATACAG
>JANXMY010000013.1 GCA_025354405.1 Armatimonadota bacterium
AAGCCCTCGCCATTGGCCTGAATCGAAACGTATCAAGTCATCGATCAGAGGCTGACCCCGCAGAATGTTCGCATGCGAAGAGTCCGCCAGCCAGGTAACTTCACATTCGGGGAACTGCGCTTTGAGTGCTGTCAGCAGCGGAGTCGCCATCAGGATGTCGCCCGATGCCCAGAGCTTGATGATTAAGACACGTTTCATGCCGTGCTCAATGGCTTGTTGAGAATCTCACTCGTTGCTGCGGCGACCTCTTCAACAGTAATCAGCTTCATGCAAAGCATATGATCTGCACCTTTATTTGGGCATGTTTTCTGGTCACAGGGGCCGCAGGGAACGGAGTGAAACAATACCCGACCATTTCTCACGAGTGGTGCTCGCCCTTCTGCTGGCGTCGGCCCAAAAAGCGAGATGGAAGGAATTCCCAGGGCAGCCGCAACATGCATCGGCCCAGTATCGCCGCTGACAAGTACCGAGGCGCGGGCAACGAGAGCGGACATCTGCCGAAACGTCAGCACACCGGCAGCGTTGACGGTTTGTCCCGATATTTGCGCGGTAATTTTGGCGACTGCCTCTTGCTCATTTGGGTGGGCACTGCCTATTACTGCAATCGCGCATCCAGTGTCTGTGGTCAGCTTACTTCCCAATTGTATGTATCGCTCGATCGGCCAGCAGCGAGATTGCCAGGTCGTCATAGGTGCCAGAATTGTAAGAGTTTGCTTATCCGACACGCCCCGGGACAGCAGGAATTCTTCCACCATCCGGGCGTCTTCCGTCGTAAAACCCATCTGCATCCGCTTGTCGGCCGGGTCGGGTATCCGTAGAACGCGCAGCGGCAAAAGATACTGGTCCGAGCGGTGAAGCGGCAAATCAGCTTCCGTAAACGAGTGAGTATATGCCGCCACGTTTCGGCTCGTCTTCTCATCATTATTGAACTGGCGAAACGTATCGAAAATCCCGATTGAAACCGTCGGATGAATTGCTTTCACCAGCAGCGGCCATTCTTCCGGCTGGAAAGAGACAAAAATATCGTATTTTTTCGCTCGTAATACTCGTTGAAAGCGGAGCGCATGGACTAGCCAGAGCGGATAAAGACCGCGCCGCAGCATCTTTTTCCAGTAGGAGCCATCCCACCGAATAAACTCGTCGATGTACGGGTTAGCATCGATAGCCTGAGCCTCCGAGTAAACGACGAGCCAGGTCAGGTGTGCATTGGGATAGGCTTCCCGGAGTGCGGCGAGAAGAGGCGTCCCCATGAGAATGTCACCAAATGCCCCGGTGCGCATGATTAGGATACGGTGCGAGGCGTTTTCCCGGGAAACCGGGCAGCGCTTCACCGCAAGATTGCATGGGGTCAGGGGAGCACAGAACTCAGGGGGGAGATGTTTCTTACGAGTTTTCATGGCGAGGAAGATGCCAGCATTTTTTCGAGTGCCCCGGCTCCGCGGGCGTTTTCGTACTCGTGCCGGTACAAAGCCTCGATCTTATCTGTCATGATTTGGAGAGAGAAATGGGATTCGACACGCTCACGACCCGCGGCTCCCAGACGGCGGCGCAGGAAGGCGTCCCGGGCCAGCATCTCCACAGCACTGGCCAGAGCGCCGGAATCGGACGGAGGAACCAGCAGGCCGGTCTCACCGTCCAGGATCATCTCGGGTGAACCGCCAGTCAGCGTCCCGATGACCGGCTTGCTGAGCGCCATGCCCTGCTGGATAACAGCGGAACACGGTTCGTCCCAGGTAGAGGGCACGGTGACGATATCCAGGGCGGCGATCACGTTGTTGACGTCGTCACGAAACCCGGTAAAGACGACTTTTTCATTCAGGCCCAGCTTCTCAATCTTCTGGCGCATCTCCGCTTCATCTGGGCCGCTGCCGACAACCACCAGACGCAGTGGATAACGATCGCCCAGCTTGCTCAGGGCATCGAGTAGTACTGCATGACCTTTTTCCGGCGCGATGCGTCCGACAATCCCGACCGCTACACAGTCGTCGGGAATGCCCAGCTCCTCTCGCATAACTTTGCGCTCGATGGTGGTCTTTACAAATGCTTCGATGTCGGTCCCATGATGAATGACCTGCACCTTTTCCGGGGGAACCCCGCACTTGAGCAGCGTTTCGCGCACGGAGTTGGAGACCGTGACCATGCGCGTAAATAGGACGCGGCTGTAGAGAAACGTTCCAATCGGGCTTTTGAAGGGATACGGCATATGGCGCGTCAGTATCCGAACCGGCACATCTTCCATACGGGCCGCGAAGCCAGGAACAACCATGTCCAGGCTCCAGTGGGCATGCATCACATCAGTTTTATTGTCGCGCAGATACTGCCGCAGCTTGCCGAAATCCTGCCAGTCTCCCTGACGCATAACGCGGATGGGTACCGTTTTCAGCCCCATCTGTATCGCCTGCTCTTCGACCCAGCGTCCGGGGCGGCAGGCGATCGTCACGTCGTAGCCGCGCAGACGGAGCTGATCGGACAGGTTGAGTATATGCAGCTCCGTTCCACCCCAGGAGGGGAAGCCCGTTGCGACTTGCAGCACGGAGAGAGACATGAAATACAGTTATCCTTTGGCGAGGCCATTGACCGATCCAGTGGCCGGTAAATCCGGCCCGTAGGCGGCGCAGATTCGGGAAATGATGTTTGTGGACGAGCGTCCGGGCACCAGAGAAAGTATGCGAACGTCGCCTCCGTAGCCGCGTACGATGGCTGCTTCCGGCAGGTCAGCCTCCGTGTAATCCCCACCTTTGACGTAAATCGCCGGATGAATCCGCTCGATCAGCGGTGTGGGCGTGCGGGTCGAAAACTGCGCTACATAGTCGACACAGGCCAGGGCGGCCAGCATCTCCATGCGCTCATCGAGCGGCACGATTGGACGCAGATCGCCCTTGAAGCTGCGTACCGACTCATCCGCGTTGACAGCAATGAGGAGGCCGTCGCCCAGCGCCCGCGCCTCGGCGAGATAGCGGATGTGACCAACGTGCAGGATGTCGAAGACGCCGTTTGTGAAGACGATCTTCTCCCCGCCTTCCTGACGCAATTTGATCAGTGCCACGAGCTCATCAGCCGTTTTAATTTTATCCATCGATGATGGGCAAGGCGATTTCAATTTTGTTCCTTCGGGCAGCTCGAAAACGCTCCTCGATAGACAAGTTAACCTGAGGCACGGTCAGGTTCTGCATACACATAACATCCCCACGCGCGCAAATTCGGTCACGGCAGGGAATGCAGGGCAGCGAGTAGTCGATCAAAACCGTGCTGTTGTCGGTCAGCGGCCCGGTACGATTGGGGTCAGCCGCCCCGGAGAGTACAACCAGAGGCGTTTGCAGTGCCGCCCCGATATGCATAGGGCCGGTATCACAGGTCAGCAGCGTGTCCGCCCGCTGCAGCAAAGCTCCGAATTCCTGCACCGTCAGCAGCCCGGCGAGATTGAGAATACGGGAATCGGCGCCTGCGACTTCCAGCGCCAGCGAAACTTCGTCCAGCCCGTCCATGACCGTCTTAAAACTCGGAGGTGCCCCGGTGACGGCAACTTTGACACCCGGCTGCGCGGCCCAGTATCCGGCAACCTCGCGAAAACGCTCCAGAGGCCAGCGATTGAGAGGTCGGGAAGCCGCAGGATTGATCACCAGCAGGCGATCCTTCGCCAACACTCCCAGGCTGGACAGTCTTTGCGCGACACTTTCCTGCGCCGCTGGCGGAACGTCAAAATCCAGTGAACGATCGGTCAAAGGTCCGATCCCGAGAGGCAGCAGCTCTTTCGCAAAATCGTCAACGGCATGGGCGACTTTCCCGGTCTGCGGGTCGATCTCCATGCACTTTCGAAACGTCAGCCGCGTCTTCGCTCCGCTAGCAGCGACCATAAGATAAGACTTGGCACTGGGGTGCAGGTTGATCGTCAGGTCGTACTTGACCTGCGCGATCCGCATCAAGAACGGCAGAAAGTGGTCGAAACGCGAGTCGACCCCGCGCTTATCAAATGTCCAGACGCGCCGTACGAGAGGATGCCCCGCCAGTGCGGCTGCCATTCCCCCTCCCACCACAAAATCAATCTCGATACCGGGAAAAGCCGTGTGCAAGGCCCGGACCGATGGCGTTGCCAGCAAAATATCACCAATGCCGCCAAAGCGAATAAACAATGCGCGTTGATAATTCATGACACCCTGGAGACTACTGCTGACCAATTATACCGGATTTCCGGCGGGCGACGCAAGCGGCGCACGTCCCAGAAGTGCCAGGGAGACCGCCTTCACGTCCTCGACAGGCAGAGAAGCCATGCAGCCATCGGGCGATTCGAGCACCCGGTGACAGGGTCCGTAATTGCCCCATTTACGCGGGTTCGTCGGCCCGAATAGTGCGACGGTTGGAACACCAAGGGCGACTGCCGAGTGCATGATTGCCGTGTCATTTCCAACAAAGAGACCGAGCTGCGAAACCAGAGCCAGAGAGCCGCGCAGATCATAGCTGCCTGCAAAGGAGACCATCCGGGCCGATGTTTCCGGCTGGCACTCTCTCAGCATCTCCCTCGCAGCATCCGCCTCATCGGGCCCGCCGATCAAGGCGATCCGGAGACCTGGGTTTTTCGACACCAGAGCATCGGCAACCTGGGCAAAGCGGGCGGCGTCCCAGCGTTTGCGCTCCAGGCTCGCTCCGGGCTGGAAGCCGACCACAGCGTGGTTCCCCAAGTCTGCCCTGCCTTCGTCCGGCCAGGCAGCCGCAAGGCGGTCCTGCGCCTGCGCCCGTTCCTCTTCGCTGATCCAAAGCTCCAGGGCCGGGTTCACCGCGACCTCTGGAGCGACCGCCCGCAGGACATCGAAGTAGCAGGAGATCTCGCTCTTCTCGCGGTCATAATCCACCCGGCAATTTAGCAGTGGTCCACGGCCTTCCGAACAAAAACCGGCCCGCACCCGCACCCCTCCCAGGCAGGGGGTCAATGCAGAATGAAACGAGCGGTTCAGAGCCAGGCAGAGATCGTAGCGTTCATGGCGCAGTCGTTTAATCAGTTTGAGGTGTGCCCAGGTGCCCTTATCGGACTTGTAGGGATCAAACTCCATGATTTCGTCAAGATAAGGATTATTCTGCAATAAGACCCGGGCATTCTTGCCGGTCAAAAGTGTAATATGGGCCTCCGGCCACTGCGCCCGTGCGGCCCGGAAAATTGGCACGGCGAGCAGTGTATCACCGATGAAACGGAACTTAGTTACGATCAGAATGCGCTGGATCTTACCTGCACGCTGCATCAGCGGAGCGCAGCTGGGGCTGGGAATTTCTGGTATTTTGGACGTCAGTACTGGAAGATTGACAAAACTGCGTCGGGGCGACCGAAGCAGTCCCCGGGCCGCCGCCGCAACTTCCTCCGGCGTGATTGTCCGCAGGCAATCATACCGGCCTTCGCAGGTGGGATGGTTTCCGCAAGGCGCACAGGGCAGGGCTTTGTAAATCGTCTCCGAGAGTGAGTCGAACGGCCCCGTCACCGCCGGGTTGGTCGAGCCGAAGAGGGCCAGCGAAGGAGTTCCCACGGCGGTCGCCAGATGCATCGGGCCGGAATCTGCGCTCAGCAATAAGCTGCACCGCTGCAGCACCGCGGCCAGAGACTTGACCCCGGTCCGTCCGACCAGATTCACCGGCGTTGATTTACGGGTTAGCTTGAGGACTTCCGAAGCCAATGCCGAATCTCCTGCCCCGGCCCCGACAAGAACGCAGGGGATGTCCGCCAGCAGATCTAACGTCTGCGCAAACGACTCGGCGAACCAGCGTTTCTGGGGACGAGTTGCACCCACATTCACCGCAAGTAATGGTCCTTCCAGTGCCAGGCCCGTCTCGCCCAACAGCTTCTCCGCCGATTCCCACGCTTCTGTTTCGACGGTGACCACCAGGCGGCGAGGGATATTCGGATCAATCGGGACCGGCATGGTGTCACGCATCGTGTCCGCCATATGAACGGAGTGGGTTTGCCGCATCTCAGTCAAGAAGCGGTTCATGCCGCGCCCGCCTAGCCCCACGCGGCGGGGGGTGCGTGCCAGCCAGGCGGCGGCGGCGTAGGCGGGCAGAGGAGGCAGAATAATCGCATCCGTGTAGCGGCCCTCACGCAGAAGCTGAAACGTCTGCATCACTCGGCCCAGGCTGCCCCGGGCGGTTCGGGCAATGATCGAGTCCAGGTCGGGATTACCGGCCAGGACTTCCACCGCTGCACCGGTTCCGACCACGGTATCAATCCGCGCCTCCGGGAACGCCTGTCGCAGCGCGGCGATTGCCGGAGTAGTCAGCAGGGCATCCCCCATATAGTTCATGTTGATGACTAAAAACTTACGCATAATTTTCACTTACCGGCTAAGATCCACTGACTGTACTGCGGTTAGCACGTCCGACGCTGTGATTTGCGCCATGCAGGCTGCCCCTTGTGCATCCGTCGGACGTTTCCCCGGCGCGACCAGGCCCGGGACCGGCTTATGCAGCACGATGTTGCGGGCGCCATATGGTCCGTGCCGTGCGGGGTCAGTTCCGCCAAAAATCGCCACGACGCGCGTCCCCACCGCCACCGCAATATGCATCGGCCCCGTGTCACCGGTCACCAGCAGGTCACAGGACGCCAGCACGGACGCCAGCTCCGGCAGCGACGTTTTCCCGGAGAGGTCGAGGAAGCTTCCTGTCAGCGACGGTGCGATCTGTGCCACGATCTCGGCATCGATTTTGTCGCCGACAAAGACCAGGCTGCGGCCCGAAGCCGTCAGTTCTTTAGCCACTTCCCGCCAGCGATCCACGGGCCAGCGTTTGTAGGCCCGAGACGCCCCCACATTCAGAGCGACACGCGGACGGGGCAGCTCTGCCAGCCACTGGCTGGCCTGAGTGAGTGACTTTGCCGCCAGATAAGGCTGCGGAGTGAAATCCGGATGCGGAACATCGATACCGAGTGCCTCCGCGAAGCCGTACAGGAGATCGACTTCATGGCAATGCCGGCCGCGACCGGAGACAATCGGGTGTGTCAAGAACAAGGCATTCAGCTCGCGATTCCGGTCCCAGCCCAGCCGCAGCGGAGCCCCCGAAAGCTGGGTCACCAATCCGCTCAGCGCCAGGCCCTGCATATCCAGTGCCAGCTCATAGCGGCCCTCTTGAAGCTTCTGACTCAAGGTCCACAGCTCCGGAAGAGTCGGCCGGTCCGGCTGAGCGTAAAGTGTATCGATAAAGGGACTGCC
>JANXMY010000014.1 GCA_025354405.1 Armatimonadota bacterium
AGTGTCAGCACCGGACCTTTCTCCACCTTCTTGACCTCATGCTTGCTCTTCGCGCTGACCTTCTGCACTACGAAGAACCCCACGGCGAGAATGACGACCGCCGCGACTGCGATAATGATCAGCATCGGCGGCTTCTTCTTCGGGCTGCTCCCTGTCGCCGGTTCTTCTTTTTTTTCCGTCTTTTCGGCCATAGAATTCCCTTTACTCGAACTTCAGAACTCGCTCAAACTCGTGCGCCCGCCAAGTGCAAGCGCAGGTTGATTATCGGCAGGAATGCGGGGAAACTGTACGGGGGGAATGATTCTGTGTCAGGCTTGACTTTGCCAAGTGGCAAGCCGGTCTGGAGCGGTACGTCTAGTGCTAACGGGACGGGGCCGACGAAAGACATTTCATTTGGTGTCGTTTCTTCCAGCGTAACAGACTACAAAACGCTCATCGCCACTTCGGGTACTGCGGAGGCCGACCAGGGTAACACAGTCAATGTCGTCGTGGTTGACCTGAAGCTTAAAACAGCTTTCGTTTAGCGGCGCGGGTTCGCATATCGTAAAAAATGACCTGGATGAAACCAGCTACAGTGCTCCACACTGGCAGGACAACTCTCCACCTCTGAATGGGTCGGCTGACGACGTAAAAGACAAAACTATCCTTTGTGCTATACTCGAAACACGGTGGCGTCAGTCTCCGTGCTTCTTGTCAGTGTTCCTACAATGCCCACGGGTAGCACTCTTCTCACCAGTGGTCTAGTAAAGATACGAGGCACCGGCGTGACAACGCCCAACTATGGTATGGCATCTACAGCTGCAACCGTAGATACCACCGGTCTCTCGGTCAGCAGTGTTCCTTTATCCGCTGCTTTCCCCAACACCGTCTGCTGTTATATCCCACCGGTTCAAATCCAGTGGGACTACACGAATGACAACGGGACGACTTGGGCAAACGCAGGCATATCAAGCCATAAAATTTACGTTACGCTGGCTGATCCGAATGCAACGGCAAATTTATTCCAAACTGTGCTGGAAACAGGTTGTAAAGCAGCAAAAGGCGATTCGAGTTCCGCAACTACAGCTTCAGACATTTGGTCAATATTCCCAGGATTGAACGTGAAGCGGGCAGGTGATGTCAATGGCATGCAATATTGGGGACCAATCGCAAGGGTCTTTCCAGGAATATTTGACACAGCGGGCTTATTGAAAAATGCAGATGGCCGATGTGGGGCATGGGCATCATTTCTCGTGGATGTGCTCGGTGCACAGAACATCACGGCGGTCAACGCTGGCATCCTACCCACTATGCCGCCACCTACACTAGCTCCGGGATGGACATTTGTCGCATCCCAACAGGATTTTCCGCAGCCGAATCATGGGATTGACATCTACACGACGCATCCCGCTCAGAGCAATAACTCTCCGGCTTACCATTTTGACGGGCATGCTGTAGTGAAAATCACAGGATTGTCGGGAGTGCCCGGTGCAACAGTCTATGATCCTTCCTATGGCAGAAGTTATCCTGGCCTTAGCATACCGACGTCAGAACAAAATTGGGAGAATGATGCCGTCCAAGACTATTGGTGGCATTGTCTAGATGCTCAGGGGAACGATAGGATTTCAACTGTCACTGATCCAAAAGGCAGTAGAGAAACGAAATTCGACAAATAATGGTGTACAAATGAAACTGAATTTCTTGTTAAAAGGTGCCGTGATATTTCTGCTTCCCACGGCTTTTGCAGCAATAGCAGCCCCTAACGATGGCTCCAGCAAAATTATTTATCAGAAGCAGATGTTCGATAAGAAAATAGTGGTCGTTGCACGGCGGGAAATCCCTTATGTGCCGCCAACAGAGACAGAACTTAAAAGCTTCTCGCCTGGTGTTACTCTGACTAAACCAGATCATATTTACTTGTACGACTTTACTCTGCGTGAAGCCAAACAAGGAGATAAGATTCTCTGGTCGCATCAGGTGAACCAATTCAATAGCATGGAAACGCTGTATGGGAAGTTTGAGATTTATGATGCCGTATTCGCGAATGGAAATTTAATTGTCACCTGGACACAAGCGGGCGTTGTATATGCCAACATCATCCGGCCAGACGCGCAAAATCATTATCACCCATTGCGCTGGCAGAACACTCGGATTCAGGTGGATAATGCGACTTTCGGACCGGTTGCCACTGGAGCAAGCATAGAGGGGAACCTGAAACGCGGGACGCTTGCGGTTGTTCTCACCAATGTGGCTTCGGCGGATGTATTAAAAAAGATGGGTGAGAGTCGTAGTCGCTGCTCTTTTCAGGTGGACAAATGGGTCAAAGCTGGCCCTGTTGCTGCCTTGCAACCGCCGGGGATCATTCCGAAAACGGAGCAGAAGCACTAAACAAAGTGCAAAGATGGAATGCTTGCGGCGAACCACCCCACTCAGTACCGCCGCAAAATCACGATCTCCACGCGCCGGTTCTGCGCCCGCTTCTCCTCCGTGTCGTTTTTGACCAGCGGACGCTGGTCCGCATACCCCGCCGCTTCCAGGCGCAGGGGGGCGACGCCGCGGCCTTCGAAGTAGCGCAGGACGGTGGTC
>JANXMY010000178.1 GCA_025354405.1 Armatimonadota bacterium
TGTCGGTCTGCGCCGTCTTTACGCCGAGTCGGCCTGCGTAGTGGTACCGCTTTACGAGGCCGTTCACGCCTGCGGCTATGCAGTGATTGCCGAGGCAATGGCGATGGGCAAGCCGGTGATTACAACCCGTATCAAAGGTCAAAGCGATTACATCATCGAAGGTGAAACCGGCTTTTATGTGCCCCCTGGCAATGTGCAGGCTCTGCGAGCGCGAATTTTGCAGCTTGTAGACGACCCGAATCTGGCTCAGCGCCTGGGCCAAAATGCACGCAGCTTGATCCTGGAAAAATATACGCTCGCGGCCTATAATGGCCGCGTAGCCGAAGCTTTGGACTTGAAAGTCCCGGATACAAAAACGATGGGACGAAAAGGGCTGAGGAGTTGGGTTAACGATGTCCGGAAGTGAACGACAGTCTGCGCGGTTGCGTCGGATACTCAAAGAAGAATTTGGTGGCCTGGATTTGCGTCTTGGGATCGCAGGCTTGTTCGCTCATCTGCTCCCTTCCGGCAGTGCGGCGCGGATACGCGCGGGGATTTACCGCGCCGGAGGCGCAACCATTGGGCCGCGCACACTGATTGCCGGCCCGCTCCATCTGACACAAGCGAAACATGTGCGCACAAATCTGCGCATCGGCGCTGGCTGTTTTATCAACAGTCATGTGTTTCTGGATGCAGAGGGGCCGATTACCGTAGAAGACGGAGTCTCCCTGGGCCATCATGTTGTGATTGTCACTTCTCACCATGGCATCGGCACCCCGGAATTTCGTGCTGGGACAGTACAGCCGCGCCCCGTAATAATCGAAACGGGTGCTTGGGTTGCTGCCGGAGTAATCATCCTGCCAGGCGTCACGGTTGGCTCTGGCGCAGTGGTGGCTGCCGGGGCGGTGGTTACCGCGGATGTTCTCCCAAACACCCTTGTCGGCGGCATACCCGCCCGGTTGATTCGAACACTCGATACTTAAAAGCTGCTGTCCATGTCAAAGATAAAACAACTCGATATCCTGCTGCTGACGCCTTCGCTGCCGTATCCTCCCATCTGGGGGTTCGGTATTCGGGTGTACCAGTTGATCCGTGAGCTGTCGCGGCGCCACCGTGTCACGCTGCTGACCTACTCTCGGGCCGAGGAAGACGAACGGGAGAATATCGCGGTGATGCGCGAAATATGCGCTGCTGTCCAGGTAGTGCCCTCGCCTAGTTTGCCGGGCGATAAGCGCCGGGAGCAGCTGCTTTCGCTCTTTTCGCCGCTTTCCTACCAGACTTCCAGCCTGCGCTCTCCGGCGATGCAGGAGACGCTGACCCGGCTGCTCAGCACGCAGCACTTCGATCTGGTTCAGGTCGAGTCCAGCCAGCTGGCGGGGTTTGATTTCGGCAGCAGCGTGCCGGTCATTCTCGACGAGCATAACCTGGAATACGAGCTGCTGCAGCGGCTGTATCAGGGAGAGCGTGCCCCTGTGCGGCGTCTGTACAACTGGGCGGAGTTCGTGAAGTTCCGGCGCGAGGAGCAGGCCTGCTGGCGAAAAGCGTCGGCCTGCCTGCTGACTTCCGGCCGGGAAGAGGAAATCCTGACCGGTCTTCTTCCGGGTAAACTGGCGACGACTATCCCGAATGGCGTGGATATTGAGTTCTATCAGCCGACTCCGGAGACTCCGACGGAGCCCGGCAGCCTGATCTTTACGGGCCTGATGACGTACCGCCCGAATATCGACGGGGCGATTTACTTTGTCGAAGAGGTCCTGCCGCTGATCCACAAAACTCGCCCCAGTGTCACGCTTCAAATCGTCGGGGCGGGGGCCGGGGAGGAGATCGCCCACCTCGCTGGGCCAAGCGTCACCATCACCGGGGCCGTGCCGGACATGCGTGTCCACTTCGCCGCCGCTGCCGTCGCCATCGTCCCGCTGCGCATGGGCAGCGGGACCCGCCTGAAGGTCGTGGAGGGACTTGCGATGGGTAAGCCGATGGTATCGACATCGGTTGGATGCGAGGGAATTCACGTCCGCAGCGAAGAGCATCTCCTGGTCGCCGATACCCCAAACGCGTTCGCCGATGCCGTGCTGCGCCTCCTCAGCGATCCGCCTCTGGCGGAGACCCTCAGCCGTCAGGGCCGTGCCCTGGTGGAGAGTGAGTATGGCTGGGGGTCGATTGCCGGACGCCTTGAGTCTTTTTACGCCCAGGTGCTGGCTCACTAACGCTCGTCCAGCGGACTCCGAACCCCTTTGCCGCCCCGGTTGAGGACATGGGTGTAGATCATGGTCGTGCGGACATCGGCATGGCCGAGCAATTCCTGTACCGTCCGAATGTCGTAGCCGCCTTCAATTAGGTGGGTGGCAAA
>JANXMY010000186.1 GCA_025354405.1 Armatimonadota bacterium
CCCTGGCACATGTCCTGCGCGAGCGCTTCGCCCCGCTAACCGTCGTGCTGCCTCCCCGCCGCAGTGCCGCCGAGACTTCCGTGACGCCGTAGAAACAGCGACGCCGTGGGACTGAAGTCCTCGGCTGTGCGGCGCAGGCGACTAGCTTCGACCTGCGTCGAAAAAGATCAGGTCAAAGATTGGGACAGAGTTATCAACTGATGTTACGCAGGGAGGACGTGAAAGAGCAGAGCGTGGATCGGGCAAGATGAGGGCAGGGCAAGGCGCAGGCCACAAAAGCGTGAGCGACAAAGGCGTGGAACGGCCTTGTTGCATATACTCCCCGCCCTGAACGGCGGGTTTGTAAAAGTGCAGATCCCCGCCTTCGCGGGCACAAACTGTGTCTGATTTCTTCGCCCGCGCAGGCGGGGGATTGCCCTGTTAAAGCCCTGGGGTTCAGCCCAGGGGCATTGATGCCGAACTTAGGTACTTAATCACTGATGTTGCGCAGGGTTTCTCGAGGCCAGTGCCGATGAAGAGGCGTGAGGCATAAGGGCGGGATCCAGATAAGAGCGTAGGAGTAAACTCCTACGTCTTACCCGGTCCACGTCTTACCCGGTCCGCGCTCTGCTCTTTCACGTCCTCCCTGCGTAACATCAGTTATTCACACACCCAGCAGCTCCTGCGCCGCCACCGCCGCTTCCCACGCTGCCAGCGCACTCATCAGCTCATCCTGAAGCCTCGTATGCTCGGCGGCCAGAGTCACCATCTCGGCAACACTTTCGGACGGGCGGGCCAGGCGGGCTTCGACTTCCGCGACTCGAGTCTCGACGGCATTGACGCCGCTTTCCGTGGTCAGCACCAATTCTTTCGCCTTGACGCGTGCTTTGCTTAGATCGCGCGGGTTGAGGGAAGATGGGGCAGCTTTTTGAGTGCCGTTTCCGTTGCTTGGGACCGTGGAGACGGGCGTGGATGTCGGCGATGTGATTCGGGCGGCTTTGGCTTTCGGCGAAGCGTCGGGCAGCACTTTCTGGGTGTCGCGCCAGGTGTTGTAATTGCCCTCGAAGAGGGTGCCCCCACCCCGGCCATCGAGAGCCAGGGTCTTGGTGGTGGTGGCGTTCAGCAGGTACCGGTCATGGGAGACCAGCAGCAGCGTGCCGTCGTACTTCGAGAGCATATCAGTGAGGGCATCGCAGGAGGCGATGTCCAGGTGGTTCGTGGGTTCGTCGAGAATCAGCAGGTTGCACGGCTCAAGGATCATGCGGGCGAGGGCCAGCTTGTTCTTCTCGCCCCCGGAGAGCATACCGACGCTCTTGAATACATCGTCACCGGTGAACAGGAAGCGGGCCAGATAGTTGCGGGCCTGGGTCTCGGTCATATCACCGATTGACTGCACCGAATCGATGACCGAGAGCTGCGGCAGAAGGCTGTCTGCAGCGTGCTGGGAGAAGTAGGAGACGCGGGCATTGTGCCCCAGGCTGACTCCGCCGCGGGTCGGCTGCTCCGTGCCGAGAATTAGCTTCACCAGGGTCGTTTTGCCAGCCCCGTTCGGCCCAACCAGCCCCACCCGCTCGCCGCGCTCGATGAGAAAGTTCAGGTTGCCAAAGAGCGTCCGCGAACCATAGGTCTTGGTGAGGCTTTCCGCCCGGAGGACATCCCGCCCGATCCGGCCTGCCGCGTCGGCATCGAACAGAGCGCGGACGGCGCGGGTATCGGTCTGCACGCGATCCACTTTGTCCATCCGCTCGATGCGCTTCTCCATGCGAGAGCGCAGGCGGCTCTGCACCGAGTCCTCGCCCATGTTCTTCTTCATCACCGCTTCCAGCCGCGTGATCTCGGCCTGCTGGTTGTCGTACATCTCCTGCTGCCGCAGCTGCCGCTCCTCTTTCTGACGACGGAAATGGCTGTAGTTGCCCTTATAGACCGTCAGCTTCTGGTTTTCGATGTCAGCGATGGTGTCGGTGACAGCATCCAGAAAGTAGCGGTCGTGGGAGACCAGCAGCACCGCCCCCTCATAGTTTTTCAGAAAGCCTTCCAGCCATTCGGTCGCAGCAATGTCCAGGTGGTTCGTGGGTTCGTCGAGTATCAGCAGGTCAGGGCTGGAGAGGACGATCTTGGCGAGTGCTAGTCGCGTCTGCTCGCCGCCGGAACAGGAGCCGACCCGCTTGCCATAGTCCGCCTCCGAGAAGCCCAGATTGCGCAGCGTCTGCGGCACATCTGCCTCGTGACGATAGCCTCCCGCCGCCTCAAAGGCCTCGCGGGCATGGGAGTACTGTTCCATAGCCGTTTCCAGAGCTTCATCGCTCGTCTCCGTCGACATGGCTTCTTCCCAGCGCGTCACTTCCGCTTCCAGCAGACGTACCGGGGCGAACACGGACTGGACTTCCTCCAGAATGGTATGCTCGGGGTGGACCGGGGCTTCCTGCCGCAGATAGCCCAGCGAGTGCCCGGCGGCCAGCCCCGCCTTGCCGACATCCGGCAGCTCCTGCCCCAGCAGCACCTTAATCAGAGTCGTCTTGCCGCAGCCGTTCCGCCCGACCAGGCCCATCTTCTGCCCGGCAACAACGCTGAAATTGATGCCCGAGAACAGCAGATCTGTGCCGAAACTTTTTTCTAAATTCGTAACCGTGAGAATGCTCATAAATAATTCCAAAAATCAAAGTGCCTATAAGTTCAACTGAACTTTGATGACCTGTTTTACCCGCTCCATATTCGACAAAGACAGAGAACCCACTTGACTGCTCAGGCGAAGCTTGCTCACCGTGATAATCTGGTCCGCCATTGCCTTTCGCACCTGACCGTACAAGATGACAGAGGCTTCGCAAGGGAAAATCCGCTCCGTGCTGCTCGTGCAGGAGACGATTTGAACGCGGCTGAGATGCTGATTCGAAGCGTCATTGCTGACGATAACTGCCGGGCGCTGCTTGCGAATCTCACCTTCCACGCCGTAGTCTCTGTCTCGCGGAGTTCGTCCTGCGCCATCTGCCGATACGCTGCATCCAAATCTGGAGATAGCACATGAGGGCGAACCACAATCTCGATAAAAGGAGTGATTCGGCGGCGACCGATGGCAGAATGCAAACCGTGATAGACCTGCTTACTGAGGGTGGTCGTAAGTTTCTTCTGCATTTGTCCTCTCTTACACGCAAGGCAGACGTGTAACAATAGGATACCGAGTCGAGCGGCAAAAAGCAACCACAGATAATTTGTGGGAGTGCCGAATATCGGTCAGATGGAAAAGGATCGGCTTGCCGGGCGATTGAAATCGCCCGATCTAATTTAGTCACTCCCAAATTTGTCAAGCCATCCAGCCCTCACGAGTGGTATACTAACTCTATGCAGCGCCCCATTTCCCGCCGTTTTCTGCTATGCGCACTTCTGATGCTGCTGCCAGTCCCCGTGACAGCCCTGCTTTGCCGCGGCTATACCCCGTCGCGCCTGGATACCTCCAACCTCCCCGTGTGGGAAAATCGGCTGCCACAGGCCGCTCCGCTTTGCCACCGCGATGCTCTCATGGCGGCGGAACCTGGAAAGAACCGAATTTCCGACTATTCTCAGCGGGACCTCATGCTGCAGACCGACGAAAATCAACTGCTGCGTGGTGCCGAGCAGCGGCATCGGGGGAACGCAGCGGCGGCAGGCCTCTGGCTGGAGACCGCCTGCGCCTGGGGGCGGGAAAATCGTGCCCTGCGCGAGAAACAGGACCGGGTCGCCGAGAGGCTCATGAGTACGCAATGCGACGATGGCTTTCTCGGCGTCCGTGCGACCTCCACACGCTGGACGGCTCGAGACACCGCAGCGCAAACCGACTGCCTGCGCGGACTGCTCGCCTACTATGCCCAAACACATCGCCCGGCGGCAATTTTTGCGGCTCTCTCCGCTGCCGACCGCCTCCTGTCGGAGCACCCGTCCGATCCAAGTCTGGTCTTCCCGCTCACCCGGCTGTATCAGGTAACAAGCGATGCACGTTACCTTCGCCTCGCCCGCCGTCAGTCTCAGAGCAAGCTCAGCGATGGCCTGGGCCTCTGTGCACTCTATGAAGCCGCAGGCAGAAGCGATTATCTGACGAAGGCGCAGAGAACCTGGTCGGAAAGTAAATCTTCCCCCGCTCTCACCGCTGAACTGCTGCTTCTGACCGGTCGCCCCCAATACGCTGCAGCGCTCAATGACGCCACTCATACCGGCCCGGAGATGCTGCGAATGGCCTGCACACGTACGCCGCGCGGCTTTGTTATCAACACAGCCGGAAATTGTGCTGGGGAGTTTCCCGGCGTCAGCCTAGCGCAGCAGACCGTGACCGGCAAAGGGCGAGTCATTACGATGAGAGCAGCGAAGCCGAAGGCCTTTACACTTCAAGTCTTCATGCCGGCTGGCCCGCCGGCGCAGGCCCAAGTGCAAGTCCGAGTGAATGGCACTCTTCAAAAAACTGAGGACAAACCGGGTGGCTATATCACGCTCGTCCGTCGGTGGCGAAACGGGGATGTCGTGTCGATCCAGGCGGCAAAAAGCCCTCCGATTCTGAAGAAAAGCCTTGTGAGCTGATCTCCAGACCCGGAGGGGCTTTCTCGGAACAGCCCGGCCCTTTCGGGCCGGGCGAATTTTTTAGGTGCCTTCCTGCCACGAAGCGAGATATCGCTCCTGCTCTTCGGTCAGGGTATCGATCCCAACACCCAGCGACAGCAGCTTCAGGCGGGCGATCTCCGTATCGATCTCCTGCGGGACGCCGTAGACGTTCTTCTCGAGGGTCTTGGCGTTCTGGTTCATATATTCCGCCGACAGGGCCTGGTTTGCGGCCATCTTCCATGACATACTCGTCCACGAAGTCGCGGGCTTCCCGCGGCTCGCCGGTCGCTATCTTTGCCAGGGAAGGGATAACGATCTCAACATTAAAGTGGTCCGCGTTGCTGACGATCGCGCATAAAGAGACGCACGGAAGGCTGCCGCGAAAATCCCCTAAACCGAGTCTCTTAGACATCAAGCCGCCCCACGCGTTCAAGAATCACCCAGTCAAACATCATCCCGTGTTGATATAAACGCGGGAGTGGCGACGGCGATACGCCAGAGGCGTGACCCCCTTAGCCCCTTTGAATAGTCGACGGAAATAGCCCGGCTCCGCGAACCCGCATAACCGTGAGATCTCACCCACGTTACAGTTGGTGCCTACTAACATATGACAGGCATTGGAGATGCGATGACGGTGAATCGCTTCCGTGACCGTCTCCCCATAGGTCATATGGTAAATCCGCGCCAGGTAGTCCGCATTGAATCCGAACTCGGCCGCCAGATAGGAGGCGGACAGAGGAAGCATACAATGCGCACGGATAAAGGCCCGCGTACGCACCGCCAGATGAGTACTCGCCTGCTCGACGCCGGCGGGCAGGGAGGCATCCGCGATTTCCCGCAAAATGAGAGACAAGAGTGCCGAGGCGGCGGATGGAGTCAGACCCGCTCCGTCCGTGTCTTCCAGATAGTGATCGAAAAGCGCCTGAAGCCGCTCCGGCCGGCGCACGCGCCCAAACTGCGGGATTGACAGTGCGTCATCCGGGTCCGGCGGCGCTCCTGCGAAGGGTTCTACCGGAACAAAGTGGAGCCAGTAAAAGGTTAGATTCGATTGATAATCCTGCGTCCCCCAATGGGTGCAGCCGGGCCACAGCAGCAGCATTTCCCCGGCTCGAACAGTGAACGCCTCCGCGTCTTCCTGCATCCCCAGTTCCCCCGCCGTAACAAAGATGAGGTCGTAAAACGGCGTCTCCCGTTGCGGATGCCGGCCTTGGCCACTCGAGACAAACAGACCTGCGGCCTCCGCATGCATCCTGGAAGGCATGTCGATCTCGAGAGTCTTAACCATGGTGGCTCAATTATAACCGAATTTAAGTACAAATGCCTAACCGCGTCGGAATTGTGCTGTTTTCATGCGGATTTCTTCCCTAGACAGCAGTTTTTTTTTGTGTTATCATTGGTGCAGTAGTAATCTGGATACACCAAAATCTATTTCGTTAATTCAGGAGACCCATCATGACACTCAGACAACTCACTTTGACCCTGGCCGCAGCAGCGCTCGCCGGGTCTGCACACGCAGGGACAGTCACTTACGCGACGACTGCCCCTACGGCAACAGGTACCGATGTTCTCATCAGCAACTTAACGGGCACTTCGACAGACGCAGGCAATGTAAACGGTGGCTCTGACCCATCCACCTATGTCGCCGCTGACCAGGGGGCCCAGGGACAGTTCTTCACGACCGGCAGTAACGCCTCGGGGTATAAGCTGAATTCTATCAGCCTGCAAAATGTCACCTATAGCAATACCTATTATCAAACGTCCGGTCCAAGCACGTTCAAGGTGCGGGTGACCAAGCCAGGCGTGGCCAATGCCCTAGCGGTGCTTGGCAGCGAGACTGCCAATGCCACCGGGAGCGAGGCTAACAGCTTCGGCGACGGTCATTTCGGGGGAACCGGGACGGGCAACTTCATCACATTCAATCTGGCGAATCCCGTGACCCTGGCGGCGAACACGCAATATGGCTTCGATGTCGGCTCAACTGTTGACTTCTTCGAAACCAATGGAACTAACGCCAGCACAGCCTACGGAGGCGGCAACGCTTATACCACCGGCAGCGGAGGCGTCGCCAACGCCTTAGCGACTAACGACACCGGCGCCAGAGTATTTGTCGCCGACCTGACTCCGACCTCCCCCGTGCCGGAGGCTTCCACCACTCTTTCGTTCGGCCTGCTGCTGGCTGGCGGGGGACTGCTGGGGGTAAGAGGTCTGGCCGCTCGCAAGCGCCACGCGGCGTCAGCGTCATAAAAAGGCTATAAAGCAAGCCCGTTCGCCTTTGCCCTCCTGGAGTTTCCCCCAGAGGGCAGGGCATTCAACGGGCTTCACGCTCATCGAGCTGCCAGTATCGTGATCGCCGTGATCGCGATACTGGCAGCTGTTCTATTTCCTGTCTTCCAGGAAGTGCGCAGGAACAAGCGCCGCGCTTCCTGCCAGTGCAGGATGCCGATGAGCAGTTCCGGCGTCTACCAATACCCGGATGCCCCCACCGTCGGCAGCCACGGTCCGCCTCTCCTCGCGCTGTCACAACAGGATGCGCCCGCGAAAACAGCGCTTCTTTTGGAGGTCTCGGAGAATGCCGCCGGCACGAGCGAACCGGCATTTCTCGGGACTCTCAGCTCGACTTAGTCAAACGAGAGACCCGAAAAATGCGAGGGCGGGTTTACGCCGCTCTCGTATCGTTTAGGTGCCTTCCTGCCACGAAGCGAGATATCGCTCCTGCTCTTCGGTCAGGGTATCGATCCCCACTCCCAGCGACAGCAGCTTCAGGCGGGCGATCTCCGTATCGATCTCCTGCGGGACGCCGTAGACGTTCTTCTCGAGGGTCTTGGCGTTCTGGTTCATATATTCCGCCGACAGGGCCTGGTTCGCAAAGGACATGTCCATGACACTGGCGGGGTGCCCCTCGGCACTGGTCAGGTTGATCAGGCGGCCCTGGCCCAGAATGAAGATTTTGCGGCCATCTTCCATGACGTACTCGTCCACGAAGTCGCGGACTTCCCGCGGCTCGCCGGTTGCCATCTTTGCCAGCGTGGGAATGTCGATCTCGACATTGAAGTGGCCGGAATTGCTGACGATCGCGCCGTCCTTCATGGCGGCGAAATGCTCGCCGCGGATCACGTCCTTATCGCCGGTGACGGTGCAGAAGAAGTCTCCGACTTTTGCGGCCTGTGCCATCGGCATCACATGGAAACCGTCCATGGTCGCTTCCAGCGCGCGGAGCGGATCGATCTCGGTGACGATCACCTGTGCGCCCATACCCCGGGCCCGCATCGCAAGGCCCTTGCCGCACCAGCCGTAGCCGGCGACGACGAAGAACTTGCCCGCAAGCAGGACATTGGTGGCCCGAATGATGCCGTCGATGGTGCTCTGTCCCGTGCCGTAGCGGTTATCGAAGAAGTGCTTGGTCTGGGCATCGTTGACCGCCACGATCGGATAGGCCAGAACCCCGTCCTTCGCCATCGCCCGCAGCCGGATGACCCCGGTGGTGGTCTCTTCCGTGCCGCCGATGATGTTCTCGATCAGCTCCCGCTTCTCCGTATGGATGATCCCGACGGTATCCGCGCCGTCATCCATCGTGAAGTTCGGCTTGTATTCCAGGGCACTCAGGATGTGCTGATAGTAGGTGTCGTTGTCTTCGCCCTTGATGGCAAAGGTCGCGACTCCGTAATGCTGCACCAGCGCGGCGGCCACATCGTCCTGCGTGGACAGCGGGTTCGAGGCGCACAGCACCACTTTCATGCCGCCCGCTTTGAGGGTCCGCATCAGGTTTGCCGTCTCGGCGGTGACATGGAGGCAGGCCACGGCGGTCAGCCCTTCCAGCGGCTTTTCTTTCTCGAAGCGCTCGCGGATGGAGCGCAGCACGGGCATTTCCCGCTCGGCCCATTCGATGCGGCGCTTGCCGGCATCAGCGAGGCTGAGGTCTTTCACATCATAGGCGGGCGGAGCGACAGGCAGTTCTGACAGCGTCGTCGTCGGCATTTCGGCGGTAACAGACATAGGAGGTCCTTTCCAGGGATCACAAAGTACGGAGAGAGATTTCGGAGCGCAAGATTTGGCGACAAAACGCCCTCATTATACACTATTTTGAACGGGAGATGATGTACTTAGAGACTAGCCGAGTGAATCAAAAGATTTCGCCTGCAGGACAAGAAGCAGCAAGCCCATCGCGAGTGGGTACGGAGTAAGGCAAAGGGCCATTGCTGTGCATTCCCACCCAGCCAAGTCCCTCAATTCCGCATGGGAGCCACGGATTGGAAATCCGAGGCTCCGAAGTGCCCACTGTCCAGGGGACGGAAGATTTAGGGGCGAAGCCTCTGTCCACATTCTTAACGTCGCTTCGACGGCGGGCTTTTTCCAGCCTCGGATTTCCAATCCGTGGCCTCCAATCCGTGGCCTCCAATCCGTGGCCCTCTGTCGACCTATTTCGCTGCCGTACTCCTCCATCCCAGCCGCATTCTTCCACCCCTAACGGGAACCCCACCCCCTCTCTCCCCTGTTGGAACGGCATGACTGAACTATCACAGCTTTTGACGGTACGTTACGGCCCGGATGCGCCGCAGGTTTCCCTCGACGCATTTGCCGAGAACACCACCCTCCCCCTTCTGCTGTCGCACAAGTCTGTGCGGCATTTTCAGCCGAAACCACTGCCGGCCGGGACACTGGAGATGCTCGGAGCAGCGGCGCAGAGTGCGGCGTCTTCGTCGAACTTGCAGGTTTGGAGCGTGATTGCCATTCAGGACACGGACCGCAAGGCGGAAGCGGCAGCCTTGTGCGGGGATCAGGACTTTATTCGGCAGGCTCCCCTCTTTCTGGTCTTCTGTGCAGATCTGGCCCGTTTAACGTCGGCCTCGGAGCGGGAAAACTTGCCGGGGGTGGCTCTGGACTACACCGAAATGTTCCTCACTGCCGCCATCGATACCGCGCTGGCCGGGCAGAACGCCGCAGTAGCCGCCGAGGGCCTGGGGCTGGGAATTTGCTATGTCGGCTCCGCCCGAAACCACCCGCGGGAATTGGCCGCACTGCTCGGATTGCCGCAGCGGGTCATTGCCCTCTTTGGCATGGCAATCGGCTGGCCGGTGGAGAATCAAACCACCACGATCAAACCGCGTCTGCCGCAGCCGGGAATGATCCACCACGAAACTTACCACGTTGCGGCGCGTGACATGGGGATTACCAAGTACAATGCGACTATGCGCGGCTTCTACGACGCCCAGAAGATGAATGTCGAAGGGGACTGGTCCAAGCACTCGGCGAAACGAATCGCCGGGCCAGAATCGCTGATGGGGCGAGAGACGCTGCGAGAGATCCTGGAAGAGCGTGGGTTTGGGCTGAAGTGAGCGAAGAACCTCACCCTGTCGCTCCGCGCCGCCCTCTCCTCCGGAAAGGCGAGGGTGAAGAATAGGACTGGAATGACGTAGGGTGCGCTGCTTGCTGCGCCCTCTTGCCCGCTTGTACAGAAAGTAAACCACATGACAAATTTAACACGACGCGAATTCGTCAAATCCACTGTTTCTACCGCATTGGCGGCGGGGTTCGCCCTTGCCGTTCAGCCGGTGACGGCGCAGACGATCCACACGGACAGCAGCGGGCTGAAGGTTGGGGAGATACAGATACCGACCGGCTCAGGGATTATTCCCGGCTACCATGCGATGCCAAGCGCCGGAAAGAACTTTCCTGTAGTGCTGGTGATACAGGAGATCTTCGGGGTGCATGAGCACATCCGCGATGTCTGCCGCCGCTTCGCGAAGCAAGGCTATCTGGCGATTGCCCCGGAGCTATTTTATCGGCAGGGGGATGTCTCAAAGCTGGCCGATATCGGGCAGATCATGCCGATAGTCGCCAAAGTCCCCGACAGCCAGGTCCTCTCCGATCTGGATGCCGCCGTGGCCTGGGCGGAGAAGTCCGGGCATGGGAATACTGCGAAGCTGGGCATCACCGGCTTCTGCTGGGGCGGGCGGATCGTCTGGCTGTATGCGGCGCATAACCCGCATCTGAAGGCGGGCGTCGCCTGGTACGGGCGGCTGGTTGGCCAGACCGACCCTCTGCACCCGAGGAACCCCGTCGACATTGCGGCGGACCTCAAGGCTCCGGTGCTGGGCCTGTATGGCGGTCAGGACCAGGGCATTTCGGAGGAGAGCCGGGCAGCGATGAAAGCAGCACTCCAGGCCGCGCACAAGCCGTCTCAAATCCATACCTACCCCGACGCCGGGCATGGCTTCCACGCGGACTATCGCCCGTCGTATAACGCCAAAGATGCCGCGGACGGGGACAAAAAGCTGTTGGAATGGTTCCACACACACGGCGTCACGCCGTAACTTAATCACGCAAGGAGAATTCGAAAATGGCAGTACGCAACGCAGACGCCGAATGGTCGGGCGGTTTGATGAACGGCAGCGGGCATATGAAGCTGGGCAGCGGGGCATTCGACGGCCCCTTCTCGTTCAAGACCCGGATGGAAGAGGGTGTCGGCACCAATCCCGAAGAATTGATCGGGGCGGCCCACGCCGGCTGCTTCTCGATGCAGTTTTCCGCCATGCTCGAGCATGCGGGCTTCCCGCCGGACAAGGTCCATACGGCGGCCAAAGTCTTCTTCGGCCCAGACGGTGGCGGCTTTTCGATCACCAAGATCGAGCTGACCACCGAAGGCACCGTGCCCGGGATCGACGACGCCAAGTTCCAGGAACTGGCCGCCGGAGCGAAGGCAAACTGTCCGGTCTCCAAGGCCCTGGCAGGCACCGAGATCACGCTGGACGCGAAATTGGTGTAGGCTTTCTAACATAGTAGGCTTTAACGCAAAGAATGCGCCCCTGTCCAATATTGGACAGGGGCGCTTTCTTTGTTTGGTCTTAATCTTTAACGAACGGCAGCAGGGCGATTTCGCGGGCGCGTTTGATGGCGATGGCGATCATGCGCTGCTCTTTGGCCGTGGCACCGGAGCGGCGGCGGGGGACGATCTTGCCCCGGTCGTCGGTGAAGGTGCGCAGAAGCTGGACGTTTTTATAGTCCACCGTCTTGATTTTGTTGATTGTCAGCGAGCTGACTTTGCGGCGCTTAAAGCGCTTGTTGGGCGGGCGGCTGCCGCCGGGTCCGCCGGGGCCGCCTGCACGCGGGCCGCGCGAGGGGGCGCCGCTGGGTGAACCGTAAGCCATGGTGAAATCCTCCGTTGCGATCCTCACCGCCGGTCATCGGTCAAGCTTTGAAAAACTCAGGATGAAAAAAAGCGGTGCGACTTGCGGGTTTGCGTAGTTTTAGACTGGTCGGAAGTATAGCACACCAGGCTAAGTGAAGTCAAGCCTGACTATCCGCCTACAGTCAAGCAGGGTTGCATCGCCGCTGTGGAATAGGGTACACTGGAAAGTCGGAAATTCCCAAAATCCACACTTGTCTGGACGTCTCTGCGTGTGCTGTACTTTTTAAGTATTGGTCGCAGGGCGGATGAAGGGCAAGGACGTACACAACGCCAAGGAGTCAGATTTGTCAATTCTCGCTATGAAGGACCTGCTCGAAGCAGGTGTCCATTTCGGTCACCAGACACGCCGCTGGAACCCCAAGATGAAGCGGTACATTTACGGCGGACGCAACGGCATCTACATCATCGACCTGCATCAGACGCTGAAGCTGTTCGATGACGCCTACGCATTCGTTCAGGAAATTGCCAGCAACAACGGCAAAATTTTGTTTGTCGGCACCAAAAAGCAGGCGCAGGACGCCGTGGCCGAAGCCGCAAAGCGCTCGCGCTCGTTCTACGTGAACTCCCGCTGGCTCGGCGGCATGCTGACCAACTACAAGACCATCCTCACTCGTATCGCCCGTCTGCGTGAGCTGGAGCGCCTCGAGGCCGAAGGCGTCTTAGAATCCTTGCCGAAGAAAGAAGCGTTCGAGCTGCGCGAAGAGCGCGAGCGGCTGGAGCGGTACTTGGGCGGCATGAAAGAGATGAACGGCATGCCCGACGCCATCTTTATCGTGGACCTCAAGAAAGAGCGCATCGCAGTCCAGGAAGCCCGCAAGCTGGGCATCCCGATCATCGCGATCGTCGACACGAACTGTGACCCCGATGAAGTGGATTACGTCATTCCAGGCAACGACGACGCTATCCGGGCCATCAAACTGATCTCGAACAAGATCGCCGATGCGATCATCGAAATCAAGCAGGGCGAGTGGCAGGATGCCACGGTCGTCGAGTCCGAAGAGGAAGCTCAGAAGATGGGTGCCGAAGCCGACATCGCCGCAGTCAATGCGCAGTGGGAAGCTCTGGAGCGCAAAGTCGCCGGCGACAATGGCTTGAACTCCACCATTCAGACCGAAGGCAACGACGGCGGCATGGCCCGCAACACCGGCGGCGAAGCGATGACGACCCCGAGCGAAGCTGCGGCGGAAGTCACAGCAGAGACCGGGCAGGCGACGGTTTAAGACATCTCAAGCAGACCCCGGCCCCCAAGGGCCGGGTTCTGTGACATTTTCTAGAGGAACAGACATATGGCAGATATTACCGCCGCAATGGTCAAAGACCTGCGGGATAAGACACAGGCCGGGATGATGGAAGCGAAGCGGCTTCTTACCGAGGCCAACGGCGACATGGACGCGGCGATCAAAGCATTCCGCGAGAAAAACGCTAAAGCAACGATCAAAGAAGGCCGCACCAGCGCGGAAGGCGTCATCGAGTCGCTGATTCGCGAGAATCACACCCTCGGCGTCCTGGTTGAAATCAACAGCGAAACCGACTTTGTCGCACGCAACGAAGAGTTTGCTGCCCTCGCCCGCGATATGGCGAAGCATGCGGCGGCCAACCCGGGCGCGGCCAGTGTGGAAGAGCTTCTGGAAGCGACCCACACCGAGACCAATCAGCCCGCAAAGCTGCGTATTCAGGAAGTCTTTGCCAAGATGCGCGAGAACATCATCTTCAAGCACTTTAAGGCCTACCAGACCACCGACGGCACCGTTGATGCCTACATTCATATGGGCGGACAGATCGGTGTCCTGGTCGAGCTGACCGGACAGGGGCCGGAAACGCAGCAGCTGGCACGAGAGATCGCCATGCATATTGCGGCGGCGAAGCCGAAGTTCCTGGCAAAAGACGACGTTCCAGCGGCAAAAGTGGCTGAAGAGCGCGAGATCGTCATGGCGCGCATGTCCGCCGATCCGAAGAACGCTGGCAAGCCCGCAGAGATTCTTGAGAAGATCGCGGAAGGCGGCGTCGGCACGTTCTATAAAGAGGCCGTTCTTCTGGAGCAGCCCTATATTCGCGAGCCGAAGCAGACCGTTGGTCAGCTGATCAAGGGCAAAGCCGAGATCAAGCGGTTCGTCCGCTTCGAAGTCGGCGAGGCATCCTAACCGATGCCTGATGAGTCTTCCAGTGCAAATATGAAATGGTCTCGTGTGCTGCTGAAGCTCTCCGGCGAAGCATTCGCCGGAGACGGCAGCCACGGAGTGATTGACTATGCCGCCGTCGCCAAGATCGCCGACGAGGTCGCCAGCCTGCAGCGCAGTGGCGTCCAGACCGCGATCGTCATCGGCGGAGGCAATGTCATGCGCGGTCAGCTTGCCGAGAAAGCGGGCATGAAGCGTGTCACGGCCGACCATATCGGAATGCTGGGAACCGTGGTCAATGCCCTTGCTCTTCAGGATTCCCTGGAGCAGCAGGGCGTGGACACGCGTGTCCAGACCGCCGTCCCCATCCAAACTGTAGCCGAGTCCTATATCAACCGCCGCGCGCTGCGTCATCTGGAAAAAGGCCGCGTCGTCATTCTGGCGGGCGGAACGGGCAATCCCTACTTTACCACCGATACCGCCGCCGCGCTGCGCGCTTCCGAAGTGCGGGCAGAGGCGATTTTGATGGCAAAAAACGGCACGGACGGAGTCTATGACAAAGATCCACGCCAGCATGCTGATGCCCTCAAGTTTGACAAGATTTCGTTTAGCGATGCAATCAACCGCCGCCTCAAAGTCATGGACTTAACCGCGATGGCGTTCTGCATGGAAAACAATTTGCCGATCGTCGTTTTTGACATTAACGTCCCCGGAAATATCCAGCGCGTCGCCGAAGGCAGCCCGATTGGAACGCTTGTCTCCAAAGATGCGTAATTAAGTGGACAGGTTAGAAAACCATTCTCGCAATCAGTTACTAGCGGGTGTTTATCATTCGGAGGGTGCCATGATGGCCAAACTGGGAAGAAACTATGCCGCATGGATGCACTGCCCCCGACTTAGACCGAATAGATCGCCATTTACAGCTTTCAATGATCAAACGCGGTTGGATAACGAGTGAGATCCTTGAAGCATATACTCAAGAGGATTTCTTCGACGCGGCAAATCAGTCGTGATCAATAACGCGACAGGAAAAATCATCCATGTTGGCGGAAGAGATTTTCAGTATTGACACTGTAATACCGGAAGCACTGCAAAGTACGGCGGTGATATTCGGAGAAGAGAAGGCCTGGCTCCCTGATGACGCGCTGCACGTCATCGAGTGGCTATCTTCGCACGACTTCGCAGTAGCGGGAGTGGAACTGTGGCGAAATAGCAGCGGCAAGCCGTTATGGCTTGCGACCAGCAGCTGCGCAGACAGTATTAAGGACCTTTCTTGCCCGACTTCCGTAGCTGAGTGCGGGCATCAAGCCAAACACTTTGTCTGTGAATTCCGACAGTATCAGAACCGTTCCGACAACCTTTTCAATCTCACATGGGTGCCGAACACGGCATCTATGTCTTCAGGAGCCACTTACCCATGAGCCTTGCCGACCTCACCGCAGACGCCGAGTTGAAGATGAAAAAGACCGTGGATGCCACGCAGCACGATTTTTCGACGATCCGTACGGGCCGCGCCACCCCCACCCTTGTGGACGGCATCAGTGCCGACTATTTTGGGTCGCCGACGCCGCTCAATCAGCTGGCAAGCATCAGTGTTCCCGAATCGCGTCAGCTTTTGATCACGCCGTACGACCGCAGCACCCTGGCCGCCATCGAGAAGGCGATTAAAGCCTCCGACCTGAACATCAACCCGGTCAACGACGGCGCGGCGATCCGGCTGAATATCCCCCCCATGAACGAAGAACGGCGCAGAGAGTATGTTAAGATACTCGCCAAGAAGACCGAAGACGGGCGCGTTTCCGTACGCAATATCCGCCGCGACGCCAACGACGGCTACAAAGCACTCGTGAAAAAGAGCGAAGCCTCCGAAGATGATTCCAAGCGGGCGCAGGACACACTGCAAAAGCTGACCGACCGCTACATCGCACAGATCGACCAGATCGCTAAAGCCAAAGAGGTTGAGCTGCTCGAGGTCTAGTCGTTGAGTTTTACGCTATGAATGCCCTTTTCTCCAAGCACTTCAAGCCCTGCCCCGACCCGGAGCTTCAGACGCTGAAACTGCGCCTCGACCCGTCCCGTATCCCTGCCCATGTCGCGATCATCATGGACGGCAACGGGCGCTGGGCGCACGCGAAGGGACGCGACCGCCTGCTTGGACACTGGGAAGGGTACCGCACTCTCCAAAAGATTGTCGAAGCATCCGATGCGCTGGGTATCGAGAACTTAACCGTGTTTGGGTTCTCCACGGAAAACTGGCGGCGGCCTGAAACCGAAGTCGGCGGCCTGATGCACCTGATGCAGGCGGCGATGTCGGCGGAGATCGAAGCCCTGGTGCGCAGCCATGTGCGTATTTTGATTACCGGACGGCTAAACGAGCTGCCCGAAAGCCTGCGCGAGACATTCGAGAATGCCATGCGGCGGACGGCAGGGTTCGGCGGCCTGACATTCAACCTGGCGATCAATTACGGCGGACGGGCAGAGATCGCCGACGCTGCCCGGGAGCTGGCAAAAGCGGTTCAGCGCGGGGAAATTGACCCGGCCGATATTACCGAATCCCATCTATCCGACCGTATGTATGCCCCGGATCTGCCGGACCCGGACCTGCTGATCCGAACGGCGGGCGAGATGCGTATCTCCAATTTCCTGCTCTGGGGTGTTGCCTACTCCGAGATGTATGTCACCCCAACCCTGTGGCCAGACTTCACGCCAACACATCTAGTGGAAGCCCTGGAAGAGTACGCCCGGCGCACGCGCAAGTTTGGCGCAGTCACCCCTTCCGGGCCCGCCATTGGACGCTAAACGGATCGTCATCCTGGGCGCGACAGGAAGTATCGGGACGCAGACGCTCGATGTCGTACGGCGGCTGCCGGAACGGCTGCGCGTGGTTGGTCTCTCGGCATTTCGGAATGAGACGCTGCTGCGGGAACAAGCCGCGGCGTTCGGCGTCTTATCAAGCGGTCTGGCCTGTGGCGAAAACGCGGATTTAGTCTCCCTGGCAACGCTGCCCGAGGCCGATGTCGTGGTGGTCTCCGTCGCAGGCGCGATCGGCATCCGTGCGACCCTAGCGGCACTGGAAGCGGGAAAAGATGTTGCCCTGGCCACCAAAGAAGTGCTGGTAGCCGCCGGGTCATTGATCACAGCGGCAGCAAAGGCGAGCGGCGCGAAGATACTGCCGATCGACAGTGAGCACTCGGCGATCTTTCAGTGCTTACAGGGGCAGAAGCCGGAGCATGTGGGTCGGCTCTGGCTGACGGCTTCGGGCGGGCCTTTCCGGGAGTGGACCACGGAACAGATGGCGAAGGCAGCGGTTGCCGATGCCCTGCATCATCCAACCTGGCCGACGATGGGCCGCAAGATCACGGTGGACAGCGCGACACTGATGAACAAAGCGCTGGAGATGATCGAGGCCTGCTGGCTGTTTGATATGCCGATTGAGCGTGTGGGAGTGGTCGTGCATCCGCAAAGCGTCGTGCATTCGCTGGTAGAGCTGGTGGACGGTTCAGTACTGGCCCAGCTCGGCCTGCCAGATATGCGGGGTCCCATCGAGTGTGCCCTGTTGTATCCTGAACGGGCAGATCTGGGTATACCTAAATTTGATATCCTAACCCAAAAAACGCCCCTGACATTTGAGGCCCCGGATGAAACACGTTTTCCGGCACTGGCACTGGCCCGCCGCGCAGCAGGAATTGGCGGCACGCTGCCCGCCGTGATGAATGCCGCGAACGAAGCCGCCGTCGGCTTCTTCCTGGACGAGAAGATTTCGTTTCCGGCGATAGTCGAACTGACGGCGCGGGTAATGGACGCGCACACTGTTCAGCCCAGCCCGACATTGGAACAGATCATGTTCGCTGACGATTGGGCGCGGGGGGCAGCATTGCGGTTGATGGAGAATAGGTATTAGACCGGAGTTCGCACAATCAGTAGCCGTGGGGTGCCCAGATTGGAAATCCGGTTCTTTGATAATGCGATTGTCCCCTGCGTAAACATAAGACCCACCGGGGCAAACCTTTTCTTTGTCCGCCCTGCGGACACTCGCACTTTTAGAGGCCCGGATTTCCAATCCGGGTATCGCGGCGATGGACTAAGCGGGCGCGGCAAGATTCAATGGGCGCGGCAAGATTCAATGGGCGCGGCAAGCAGCGCCCCTACAGGTGTAAAGATTTCGCTGCCTCACCGCTGAGGCAAACCGACCGCTCTTCGTAGTATAAGTAAGGAGCTTCCGACTTGGCACTTTGGACACACATACAGCCGACAGTGACGCTGCTCGTCATTTTGAGCATCTTAGTCGTCGCGCATGAATGGGGCCATTTTATTGTGGCCCGCCTCTTCGGGATTCGCGTCGATGATTTCAGCATCGGATTCGGCAAACGGCTGTTTCGGATCTGCAAGCGTGGCGATACCGAATATAACGTTCGAATGCTGCCACTTGGCGGCTTCGTCAAAATCGCAGGGATGGAGCCGGATGAGGCTCCGCTGGTCGCCGCGAAAGACAAGATGCTCGGCAAGCCGAACCCCGCCGATCCTGACTCCAAAGATCTCCCCTTTATTACGGAGAACATCGGCGACGGCGTGCCGTACACCTCTCCTGATGGCTTTTATAGCAAACCACTCTGGCAGCGGGCACTGGTCATTCTGGCCGGGCCGGTCATGTCGTTTCTTTTCGGCTACCTCGCGTTCTGCCTGATGGGCTGGACCGTGGGCATCCCCTCCGGCAAGGTCCTGTCACGTATCGGCATGGTCTCTCCGGGCGGTGAAGGCCAGCGAATCGGTCTGCGCACCGGCGATGTGATCACCGCCATCAACGGCCAGCCGATTTCCGACGGCAAGCAGATGATCGCGGCCATTAACGGCAGTCTGGGCAAAACTCTGACACTGAATGTCCGGCGCGGCGATCAATCGTTTACAAAGACTGCCACCCCACAGACGGCAATGGACAGCGGCAAGCCGGTTATCCGCACCGACGTCGTCACTCCTGGGACTGTGGGTGTAGCTCTCGGCCTGGAAACGGGCGATACAATCATGGGTATCGGCAAGGACAAAGTGACCGGCACGGAAGAGGCCCTCAGTTTCCTGCGGGCAAATGCAGGAAAGGCCGTGGATGTTGTCGTTTCACGCCCAAGCAGCGATGACCCAATTTCCCTGCATGCGGTACTCCCTGCAGCGCTTACAGCCGCTGCGCTTCCGGCGCTGAACTCGCACCCCATCGGTGTGCTGAAGATTCAACCGTCGTCGGAGATCAAGCACCTGAGCTTCAGAGACTCCGTGGCGGCGGGGACGAACGCCACTCTCTCTATCTTCGCCCATCTCGGCGAAATGGTTCGTCAGCCCAGCCAGATCAAGGAGAATACCGGTGGTATCATCTTCATGTATCAGGTGACCAACGTGGCGGTCAAAAACGGCCTGGTCGAAGAAGTCGCGATCATGGCTCAGCTTTCGATCAGCCTGGCGATCTTCAATCTGCTGCCGATTCCGATTCTGGATGGCGGCCATCTGCTGACATTCTTACTGGAATGGATTCGGCGCGGCAAGCGCCTGACTGACCAGCAGCAGCAGGCGTTTTTAATGACCGGCCTGGCAATTATCGGCGTACTTTTCGTGCTCATCAACTCGCACGATATTATCCGCACCATTACCCATCAGGTGCCGCAGTAACGATTTCCCAGCGAAGACCAAATTATGCGATTCACACAACTTTTTGTCCCCACCCTGCGCGATGCGCCTAAAGACGCCGAGATGATCAGCCATCGGCTGCTCCTCCGGGGCGGCTTTATCCGGCCACTCTCCAGCGGAGTCTATTCCTATCTTCCGCTGGGCCTGCGAGTGCTGAACAAGATCTCTCAGATTCTGCGCGAAGAGATGGAGCGTGTCGGCGGCGTCGAGATGCTCATGCCGTCCCTCTTTCCAAAAGAGCTTCTGGAAGAGACCGGCCGGGACAAAGTGGATGTCCTTTTTACCGTGAAGCCGCAGGACTACTTTTTAGGCTTTACGCACGAAGAGGTCATCACGGATATTATCCGTAAAGATATCCAGTCCTACAAGCAGCTTCCTCTCCTGCCTTACCAGATACAGACGAAGTTCCGGAATGAGCCACGCCCGCGCGGTGGTTTAGTGCGCTGCCGCGAGTTTCTGATGCTCGATGCCTACTCATTCGACAAAGACGAGGCAGGGAATCAACTGGCCTATCAGAACATGAAAGAAGCATTCGGTCGAATGTTCACCCGCTGCGGCCTAGACTCGCTTTCTGTAGAGGCCGACTCGGGCGCAATCGGTGGGTCCCAGAGCGAAGAGTTCATGGTACTCTCCGCGGATGGCGAAGATACCGTCCTCCGCTGCAGCAAGACAGGCTATGCGGCGAATGCCGAGCGGTGCGAAGCGGTCCCAGCCCCGGCTGAGGATGCCGATGCAGCCGTTCCCACGCTCGAGAGCGTAAGCACTCCGGGCACAAGCAACATCCAGGCCGTTTCGAAGTTTCTCGGTATTCCGGCGACGCGCCTGATTAAGACTCTTGTCGTTGCTGGGCCTGACGGGCAACCGGTGGTCGTGCTCCTGCGCGGCGACCGTGAACTCAACGATGCCAAGCTGGCAAAGCTGCTCGGCGGCCCGTCCCCGCTGGCCGATGCCGCGACGGTGCTAAAGGTCACAGGAGCGCCGCTGGGTTTTGCCGGACCGGTGGGCCTGCAGGCGCCGGTACGGATGATCGCTGACCGCGAAGTCGCGACGGTTCGCGACGGCGTTGTCGGGGCAAATGCCGCCGATACGCATCTGCTGCATGTCCAACCGGGGCGTGATTTCCCCCACCCCGAGTATTTTGATCTGCGGACGGCAGGAGCCGGCGATATCAGCCCCGTGGACCCCGAAGGGCGGCTGGAAACGCAGCGCGGGATCGAAGTCGGCCACGTCTTTAACTTCGGAACAAAGTATTCGAAGTCGATGGGCGCGACTTTTTCCGATGAGAACGGCACGACTCAGCTCATGCTCGGCGGCTCCTACGGGGTGGGCGTCTCCCGGACGATGGCAGCAGCGATCGAGCAGCGGCATGACGATAATGGTATCCTCTGGCCCATTTCTATCGCGCCTTTTGAAGTGGTGATCGTGCTGGTCTGGCCGAAGGATGATATGCAGCGACAGGCAGCAGAAGACCTGTACAGTGACCTGCGTGTTGCCGGCATTGACGTTCTTCTGGATGATCGTGAAGAGCGGCCCGGCGTCAAATTCAAAGAAGCCGATCTGCTCGGAATTCCAGTTAAGGTGGTAGTCGGCAAAGGGCTGGCCGAAGGCACTCTGGAAGTCAGCCTGCGCCGAAGCAGCGACCAGAAAGAGGCGATTGCCGCGCAGGAAGCAGCGGCATATATCTCAGAGCTGGTCAATGCCCTCCGAGCCGAGGTCAGCCTCTGAGCCTCACCGACATTTTCCATCTGACCTTGGTGCATCAGGCTGGCATGCTGCTGCTCTCACTTCTGCTGGGCGGCCTGATTGGCTGGGAGCGGGAGATGCACGAGAGGCCGGCGGGCCTTCGCACTCATATTCTCGTCTGCGTCGGCGCGGCGCTCATCACCCAGATTTCCAGTCAGTTCGGGGTGAACGGTGATCGGATCGCCGCCCAGATCGTCACCGGGGTCGGTTTCCTGGGGGCCGGAACCATCATGCGCAATGGGGTCAGCGGGGCTGTCACCGGCCTAACTACCGCTGCTACGCTGTGGGCAATCGCCGGGGTCGGGATGGCGGTGGGCTACGGGGGTCGATACGCAATCCTCGCAGTCATCGGTACGCTGCTGATCTTATTTGTATTGACCCTGCTGAACCGTTTCGAGGATGTGCTGATCCGGCATCGGCGTCGCCACGGCCTCACCGTTGTATTTTCCGAGACCTGCAATTCATTGGAAGCACTGGGGAGCCTGCTCGATACGCTGCGCGAAAGAAACGTGAAAACGAGCGGCTTGAAGATCGAGAAGATGGCGGATACGGAAATTGCCGAATTTCGTATGGCGTTGTCACGCGATATCACGCGCGATACGATCGAAACGATGCTGGCGCACAATCCTCAGATTTTGCACTACGAGTGGCAAGAATGAAGACCAAATCAGAGCACTCGTGGCAGTCTCAGGATGATTTTCGTCCCCTCCCCTAAAGTGCTACTAACAGAAGCTTTTCCCCCATGCTGTTCGACGATGCGGCGCACGATCCGTGTGCCGAGGCCCGTGCCGCCGGTTTTTGTGGAATAGGCACCATCGGTAAACAGCATTTTCCGAACTTCTTCCGGCATCCCTTTTCCCGTATCGGCGACTTCGATGGTATAGAACGCCGGGTCGGGGTCGGCGTGGACAGTGAGCGTGATCGCGCCGCCAGGGGGTGTTTCCGGCAGAGCATTGTTGGCAAGATTGTAGAGGGCATTGTAAAGCCGGGGCCCGTCGTACACCGCTTCGAGAGAAGGATCGCCCTGGGTAGACAGGTGAACATCGACGCGCGATGCAGCAGCGGCCAGCCCTTTGACCACCCGCTCGGCGGTCTCGTACGGACGACCGAGTTTGAAGACCAAAGGAGCGATCTCCCCTTTGAGGGCAGAAGCCATCTCCCGGGTTCGGGCCGTCACCCGATCAACCCCCTCAGCGACATTCTCTTTGACTTCTTCGTAAAAAGTTTCCAGCATATCGATCGAACCGGGCTTGCCATCGCACACATCTATGATATAGCCTTCCAGCGACTGAACATAAGGCAGCACGTGGGTCAGCATATTCCCAATATCATGGCTGATCTCGCCGACCGAGCGGGCAATGGCCGCCAGATTCGCCTCGCGTGCCAGCAGGGAGTTTTGCAGACTCATCGTCACCAGGCTGCTGACGATCTCACTGACCGCCATATCCCCAGGGTCGAATTCACCGACCCGTTTGTTGACGAACTGCATCACTCCCAGGGCTGGTCCGCTGCGGGCATTCAGCGGGACTGTCATCAGGGAGCGGGTCCGATAACCGGTGCGCGCATCGATCGTCCCGACATGGTCGACATCCGTGTCTACATTCGGCGTGATCCGACTCAGGCCGGTGCGAAAGACTTCCCCCGCAATCCCTTTTCCCAACGCTAAGTCAATTGTGGTACCGGTCAAAGTATCCGAAACCGGACCAATGACGTACCGAAAGACCAGCACGTTTCGGTCCGCATTGTAAAGCAAAATCGACCCGGCATCGGCCCCGACCACGTCCAAAGCCGTCCCGAGTGCCTGCCGGAGCAGAGTGTCCGTATCCGTCACTGAGTACAGAGCCGTGCTGACGCGCTGGACCGCTTCAAGCTGCCTTCGAGCCAGTGCAAGCTGCTGTTCTAACTGTTGATTCTGCTGCTGCGTTTCTTCGATTTGTGTCATCTAATTTGGTGCCAAAGGCCGATATAGCCCGTTCTGCTCAATATAGCCTTCGACCGCTTCCGGGGTCAGATACTTCACGCTGCGGCCCTCTCGTACCCGGCGGCGCAGGTCGGTTGAGGATATTTCCAGGCCCGGAATCGACAGAAACGAAATCTGGTGCAGAAAATCGGCATCCAGCATCTCTTCCAGCCGGTCCAGCACAAACCCAGGCCGGGTCACGGCGATAAACCGGCACTCATCCGCCAGCTTGTCATACTCATGCCAGGACAAAATCTCCAGCACGGCGTCTGCGCCGGTAATAAAATAAAGTGCATCGAGATCGGGATGCAAAGCACGGTAGGCCCGCAGGGTATCGATTGTATACGAGGGGCCGGGACGGTCCAGCTCGATACGCGAACAGGTGAAGGAGGGATTCGACTCAGTTGCCAGCAGCGTCATCGCAAAGCGGTCTTCGGAAGAGCTCACCAGATAGGATTTCTTGTGAGCAGGACGGCCATTCGGCACAAAGACAACTTGATCCAGCGCAAAAGCCTGCCGGGCTTCCTCCGCCATCAGCAGATGGCCGTAATGAATCGGGTCGAATGTCCCCCCCATGATACCGATACGCTGCATAGTATACTTAGTGATTTCCTGAGGAAAGCCTCACGGCAAACAAACCTATCGCTTGCTCTGTTTCCGAACCCAAGTCCGACGTCCGAGTCCGACGTCCGAAGGACGCTTTACCTGGCGACAATACGAGTGGTTGAAAACCACTCGCTAGGTAAGGCACCCTCCGGGTGTAAAGAAAGCAAACCATTTGCTAACTCTGCGTCTGCGTCTTTGTCCTATTCCAACGTCCGAAGGACGCCTTACCTAGCGAGTGGTTTTCAACCACTCGTATTGCCATCGCTCGTATTGCCGCCACTCGTATTGCCGCCACTCGTATTGCCGCCACTCGTATTGCCGCCACTCGTATTGCCGCCACTCGTATTGCCATCACTCGTATTGCCATCGCTCGTATTGCCGCCACTCGTATTGCCGCCACTCGTATTGCCGCCACTCGTAGGGTCATATACGATATGTTTTAGCTGCGGATCTGCCCGTCACCCCGCACGACATACTTGTACGTCGTCAGCTCTTCCAGACCCATCGGGCCGCGTGCGTGCAGCTTCTGGTTTGAGATGCCAATCTCCGCGCCAAAGCCAAACTCGAACCCGTCGGTGAAGCGGGTCGAGGCATTAACATACACGGCGGCGCAGTCCACCCCGTCGGTGAAGGCCTGAGCAGCAGCGTAATTCTCCGTAATAATTGCTTCCGAATGGCGGGTGCCGTAAGTGGCGATATGGGCGATGGCATCATCCAGAGAGTCCACGATTTTCACCGCAAGGATGAGCGCATTGTACTCCGTCAGCCAGTCCTCTTCAGTCGCTTCGGCGGTGCAGGGAAGTAAAGCGCAGGCAGCGGCATCTCCCCGAATTTCGACACCCGCCGCGATCAGCTTTGCGCCGATCAGCGGCAGAAAGATCTCGGCAATCTCTCGGTGGACCAGCAGGGACTCCGCACTGTTACACACAGACGGTCGCTGCACTTTGGCATTCAGGACGATGGCAGCGGCCATCTCGAAATCGGCGTCTTTATCGACGTAGACATGGCAGTTCCCCGTGCCGGTCTCGATCACCGGAACCGTGGCCGTCTCCACAACGGTTTTAATCAGCGACGCCCCGCCGCGCGGAATCAGGCAGTCGACGAAGCCGTTCAAAGTCATCAGTCGTTTAGCGGCGGCCCGATCCGTGCTTTCAATGAGCTGGACACAGGCGCGTGGCAGACCGACTGACTCTAACGCTTCCCCCAGTGCCCGCGCCAGGGCGATATTGGAGTGGATCGCCTCCGAACCGCCCCGCAGCAGCGCAGCGTTGCCGGACTTCAGGCACAGGGCGGCGGCATCTACGGTGACGTTCGGGCGGCTCTCGAAGATGATGCCGATGACTCCCAGCGGGACGCGCGTCTTCGTGATCTGCAGGCCATTTGGACGCCGCCAGCCGGAGAGCACCGCGCCAATCGGGTCCGGCAGAGCGGCGACCTGCTTCAGCCCGGTCTGCATCTCCGCGATGCGCTTCGGGCTGAGTGTCAGCCGTTCAATCGAGTGCGGCGATAGTCCCCGCTCCGTCGCCCCGGCGATGTCGAGGGCATTCGCCGCTAAGATTGCATCCTGCTGCGTGCCCAGGGCTTCGGCCATCGCGTGCAGCGCAGCGTTTTTCGCGGTCGTCCCAGCGGTTGCCAGAACCTGCGCCGCGACCTTCGCGGCTCGTGCCTTATCTTCGACTTCTTCGATAGCGCGTGTGCTCATAATACGTAATTGTGACCGAACGGGCAAGAGAAGTCAAGAAAGAGGCGAGAGTTCCTAGAAACCGCGTGTCTTGGAGAACTGGGCATTCCGCCGCAAGCGCTCTGATTTCGGCAGTTTCTCAATCTCGTCAATGTCGAAGCTGCCAAAGACATCCCGCAGGCGCAGCCAAGCGTATTGTCCCAGTCCAGCAGCTGCTTCGTGTCATAAAGCAGCAATCGGGCCATTTCGCGAAAGTGGCTGTCGCCGGTCAGCAGAAAGAGCCAATAGAACAAAAACGGTGCGGATGCCATATACGTGTCACAGCCGGAATGCCCAGTCGCGATCAGGCTCAGACCGTAGATAGGCCGGTGCCGAGGGAAAACGGCTTTCGGATCGCCTTCTGGCACCGGGATATCCCAGCAATAGACCCATGTTTCGCTGTACTGAGCCGCCTGCGTGGCCGCTGCGAGCCAGCGCGGATCGTCCGGTGTCCCCCCGACGTAGGCATACGCGTCGTGCACAGAGTGCAGGCAGAACTCCCCGGCGCGGAGTACCGCTGCCCGGTAGCGTATGTCACCGGTCGCGCGAAAGAGATCGCACAGAAAGCGGATCGGGTGATCCGTCGTATCTTTGCTGCGCTCCAGTGCGGTCCCCACAAAACTATATTCGCGGGAATACGAGCCGTCGGCATTCTGTGCCGACACCAGCCAGTCGCCGTAGCGGCGGCAGAACGACAGCCATTCCGGCCGCTCCAGCCCCTGCTTATGCATCACGTTCCAGGCCGACAAAACCCCATCGGCACCGTCGGAAGCAACGCGCAGAAAAGTATGATAATCTCGCCAGGTGTAGGTGCCATCCGGGTGAATATCACACGAGGTGCGAGGAACGCCCTCTGGGGTCAGCGAATTGCGCGTCCATAGATCGATCACCGCGGAGGCCCGAGCCGCCGCATCGGCGTTTTTGGTTTCCAGACTCTCTTGAAGCAGCAGAAAGGCTGCCGGCAGGGCCTGTCCCACGAAGCCCATCTGACTGCTGGTATCGTCAACGACTCCCTCGGGTACGGTGGCAGCGAAAGGAACACTCGGCACCCCGTGGTAGGTTTTGCAGTATGCGCCCAGGAGATCCGTTCCGTCGCGGTAAACTTTTTCCAGGGTCGCTTTAATAATGGGGGGGTCTGCTGGGCGTAAGCCGCCCGCCAGGTGCGGGCCACGGCGGTGGGAAAGTCGGGGGTCCGGCTCAATTGAATCCGCAGGCGGCAGCGCTGGGGAAATCCCAGCGCGACAGGGTGACTGCGATACGCTCAGCGGTTCCCTGCGAGAGAAGAGCCATACGTATACGAACGCTCCCCTTCCGTGCCGGGATTGACGACCGCACCGGCCTCCACCAGCAGGCGCACGGCCTCCGGATTTCCCAGACTCACCGCCATGATCAGCGGCGTCACGCCCTCGCGCTGCGGCGCGTTCGGGTTCGCCCCATGTGCCAAGAGAAGGTGCAGGGTCGCAGCGGAGCTTTCTGCTGTCGCGATCCCGAGCGGTGTAAACCCGGCCCCATTCCGCACATTGGGGTCTGCTTTGTGCTGAAGCAGCAGCGAGGCAATGGGATCGGCTTTGAGCTGCACGGCTTCGGCGAGTACCGTATTGCCGCGCGGGTCGAGGGCATTCACGTTTGCCCCTTTGCCGAGGAGCAGCGTGATGACCGGCAGATTATCCTTGACGGCCGCCGCGTAAAAGAGCACCGGAACCCCGGCCTTGTCGGAAGCGTTCGGGTTCGCGCCCTGCCCCAGCAGCCCAGCGACATGAGCCGCATTGCGCCGATACGCCTCGACGATTAACGCCTGATTAAGCTGCGCCTTCGTCGATGGCTTCCGGCTGATGGTTTTGATGACCGCTCTTTCCTGATTGTGGCCCACCAGTGTATTCCGGGCTTGGGCT
>JANXMY010000189.1 GCA_025354405.1 Armatimonadota bacterium
TAAACGTCAGATCCATCCGCAGGGCAAACGGCTGGGCCGGAGTTGCGATATCCACCGAGCGAGTCGTCAGCGGCGTGTTGGCGACGACGACCGGCACCGGCCCACCCGCTGTGTGGGCAGGGCGGGACGCAAAAAGGCCGATGCCGGCCAGCAGGCCCAGCAGGGTCAAGCCACTGATGAGTCGAACTCGCAGAGTAATCGGCTTGCGGGTGGTTCGAAGCGCGTGGTTGTGCGTGAGTGTTTTTTTCATGGTGTTTCTCCTGAAAGTTTTGTGTGCTGGACGAAAGCTACGGCACGTCCACCAGGTAGCCGGAAAAAGCGACATCTATATTGGTGAAATTGACGCCGTTGGAATTGATTGATACAAAGAATGGGTTTCCGGCTTCCACATAGACAAGTGTTTTTTGTGTGCCGGAGGAAAACGGAGAACCGTCCGGCAGAACAGAGAAGAATGCTCTGCCTTCACCGCCTTGGAAAGAGAGGCTATACGAATTGCCATCGCTTGGGATAAATGATCTGGCAGTTACATATTCCACGACCAGTCTTTTACCTGCTGGGACTGTGTACATGGTTTTAAAGATGTCCTGCCCGCCGGTAGAAGAGAGTAGAAAATTGACCTCAACGGGCTGACGGGGCGGACTGTCCCGTTCCTGGACGGCATTTGTGACGGCGACGGGCACCGGTCCGCCGGCGGTGTGTGCAGGGCGGGAGGCGAAGAGGCCGATTGATGCCAGCAGGGCGAGCGTTCCGAAACCCGCCAGAAGGCGGGGGGCGAAGGGGCGTAAGCTGTTCATAGGATTGTCCTTTCGGGACGCGATTAGCCCTGGCCCATATTGGGCCGGGGCCCTCACTTTGCGTAGGGGAGTGCGCTTACGGCACGTTCACATAGTAGCCGGAGATTTCTGTGTCGGTTCCAATGCTGGGGGTGGAAAAGTCGTTGCTATAGGCCCCAATTGTCACGGTCGTTCCCGGATCGGCGTAAATCCGCAGCGTTTGGTTGTGCTTGTTAAAGTCCTGAATTTCATTAGTGACGCGGTAACTGACTTCATTACCCCCTGCGATGGTATCCAGGTACACGTAGCCGCCTATCCCCGGTGAAAACTGATTCAGACTTGCGGAGACATACTCAATGACCAGGCGTTTGTGCAGCGGCACGGTAATTGACTCTGAAGCTGTAACGAGCGTGTCGCTTCCCGGCTGAAATGTCCACTGGAACGGCTGGGTCGGGGCGGCGACATCGGCCGGGGAGTTGACCACTGCCAGCGGCGCGTTGGTAATGGCAACCGGCACCGGTCCGCCGGCGGTGTGCGCGGGGCGGGAGGCAAAGAGGCCGATGCCTGCCAGCAGGGTGAGCGTGCCGAAGCCCGCCAGAAGTCGGGGGGCGAAAGGGCGTAAGTTGTGCATAAGATTGTCCTCTCGGGGTGCGATTGGCCCCGGCCCGTATTGGGCCAGGGCCGTTACTGTGCTTGAAGGAGTGAGATTACGGCACGTTCACGTAATAGCCGGAGGCGGATACAATAACATTGCCAAGGTCCTGAACTGCGTTACTATCGACGAAAATATTCACGTGTTCGCCTGCTTCCGCCGTCAGGCGTACCGGCTGTGTTTTGATTGGGTAAGGGTCGGTACCCGGCGTTAGTGAAAGCCCGACCACTCCTGAGGCTGTGTCGCCCTCCAAAATAATGCTGTAGGAGTTTACCGGTGAATTGTTGTACTCGGCCGTCAACGACTCAATCACGAGGCGCTTACCCGCTGGGACCTGGGTGAGCACCTGGTTTGCGGAAGAGCCATTGAAGCCTATGATGCTTTCAGTATGAAACGGCTGGCGGGCGCTGTTGTCCACATCGCGGTTCTGCACCGTGTTCGCGACGAAGACCGGCACTGGCCCGCCGGCGGTATGGGCAGGGCGTGAGGCAAAAAGGCCGATGCCGGCCAGCAGGGTGAGCGTGCCGAAGCCTGCCAGGAGGCGGGGGGCGTTAATAGTCATGGGGTGTTCTCTTTTCTGTGCATCTATGCACGAAGGCTGCGAGCGGAATGAGGCGCGTCGCTTTAAGCTGCGGAGCTGCGGCGGGCACGGCGGACAAAGAGCAGTGCGCCGCCAAGGGCCAGGCAGAGGCCGAGGCTAAGGGCGGACGAGGCTTCCGGGACGGCGGCAAATTTCAGGTCGTCGGCGATGACATACGCTCGCCCGAACCCGGCGTTGACGGCATCGGCGGCGGTGGTCTCGAAGCGGTAGCCGGTGACACCGGTGAGCGAGCCGAAGAGGCCGGAGGTGTCTAAGAGAGACAGGGCGGGGCCGTTGAGTGTCACGGACTGCGAAGCCAGGTCCCCGCTTGCGCCCGTGGCGAAGAGAGTGAGCGAGGTGGCATCATTGCTGCCGCCACCGTCATCATCAAAACCGACATACAGGCTTTGCAGAAGCTTGGTCGTGCTGAGGGTCAGCCCCGTGTAGCTGTTGCTGAAGCTGTCGGTGCCGACATAGGCGTTGCCTGCCAGGGCGTAGGAGCCGGAATGGGTCTGGGCGAAATCGTTGGGGGAGAAAGTGGCATCGGGGACATACTGTTTGCCGACGATCTCCCAATCGCTGTTGACAGCGGCGTTGAACGTGATCCCACTGATCGCCCGGCTGCCGCTGTTGGCGGTGGGCAAGGCGGAGAGCGTGGTGACGCCCTGTTCGCTGGGCAGAGTGTCGAAAGTGAGTGTCTGGGCGGAGGCCGGGAGCGTAGCCAGGGCGGCGAGAAGTGCGAATGCACCAGTGAGACGTACCATGAGAAACTATTCCTTTCGGTGTGCGGGTAGTGCAGGAAGTCGCATCCAGCAAGTATCGGGTAGAGAAATAGCCAACGAGGCGGCTGGAGGCTGCAGAATGCTGTTAATAGTACTAGTGCATAATCTATGCCAAAGCGTAAAATGGATGGAATCGAGAAAAAGAAATAGCGCATACATATTTAGTAAGAAATATTGACAATTGCGCTGGAATATCATAGAATGGAGGCAGGGAAACACTTTGTGTTTCTGGCCGCTCACTAAGGAGGCGCGACGATGTCTGCGCTGCTCATACTCGGAAGTATTATCGGTCTCCAGATCGCGGCGGTTTTTCTTGCCCTGCGCATGTACTTTGGATACGGTCGGCAGTGGGCCTGGCTGCTGATTGCCGGGTCGGCTCTGTTTGCCGCGATGCAGACGGGTCTCACACTGCGCGCCGTGGAGGGCAGGGAGCTGCGGCCAGAGAATCTATCGGCACAGCTTTCCGCCCTGCTGATGTCTGCCCTGCTCGTGTTTGGCCTGAGCATGGTCAGCCGGATGATCCGCTCCAGCTCGTCCAGCGAGGCCGCGCTGCGCACGGAAAAGCGCCATCTCTCCATGCTCGTCGACCGGCGCGTCGCGGACCTCGAAGCGGAGGTCACGGAGCGTGCTCGGGCTGAAGAAGCACTGCGCGAGGATGCTGGCCGGTTTTCGGCGATTATCTCGACCCAGCGCGATATCGCCACGGCAGCGCTGGACATGACCGCCGTGCTAAACCTCATTGTTGCCCGGACTCAGGAGCTGACCCACGCCAGCGGGGCGGTGATCGAGCTGGCCGAAGGGGACGAAATGGTCTACCGGGCCGTCAGCGGGCGGGCCTCGCCGTATCTGGGCCTGCGGACAAATATCACGGCGGGGCTTTCCGGGGAGTGTGTCCGCACCGGGCAGATACTGCGCTGCGACGATGCTGAGCGGGACACACGGGCGGATTTGAATGAATGCCGCCGGGTCGGTGCCCGGTCGCTGATCGTGGTGCCTCTGTATTATCAGCAGCAGACCGTTGGCGTTTTACAGGTGCAGTCCGCGGAGCAGTATGGATTTAGCCCAGTGGATGTCCACACGCTGGAGCTGATGGCCGGTCTGATCGGGGCGGCGATGAGCCATACGGCCGAGTTTGAGGCCAAGCAGGCGGCTTTGCTGGAGCTTCAGGTCGCAAAAGAGACTGCTGAGGCTGCCACACGCGCGAAGTCTGAGTTTCTGGCGAACATGAGCCATGAGATCCGCACTCCGATGAACGGAATTCTCGGTATGACCGAGCTGGCCCTGGACACCGATCTCGATGCTGAGCAGCAGGAATACCTGCAATTGGTCAAATCGTCCGCCGATTCCCTTCTGACCGTGATCAATGACATCTTGGACTTCTCGAAAATCGAAGCGGGGAAGCTCGATCTGGAGCCGATCTCCTTCGATATTCGGGACAGCCTGGGCGAAACGGTCAAGACTCTCTCGCTTCGTGCCCATTCGAAAGGGCTGGAGCTGCTGAGCGATATCCGGCCCGAAGTCCCGGAGACCCTCATTGCCGATCCAGGGCGCCTGCGCCAGATCTTAGTTAATCTGACGGGCAATGCGATCAAGTTTACCGAGCGTGGCGAAGTGGTGGTCTCGGTGGCGGTGGAGTCGCGGACTGCGGAGTCCGTGCTGCTGCATTTTGCCGTGCGCGACACGGGAATTGGCATTCCTGAAAGCCGTCAGAAGCAGATATTTGAGGCGTTTTCTCAGGCCGATAGCTCCACCACCCGCAAATACGGCGGCACGGGCCTGGGGCTGACCATCTCGACCCAGCTGGTCGCGGCGATGGGCGGCCGCCTCTGGGTGGAGAGTGAAGAGGGCAAAGGCAGCATCTTCCATTTCACGGCTCAGGCCGGGATCGGGGAGGCTTTGCTGCAGGCTCCGCGAGATCTGGACCTGACGGGCCTGCGCGTCTTGGTGGTCGATGATAATGCCACCAATCGACGCATTCTGGAAGAGGTTCTGACCCGCTGGAATATGCAGCCGACACTGACCTCGGGCGGCGCGGAGGCACTGGAGGCGATGGAGACGGCGGCATCCGAAGGCCATCCGTACCGCCTGGTGCTGCTCGATGCCATGATGCCGGAGATGGACGGCTTTACACTAGCGGAACGTATCAAAGACCAGCCGGAGCTGGCCGGGTCGGTGATGATGATGCTGTCGTCGGCGGGCCGGCCCGGCGACAATGCTCAGTGCCGCGCGATGGGGCTGTCCGCCTATCTGACCAAGCCGTTCAAACAATCGGAGCTGCTGGATGTCATTATGACCACGCTCGATGAGGAGCCGCGTCCACCCGCCGCGCTCGTCTCGAAGCTTGAAGAAAAAGTGGAGCCTGCAAGCGGGCCGTTCCATCTGCTGCTGGCGGAGGACAACATTGTCAATCAGCGGCTGGCCGTGCGCATTCTGGAGAAGCAGGGGCACACGGTCGTGGTTGCCGGGAATGGCCGCCTGGCCCTCGCCGCGTGGGAGAAGGCGTTGGCGGAAGAGCATCACTTTAGCCTTATCTTGATGGACATACAGATGCCTGAGATGGACGGTTTTGAGACCACCGCCGCCATCCGCAACTTCGAAAAGCTGCTCGGAACACATATTCCCATCGTCGCCATGACGGCACACGCCATGAAAGGCGACCGGGAACGCTGCCTGGAGGCGGGAATGGATGATTACGTCGCCAAGCCGCTCCACGTCGGGCGGCTGCTAGAGGTCATTGGTCGTCTGGCGAACACCGAAAGTGTTGCGTCTGCCGCTGCCAAGTCGGAGCCGGAAGTGGGAGCCGATTTTGCTGTCTTCGATTCCACTTCGGCCTTGGAGCGGGTGGACGACGACCGGGAGCTGCTCGAGGAGATCCTCGATCTATTCCAGGGGCAGTCAGAGCGGCTTCAAGGAGAGATCAAGCAGGCAGTCCGGGCCGGGGACGGGCCGGGCCTGGAACGCAGCGCACATTCGCTCAAAGGCGCGGCGGGCAATATCAGTGCCCTGGAAGTTCAGCATCTGACACTGTGCCTGGAAACCTTTGGGCGCGGTGGGCAGTGGGACGCGGCGGAGGCGGAGCGGCTGTCGTCGGAGCTGGGCCGCGCCTTGGAGCGTCTCAGCCAGGCGGCCAATAACTTTATACACGGTGATCACAAAGTAGAGGAGATACGGGGATGATGCGAATACTGATTGCGGACGATGACTCGATCACGCGCCGCCTGCTGGAAACCATTCTGACGAAATGGAGCTATCAGGTAGTCATTGCCCAGGACGGTGATGAAGCCTGGCGGATTCTGCAGGGGGAAGGTGCCCCCAAGCTGGCCATTCTAGACTGGATGATGCCAGGCCTTGACGGGGTCGAGATCTGCCGCCGTGCGCGGCAGCGGATCGATGCCCCCTATGTCTACATCATGCTGCTGACCTCCAAAGTCCGTAAAGAGGACCTGATCGAAGGTATGGAGGCGGGGGCTGATGATTACCTGACCAAGCCTTTTAATCGCCATGAGCTGGAGGTGCGCCTTCGGGCTGGTCTGCGCATTCTGGACCTGCAGGAAGCTTTGATGGCATCCTCGGATGAGCTGGCTCAGGTGCGCTCAGAAGAAGTGGAGATGGGCTACCGCCTGCGCTCGACCCTGCTGACCGGGGAGCTGCCCGCCCTCATGGCCGGGGTGGAAGTGGCCGCGCGAACGGAGCCGGGGAGCCAGCTCGACGGCGACTTTTACGACTTTTTCCCGCACAATGATCACGTTTTGGACCTCGTCATGGGCGATGTGCTGGGGCAGGGCCTCCCGGCGGCACTGATCGCGGCGGCCACGAAAAACCACTTCCTGCGTACCCTCCACCGCGCCGCTGCGTCCGGCGGGGAGCCGCCCGCGCCCGCCCAGATCGTCACACAGGTTCATGATGCCATTGGCGGACAGTTTCTCGGCCAGAAGAACTTCGAGACGCTCTGCTATGCCCGCTTCGACGGCAAAACGCATCAGCTTGACTACGTAGACTGCGGCTACTCCCCGACCGTTTACTTTGAGAAAAAGACCGGGAAGTGCAAAATGCTGCGCGGTGACAACATGCCTCTGGGAATTGGCCAGCAGGAAGCCTTCCGCCAACTGTCCCTGACATTCGCCCCCGGCGATCAGTTCCTCTTCCATTCCGACGGCATCACGGAGTCCCTGAATGCCGCTGGAGAAGCCTTCGGCCCGGACCGACTCGCCTCCCTGGTCCAGAAGGCTGGAGACTTATCGCCGGAAGAGCTGATCACGCGCGTCCACACCGCCGTGCGCGAGTTCGCCGCCGAGCCGATCACGGCGCACCTGACGTGTCTTGTGGTCAAGATCACAGGGTAGGCAATCGGCATAGAAAAGCCCCGGCACCTTGTAGGTGCCGAGCTCTGCTGCACACTAACACTCCGCTGCACCCGAACGGAAAGGCTCTTCAATGATGCACGCTTCGATCAAATCGATTTTTGTTGCATTCACTGTAATTCTGGCTCCCGCATTTATGCCCCCGGCATCTGCAGAGCGTGGATTTCCTTCGGCAGCTCCCTGGGTTTCCTGCTACGGCACTGCGTCCCAAATGGGCGGCTTGGGCCGGGCAGCGCAAAAATTTCGTGTGCTGAATATCGATGCAGACCCCGGCAACGGAAGCCTGACGGCGGCACAGATCACTCGGCTCAAGGCGGGCGGCAAAAACCGGGTCATCAGCTACTTGAACCTCGGGTCGATGGAATCGTCGCGCACTTACTGGACCCAGGTTCCGCTGGGGTTCGTGTCCGGCAAAGCCAACAGAGCGGCTCATCTGGGGCCGTACGCAGGCTATCCCGACGAAACCTGGATGGATCTGAGCAATGCCGAGTATCAGCGCTTGATCGTTGATTACGTCGCCCCGCGTCTGGTCGCCCAGGGCGTAGACGGCTTTTACCTGGACAACTTGGAACTGATCGAGCATGGCCCGCAGGACCAAAATGGCCCGTGCAGCTCCGCCTGCCGCCAAGGCGGCCTGGACCTCGTGCGCCGCCTGCGCGAGAAATATCCCAGCCTGCTGATCGTGATGCAGAACTCCACGAGTGACGTGACACGGCTTGGGACGACGGGGGGTGTTGCGTTTCCGAGCCTGCTGGACGGGATTGCGCATGAAGAACTGTATGCGCCTTCTCCTGATGCCCAATTTCTTCGGGAACTGAAGAAGTGGCAGGCGATGAAGCTTCGTCCGGGGGGGCGGGCTTTATGGATCGCGACGGAAGACTACGTCGGCAGCTGCGCCAACCGTAGTGCGGCACGTGCCGTGTATACCGCCAGCCGCGCTCAAGGCTTCTCGCCTTATGTCACCGACGCCAGTGCCGTGCAGCGAGAAATCTGCTACTGGCCATTTTGAGCGGGCGTGTCAGCAAGGCACTGGGCATCGGTCTCTTCGCCTGTGGCGACGCCAGCGAACATCCGGCGTTCAGGGATCAGCAATCTCCAGAAACGCTTCGAGCTGACTGCGCGTGATCTTTCCCTCCCGCAGCATCTTAGCCGGGACCTGCGTGACATCGAGCACGGTGCTGGGGGTGCGGTCGACGGTCTGTCCGCCGTCTAGCACAAGGTCGATCACGCCGTCGAGATCTTCCAGGACGTCGGCGGCGGACATGGGGGCGCGGCGCCCGGTGAGGTTAGCGGAGGGACAGACGAGGGGGGCGCCGAAAGCACGCAGAACGCCAAGGGCGATGGGGTGGTCGGGCATGCGCAGGCCGATGGTGTTGGTGCCGCCGGTGACTGTCAGCGAAACACTCGGCAGCCGCCAGAAGACGAGGGTCAGGGGGCCGGGGAAGAACTCGGCGATCAGCCGCTTTGCCTCCGGGGAGACGGAGCGGGCGAGCGTTTCTACGTCTTCAAGAGACGCGATTTGCACCGGCAGGGGCTGGGAGAAGGGCCGCTGCTTGGCGTCGAAGACCCGAGCCACCGTATCCACGACAAAGGCGCTGGCCGCGAGGCCGTAGACCGTCTCCGTGGGGTAGGCGACCAGGCCGCCGGAACGCAGGATGTCCCCGGCATGGGCGAGCACGGCGGGGTCGGGGTATTTAGGATCGATTTGGAGGACTTCAGTCATAGCGGTTTATTTTGTCAGCGTCAGGTTCTTGTAGGGCAGATGGCCCATCAGGCCGTCGTCGAGATTTTTGACATAGGGCTTGACCAGCTCGATATCTTTTTGGTAATAGAGCGGAATGAGAGGCACTTCATCGGCGGCGATCCGGGCGGCCTGCCGGTAAAGCCGGCTGCGGACGGCCGGGTTCTGCTCGACATCGGCTTTATCGCAGAGGGCATCGAACTTTGGATTGGAGTAGAGAACGTGGTTCTCGCCGGCATTCGTGTGCAGAAGGATCGAATAGTAGTCCTGCTGGTCCAAATAGTCCGCGGCCCAGCGGATATGGAAGCAGTCCAGGGAGTTGCGGTGCTCCTGATCCAGCAGAACGGCCCATTCGGTGACCTTCGGCTGAAGTGTGATGCCTAAATTGGTCTGCCACATATCGCGGAGCAGGTCGACGGTCTTGCTCAGGTCGGGATAGGACTCGCGAAATGAGATGTTGATCACTGGAAATCCCTTGCCGCCGGGATAGCCCGCCGCGGCCAGGAGTGCTTTGGCTTTCGCCGGGTCGTATGGCAGGCCCTGGAACTGCGGGTCGAAGCCAGGAATCCCGACTGGCAGGATGTCCTGGGCGATGTCCAGCTTGCCGCGCAGGACCACTGACTGCAGCCGCTTCTTGTCCGTGGCGTAGGCGAGGGCCTGCCGGACACGCACATCCGCGAACGCCGGGAATGTCTTCTGATTCAGGCCGATGTAGTAGGTCGCCGCCCGGGGCCAGTATTTGATCTGGTCCTTGAGATTGGAGTCTTTCTCGTCGGCGTCCAGGTCGCCCTTGGCTTCGTCGACAATATCGAGCTGTCCGGCAACATATTCGTCGTGGCGCGTTCCCGCATCTTTGATGATCGGCCGCTCCTGACCGGCCAGCTTCGGGGGACCGTCCCAATACGCCGGGTTCGCTGTGAGAATCACTTTTGAGCCGCGCTGATAGGAGGCCAGCCGGAAAGGGCCGGTCCCGGCTCCGCTTGCATCGGCGGCATCGGTGAGGTCTACGCCGTCTTTCGCCTCGGCTTTTGAGAGAACGTAGGCGGTCGGATAGGTCAGCGTGTAGATCCAGTAGGCTTTGGGGGCCGTGATCGTGATCGCGACTGTTTGCGGGTCGAGCACTTTGACCCCGGTCAAATCTTTCGCCTTGCCGCTGCTGAGCTCTTTTGCACCTTGGATGTCGCCTAGATATGACAGCGCGACACCGGACTTCAGGGCCGGATCGAGGGCGCGGCGCATGGAATAATAGACATCCTGAGCGGTCAGGACGCTGCCGTCCTGAAACTTAACATTCGGCCTCAAATGGAAGGTGTAGGTCAGACCGTTTTTGCTGATCTCCCACTTTTCCGCCAGGGCCGGAGCCAGTGTGTTCTGCGGAGTCCAGCGCACCAGCCCCTCGAACATCTGCTGCAGCATATCGATGGTCGTGCCGTCCTCTACTTTGGCCGGGTCAAAGGTTGTTGGGTCGGCCAGCATGGGGATGCGCAGAATGTTACTGGTGGGGGGTGTATTCTCTGCATGTTTGGGGCCGCAGCCAGCAGGAACGATTAGGGCGGCGGCGAGCAGAGTTAAGAGAGAAATTCGGGTGCGGGAAGTCAAAAGGTGTGCCTCCAGGCAGAACATTATGGAGTTTATTATACCACTCCAAATCACAACTTCCGCAGCAAGTAGCAGAAAAACGGGGCGCCCAGAAATGCGGTCACCACGCCGACGGGCAGCTCGCGGCCGTCCCGCAGGACGATCCGGGAGAGGGTATCCGCCCCAACCATCAGGATAGCCCCGGTCAGGGCGGCCAGGGGCAGCACCGCGCGGTGATCGGGGGTTCGCGCCAGTCGGCGGGCGATATGCGGCGACATCAGGCCGACAAAGCCGATCATGCCCGCAAACGCCACCGAGGCTGCCGTCAGCAGGGAGCCGGTGACGATCAGCACCCCTTTGAAACGCTCGGTCTCCACTCCTAATTGCTGCGCGGACTCTTCGCCCAGCGCAAACAGGTTCATCGCCCGCGCCTCCCGGAGCAGAATGAGGCCTCCGACGATTAAAAACAGCAGCAGGACCGTACATTGCTGGAAGGGCTGCGCGGCGATTCCCCCCGGCAGGTGCACGGAGAGAGGAGCATCGGCATCCTGCAGCGACCCCATCAAACGGCCCAAGATATGCGCGGTGTCCGACGGCGGCCCCAGCAGGAGCATCAGAGTGGAAATGCCCCCTAGAAATGAGCTGATCACCACCCCGGCCAGCAGCAGAGTCGTCACCGGCACGCGGCCCTGCCTTCGGGCGAGGGTGTAGACGATCAGCATGGCAGCGGTCGCCCCGCCAAACGCAGTCAGCGGCAGGGCCAGCCCGCCCAGCCAGGCTTCGCCCGAGGCCAGCAGAATCGCCTCCGCTCCTACGGATGCCCCGGCCGAGACTCCTACGATATACGGGTCCGCCAGCGAGTTACGCAGCAGTGCCTGAAACGCCCCGCCCGCCATCGCCAGGGACCCGCCAACCAGGGCGGCCAGCAGAATACGCGGGAGGCGCAGGCTCCACAGGATCGTGTCGTTCGTTGCCAGTCCACTCGGCCCGTGCCGCAGTGCCGCCCAGACTTCCGCCGGGGAGAGTGCTGCCGGACCGACCCACGCGGCGAGGAGCATGATGAGGATCAGAAGAAGGAGTAGGAAGAGAATCCACCTTCCCCGCTTCGCAGGTACTCTTCCCGAAACGGCTGGAGCGAGAGCGGAAGACGACTTCGGTGAGGAGGTTTCACTTCCCATGCAAAGCTCGCGCCAGCAGGAGCAGGCCGTCCGCCAGGCGGGGGCCGGGGCGTGATGTCAGATCGGCAGGCAGGGCGTAAAAACGCCCCAGACGCACTGCCGCCAGCCGCCTGAGAAATGGATCGGCCCGAAACGCTGCCTCGACCGATGAATCTCCCAGCACGACATCCGGCGGCAGAGCGAGAATCCGCTCCTTCGTAAATGCCCCGTACTCCGGCACGGAATGGCCGATATTGATTCCTCCGGCCCGTGTGACCAGATCGTCCAGAAACGAGCCGCGGCCCGCCGTCCAGAGCGGGGCGGTCTGCACCACAATCAAGACGCGCGGCTTTGGATGCCGATCCTGTGATGCCAGCCGCATGGCAAGCGCGGCTTTACGCTCCATCTCCCCGATCAGACGAGCCGCCTGGGCCGACGTTCCCGTTCGAGTTCCGATCTGCCGCAGGCTGTCTTCAACACCTGCCAGCGAAGTCGGACGTACCGCAAATACCGGCTGATGCAGCTGTGTCAGGCGCGTGATCGCCCGCGAGTTCGCCACGGCATCCGCCACGATCAAATCCGGCCGCAGGGCCAGCACTTTCTCATAACTCGTATTCACATCCCCGATCTTGGCAGCCTTCAACGCTGCTGGTGGGTAATTGCAGTAGACAGTGTCTCCCACGACGAATTTCCCCAGCCCCAGCGCAAACAGCATCTCCGTCGTCCCCGGCGAAAGTGAGACGATTCGGCGCGGCAACGCGTGGGCGTTCGGGGCAAGAGTGAGCAGCAGAAAGAGAAAAAGAAAGAGGCGTCGAATCATACGTTACTATAGCGTGATGGAGTGCAGAGTGTCAACCGACGTTTGACATCGCCGGAGTGTTCGTGATAGGATGAAGGGTGTCAAGAATGTCGAATTCACCGGCTGCACGATACCCGGATTGGAAATAGGAAACACCCGGATTGGAAATCCGGGTCTTTGAGAAAGCGATTGTCTACTGCGTAGACATAAGATAAACCCACGGGAACCGTGTTTTTGTCCGCCCTGCGGACATTCGCACTTTTACAGACCCGGATTTCCAATCCGGGTACGGTGCCATCAATGATTGCAACGAACACAACGCTGAATACAACGAACACAACGCTCTACCCCTGTCCCTGCTGCGGCTTTCTCGTTTTTGATCGACACCCTGGAACCTATGAGTTCTGTCCAATCTGCGTCTGGCAGGATGATTTGGCTCAACTCAGATTCCCCACACTCCGAATCGGGCCAAACAAGGCAAGTCCTGTCGAGGCGCAGCTCAATTATTGCGAACATGGCGCGAGTATGATTCAGCGACAACCACGCGCTATGTCTTCAGCAGGCTTTGAGCGTGATGAAAAATGGCGTCCCATCGCCCTCACAATAGATAACATCGAAATTACGAGCATTAGGGATCAGGGCAAAAGTTAGCCCCAGGACCGATCAACGTTGTACTACTGGCGTCCCACCTAATTGGAAACGGCAGTCATAGGCTTTTTAAACCCCCTCCCAGTTTGACAACCCGTCCCCCTTTGAGATACAATACACACACTTTGACTGATACACTTTATCCACTGGACACACTCTGGGAGCTGCTGGCTCTCGACAGCCCTTCGGGAGACGAAGGCCCGATTGCGGGCTGGCTGGAGCAGTGGGCGGCCCGCACGCTGCCCGAAGCCCGCGTGGAGCGGCTCGGCGACACTGTGCTGGTCCGGCGCGGGGTGAAGCCGTCGGTGGCCGTCTTTGCCCATATCGATACAACCGGCTGGACTCTGGGGTACGACAAGCATCTCATACCCATCGGCGACCCGAGCGGCAAGGTTGGAGACAACCTGCGGCCTGCGGGACGTCCGGATTCCGGCAACACGCTGACCTGCAGTGCCGACGGCGTTTGGAAGCTCAAGGGTAAAACCGATGCTCTGCCCGGCTCGAACTGGGTGTATTCCGACCCGGCGGCCCAGAAAAGCGGCGAGATTCAGGGGCCTTATCTCGACAATCGGGGCGGGGTCTGGGCAGCGCTCACGGCCCTGACCCACTGCCCGGAGATCTGCGTCGCTTTTACGACCGGCGAAGAAGCTTCGGGCGGGGGGGCGATGGTCTGTGCCCGTCGGTTTTACGAGACCGACGGCATCACGCAGGCTTTGATCTCTGATCTCACTTGGCACACGAAGCATATCAAGTGCGGCGGGGGAGCCGCGATCTCCCTGCGCGACAACTCACTGCCCCGCCGGCGCTTTCTCGCCCAGGTGCTGGCCCTCGCGGAAGAGAGCGGCCTGCCGTTCCAGCGCGAGATCGAATCCAGCGGCGGCTCCGACGGCGGTGCAATTGACCGAAGCGGCGTTCCCCTCGACTGGGTATTTGTCGGTGCCCCCGAAAAGGCTCCGCATACGGCGAAGGAGCGTGTTCAGATCGCTGACCTGTCGTGTATGGCGGCCTTGCTGGTGAGCCTGGTAAATGGACTGAGTAAAAGTTAGAGGAACTACTAATTTTAGTATCACTCTACTCGGAGAAGCATCCCAGTTATCATAAAACGCGGCACCCGGATTGGAAATCCGGGTCTTTGGTAAAGCGATTGTCTACTGCGTAGACATAAGATCGTCTGTCGTAATTCTGTTCTTTGTCCGCCCGGCGGACACTCGCACTTTCATAGACCCGGATTTCTAATCCGGGTGCCCTGCGTTCGGTAATATGAGGGCTTCCGGCAATATGGGGCTTGCCATCACCCTTGTAATCATGCGCTTTATGCCGTAACTCAAACGCTTGGTCTAACCGCTTTCGCCGAGAAGAATAACTTAATCCTATGCTCGACATTAAATACATCCGCACCGAACCTGAAGCCGTCAAGGCCAAACTGACCGCCCGACTCTCTGACCCCGCTGCCATCGACGCGGTCCTCGAGGCCGACGCGCGCTGGCGGGCGGCGACCGCCGAGGCGGAGGAGCTGCAGGCGGAGCTGGGGCGGGGCAGTAAGGCCATTCCGCAGTTGATGAAAGAAGGCAAGCGAGAAGAAGCGGACGCCCTGAAGGCCCAGCTTCGAGAGCTTGGCGACCGGAAGTCCGCCCTGGGCGAGGACGCCAAGCGGCTGGAAGCGGAGCGCGACAGTCTGCTTTTCTACCTGCCCAACTTGCCGCATGAGTCGATCCCGGTCGGGGGCGAAGAGAACTTCTTGATCGTCAAAGAGTTCGGCGCAGTCAAAACGTTCGACTTCGAGGCAAAAGCCCACTGGGACCTCGCCGTGGATTTGGGGCTGATCGATTTCACGCGGGGGGTCAAGCTCTCCGGCAGCGGCTTCGTCCTGTACAAAGGGGTGGGGGCGATGCTGGAGCGCGGCCTGATCCAGTTTATGCTGGACCTGCACCGCGAAAAGCATGGCTATACCGAGTGGTCGACGCCGTTCTTTCTCAGCCGCGAAAGCGTGTTGGCATCCGCCCACCTGCCAAAGTTCCAGCCGGAGATGTATCACGACGCCGAATCGGACCTGTTCGCCCTGCCGACCGCCGAGCCGGCCCTGGTCAATATCCACCGGGACGAAATTCTGGACGGCCGCGACCTGCCCCTGAATTACATGGCCTACTCCCCCTGCTGGCGGCGCGAGGCGGGGGCCGCGGGCAAGGACACGCGCGGCCTGCTGCGGGTGCATCAGTTCGACAAGGTGGAGATGGTCAAGTACACCCTGCCGGAAACATCCTACGCCGAGCTCGAAACCCTGCTCACGGATGCGACCGATATCCTCGAAGCCCTGGGCCTTCCCTACCGCGTGAAGCTGCTGGCCGCCGGGGACATTTCGTTTGCGGCGTCGAAGTGCTACGATGTCGAAATTCACGCCCCCGGTGCGGACATGTGGCTGGAAGTCTCGAGCTGCTCCAACTGTGAGGATTTCCAGTCCCGCCGGGGCAATATCCGCTTTCGCCGTGAGCCCGGCGCGAAGCCCGAGTTCCCCCACTTGCTGAATGGCAGCGGCACCGCCCTGCCGCGCCTGGTCGCCGCGCTGCTGGAAACGTACCAGCTGGCCGACGGCACCGTCGCCGTTCCCGAAGCGCTGCAGCCCTACCTCGGAGGCCGGACCGTCTTGACCCCCGAGCCGCCGCCGCCGTCCGCGCAGAAAGGCCGGGGGGATGCAGTTCACGCATGAAGTAGCCCTGACCCTCGCCTCGCCCCCGCACGCCGTCTGGAATGACTGGGCGGATATCCACGCCCTGCCGCGCCTCCTCTCCCACGTCCGCGCCACGGCCGCCGGGGAGGGCGACGACACCGCCCGCCTGGTCATCGTCCTCGATGGACACCATGTCGAGTTCGCCGCCGAGCGCACCATGTGCGCCGCCCAGACCCTCTGCTGGCAGTCCTCCGGCGACCTGTTCCTATATCTCCTCAGCCTCCGCCTGGAAACCGCCTCCGAAGGCCAGACCGAGTTCATCCTCACCGTCGCCTACGACCCCCCTGGCTTCCTCCCCGACATCGCCGAGTCGCTGGGCCGCAGCCGCATGTTCAAGCAGACCCTGGAAGCGGATTTGCTGCGGTATGCGGCGGAGGCGTCGGGGCGGGTGGG
>JANXMY010000192.1 GCA_025354405.1 Armatimonadota bacterium
CGGGCGATGTAGACCTGCGGCTGCTGCCGAAGGGCGATCGTGATGGCGGCTTGCAGCGTCAGCAGCGAGGGGAGAGTGGTTGGAGTCGGCGGTACGACCTGACAGGTTGCCGCCGCCGGCAAGGCAGCAAGCGCGATGCCGCAGAGCAGGCGGCTTAAATTACACGAGCGGGTGAGATCCGGCATGAGCATTACGTTGGGGAATGGCATAGTCGAAGCGGCCCACCGAATTGGTTCGACAGGCCGCTTCAGCTAAATTTCTTTGATCATTCCGGATGGCAAGGCCCTAAGCACGGGGGGCCGCGCTCCGGCAGCGAGACATCGAATTGGCTGAGTGAAAGACAGTGAACGTGCATTTCATCCTCCGCAGTTACTTGAAGTCGGATTTGAGACCGACGATAACACGATGGAAATCCCTGACGCTCGGCATAACCTCCATGCCTATAGATAGGACTATACCCGATTGTTTAGGGTTTCAGACGGACTTTATCACAATTACGCCAAAAAAACCAACTATTTTGAGTCGTTTTTCGTGGGAATCAGAGGCTCTCCGGTCCGGGAAATATGGTATAGTAAAAAAGATACTTTAAGCAAAGACGACCACTTTGGCATGATTTGTGCATGATAGACCGGCAGGACCGACGAAGCAAGGAATAGTAACTGATTTATGGAACCTGAAAGCGATCAACTCTCTGCCGGGTTCTCTCTGCCAGAATATATGGCAGTGCTGCGCCGACGGCGCCTGATTATTCTCCAAGCCTTTGTGCTGATCACCGTCATCGGCGTGGTTGTTACCCTGATGAGCAAGCCGGTCTATCAGGCCAGCGCAAAAATGCTCATCGAAGGCCCTTCCTACAACCTCAACAGTGTCAATACGGATAATCCTCTGAACGGACTATTCGCCCTCGGCCAGCAGCAGACTGTCGATACCCAGGTCGAAGTCCTGCAGTCCGGCCCGCTGCGCGATGCCGTCACCCGGGAAGTCGGTCCGGCCTCCCTCACCATCGCCCCGATTAAAGATACCAATGTTATTCAGGTGACCTCGGAGTCCGGCGACCCGAAGACCGCTGCTGAAGCCCCGAACACCCTGCTCCGGATGTACATCGAGCAGGACTCCGGCCAGAGCATGTCGGAGATGGAGCAGGCACGCCTGTTTGTCGAGAAGGGCAGCATTCAGTCGCACAAAGCGCTTATAGCCTCCGAGACGGCCCTGCGAAACTTCAAGACGCAGAACCATCTCGCAGAACTTATTCTCAATCGCAACGATCAGATTTCTCTCGTTTCCGGGCTAAAGAATGAGGCTCAGAAAAATCAGATAGCGATCGCCGTTTTGAACGCACAGATCGCCGCCGACACCGAATTGATGAACGCTGAGCCGCTCACCTCTCGCGCCCAGACTCAGACGACCAACCTGATCGTCTCCGGGATGCAGGACGAAATACGGCACCTCGAAGTCACCCGCATCGGGATGATCCAGGTCGGCGGCTTTACTCCCGAGGCCCCGCAGGTCAAAGCCGTGGATGCCCAGATCGCGGCCATCGAGCGCAAAGTCGCTCAGCAGCCCACCCTTTCGACCAGTCAGACCATTGTTCCCAGCAGCGTCCGCGAAAGCCTGCGCACCAGGCTGATCGATCTCAAAGCTCAGCTTCCCGCCCTGCAGACCCAGGCAAACCAGACTCGCCAGGCCCTGGCGAGCGCCTCATCTGGCGTCGGCAAGTATGCGAACCTGGAACTCGAGCAGGATCGCCTGGTCCGCGAGCATGACGGTGCCGCCGCTGCCGACAAAGCGTATGCGGACAAGCTCTCCGACCTCACCCTCCGCGAAAAAGCGCACCATGCGACCGCGCACATTATTGAAAGTGCTCAGGTGCCCTTCGCGCCCATTCGGCCAAAGAAACTCGAGAGCATCTTATTTGCGGCACTCATCGGACTCTTTACAGGACTATGTTTAGCCCTGCTGGCGGAGTTCTTAGACGACCGAATTAACTCCATCGAAGATGCGACCCGCGTTCTCGGACTGTCCTCCCTGGGGATCGTCCCGGCCCTCTCGGAGGATGACGCCCATCTTCTGCCCCAGATGAAGGGCATGGACCCTGCCTCGGAAAGCTACCGCGTCCTGCGCACCAATATTCACTTCGCCACCGTCGACGCCCCGGCCCGCACCCTGCTGGTCACGTCGTCTAATCCAAACGAAGGCAAGACGACCACCGCCGCGAATCTGGCCTTTGCGATGGCGATGGACGGCAAAACCGTCATCCTCGTGGATACCGACCTTCGCCGCCCGTCCCTGCACAAGCTGCTCAATCTTTCGATCCTGCCAGGGCTGACCGATGTCCTGCTTGGCCATGCACCTCTCGCCCCGCAGGAGATCATGCCCGGCCTCTCCGTGCTGACCACCGGGTCGACCCCGCCGAACCCCGGTGAGCTGCTGAACTCACGTAAGTTCCGCAACCTGGTCGAGACCCTCACCCAGCAGGCCGACATCGTGATTTTTGACAGCCCCCCCGTCCTCGTTGCCGCGGATGCCGCCATTCTGGCCTCGCAGATGGACGGAACCATCATGGTGATTGAGACCGGCCAGACCAAGAAAGCCGCTGCCCGCCGCGCCCTGCAGCTGCTGACCCAGGCCCATGCCAATGTTCTGGGGGCCGCCTACAACAAGATGCGCAAACACGATGCCGCCGGTTACGATTACTACTACGCCTACCAGTACGGTACTCCGCCCGCCCTGGACGAGAACGTTTCGTCCGCCCGGCCCCTGCTTCCGGCCGGCCTCGAGGAGGACAAAAAATGAAATACCTACGCCCGACTTCTCTTCTGCTGGCCGCGCTGGCCTTTGCGGGTCCCCTGGCTTCGGTCCGCGCCGCCGCCCAGGAGAACGCCGCCCCCGGCGTCGCCGCCAAGTCTTACATCCTCTCGCCTGACGACATCATCGAAGTCTCCGTCTTAGGCCACGAGGAGCTGCGGGCCACCGTCACCATCCTTCCGGACGGCGGCTTCGATTACCCCATCCTGGGCAATGTTCACGCGGCGGGCATGACTGTCAGCGGCCTCACCCAAACCCTGCACAAAGGCCTCAGCAAACGCTACAATCAGCCCGAAGTCACCGTCTACCTGCGCCAGGGCCGACTCCGCCGGGTCAGCGTCCTCGGCGACGGCAGCAAAGCCGCCGGTCAGTTCGAGTTCCGCTCCGGCATGCACCTGCTGGACCTGCTCACCGCCGCGGGCGGCCTCGCCGGTCCCGCCCCGCTGGTCGAGGCCACCCTTGTCACCGGCGGTGGCTCCGAGACCACCAAGATCGATCTCGTCCCGCTGATGAACGGCACCGACCTTTCGCAGAACGTCCCCCTGGTCCCCGGGGATACCCTGTTTCTGATCGCCCGCAACGTCGAAGTCGGACAGGTGCAGGTGGTTGGTGACGTCGCCCGGCCCGGCGCGTACCCCATCACGCCCACCGGCATCTCCATGCTCGCCCTGCTGAACCAGGCCGGGGGCGCCCTTCCCACCGCCAAGCTCACCAAGGCCCAGGTCAAACACGACGGCATGGTGCGGATCGTCAACCTCCGTCCCCTTCTGACCACCGACCTCAGCGACGATGCCGGCCAGATCCGAATCTTCCCCGGCGATGAGCTGCTCGTCCCCGCCAACAAAAACATCGTGCTCGCCCTCGGCGAAGTCCGCAGCGCCGGAATCCTAGTCATTCCCGACGACCAGCCCTTGACCCTCACCCGTGCCTACGCTCAGGTCGGCGGCGCGACCCCCGACGGCGACAAAAAGAACGTCAGCATCGTCCGGCGTACCCCCAGCGGCGCCGCCACCCTGCTCTCGATCAATATGGAAGATGTCCTCAAAGGCAAAAACGGCGTCACCGACATCCTGCTCCAGCCCGACGATATTCTCTTCGTCCAGACCCGCAGCCGCCCGAAAAGCGTCGGCGAGATCCTCGGCAGCCTCAGTTCCCTGGGCTTTTTGGCCCAGAGCGCCCGGTATCTGACAGG
>JANXMY010000212.1 GCA_025354405.1 Armatimonadota bacterium
GTCCCGGACCATTCGGTGGCATGACTCGTTTGACCGGAGTGTAAATTCCCTCCGCATAGCCTACCTGATGCACACCTGATGTCGCAATCGCTTCAGAAGAGAGTGCACTTGCCGGGTTCAAATCCACTGCACTTGCCGCCGTTCCAGCCCAGAGCAGTGCATGCGTACTACTACTAGTCTGTCCAGAGCCAACCTGCTGCCCCCCACCGATTCCTTCCACCTGTGAATTCGTTTAAGTTTCAGACAAAGAAGTTGGATTGAGATCAGCGGCACTGGCGGCAGAACCGGACCAAAGTAGAGCAAGGATTTGGCCACCCGTCACTGTGCCAGAGCCGAAACCGGCTTCCTGTCCGCCGGAAATTGCTTCAGCTTGAGATTTGCTGTAACCAATCGGGTTTAGATCGACAAAGGAAGAAGAGCTGCCAGACCAGAGGGCTGCGTGGCCGTCACCACCAAAAGTAGAACCATAAGCACGGCCAGCCTGCTGCCCGCCGGCCGTTCCACTCGCACTGGCGGGAAACGGGTCAGTAAGATACGTCGGCGACAGATTAGTCGCCTGATATTGCGCCGCAGCGCGGCCTGCGGGAAACGGTGCCAAGCCTAAAGCGATGATGCTGACAGCAGAGGATGACCTGCATATTCAGCACATCCTCTAAGCACCACTGCAAGAACCATGCCAAGTATGTTTGCAGAGAGAAGTATATCTTCAATCGGCTTTGCTGCATAAATGCCCCTGGGCTTAACCCTAGGGCTGGAGAAGGGCAATCCCCCGCCTGCGCGGGCGAAGAAATCAGACACAGTTTGTGCCCGCGCCGGCGGGGAGTATTTATGCAGCAAAGTCATCTGTAACTGTCAAAATAAAGCCGCGTCAGCCCATGGTGGGCGGCGCGGCCTTTTCTTCGACATGACCGTCAGCGTAGCCAATAATCAGTCTCTGGCAGAGACCGACGAAGAGGCCGCACTCGACCACGCCGACGATTGTTTTAAGATCAGCTTCCATGAAATCGGGATTGGGAAGAGGTCCGGCGAAAGCCATGTCGAGGAGATATAGGCTATCGTCTGTAAGGTAAGGCAAACCGGAAGGGAGCGAGCGGCGATGGGCCGGGACGCCAAACTTGTCCTGGAGACGCGCCTGTGTCCATTCCCAGGCGTAGGGCAAAACGGCGACAGGCAGAGGAAAAGCGCCCAGTGCGGCTTTAACTTTCGTTTCGTCAACGATGATGATCTCCGTGTCCGTTGCGGCCGCGACGATCTTCTCGCGCACCAGCGCCCCACCCCCGCCTTTAATCAGGCGAAACTGCGAATCTACTTCATCCGCTCCGTCAATGGTAATGTCAAAGCGATGGACAGCGGCAAAGTCCACAAACGGCAGACCGTAGGTGCGTCCCAGGTCCTCGGACTCATGCGATGTCGCGATGCAGCGCAGAGTGAGATCTTCCGCCTGGAATCGCTGGCCGAGGGCATGAATGGCGAACGCGGCCGTGCTGCCGGTCCCCAATCCAATTGTCATGCCGGTGTGGATGTAGGAAACGGCGAGTTCCGCGGCGATCTGCTTCGGGTTCACGGATTACCTATAGGTGGAAAGAAATTAGTTTGGAGTGAAGAGAAAAAAGATGCCCGGAAAGAGACTCGAACTCTTACAGGGTTGCCCCCACAACGACCTCAACGTTGCGCGTATACCATTTCGCCACCCGGGCGGGTGAAGCAGTATTATACCGCCCGGCACCTTGAATGTCAAGCGGTCACTACTCGGGGAATGCCGAGTCTCGGTCGGGTGGGAAAGAACCGACTTGCCGGGCGATTGAAATCGCGGCAACAAAAGCACAAAACCGGCCTTCGCCGGTTAAGAATAGGAATCCAGTCAGAACGGGACTCACTCAGATTCCACGCAAGTGGACTTTGTGCACTTGTTTCCGCGATTTCAATCGCCCGATCTCATTTAGGCACTTCTAATCACTCTGGTAATTCGGCACCGGGCCGGAAATCGCCACCACCTGCAGAAACGCTTTCAAGTGCGCGAGATTTCTCGCCCTCTGAAACCTGACTTTTAGCCAGATCACTGAGGGAAATCATGCCGATCAGCCGACCATTTTCAACTACTGGAAGACGGCGTATCTGCTGCTTCTCCATAAGCCGCAGGGCATCGGAGAGCGGCAGATCTTTGGGGATTGTGTCGGGACGCTGCGTCATGCAGTCGCCTAGCTCCGTCTCTAAACCCCGCCCCGCCGCGATGGCCTGGACTACAATATCCCGGTCTGTGACAATGCCGACAAGCGCACCAATTTCATCAATAATCGGAATCGAGCCATAATCGTGGTCGCGCATGAGCTTTGCGGCTTTCTGAATCGTGTCTTCCGGGCTGAGTGTTTCCGGGAACGCAGTCATGATGTCGGCGATAGTCATTTGGGTTTGCTCCTGTCAGTCTTGTACCCATTTTTTCCCTATGCGCTACTTATCTGCTATACTAGGATTGTATGGATCGCGTACTTTCACAGTTTGAAGATGTGGTGGCTCTCAGTGCGTCCACCTGGACGGCACGTGAGGTGGGCAGCGTCCGCCAGGTGCTGATTAAACGTTTGCCGAACAGCGAAGTCAAGACCCGTGCGACACAGGCTCTGGTACTGCGGCATCCACGGATTGTTCCCGCCCGGCGCTGGATGCTGGACGGCGACGCCCTCTATCTCGTGCGCGACTGGGTTCCTGGTATCAACCTGCGCCAGACACTTTCCCAGCCCCCACTGCGAGCCTTTGACCGACTGCACGCCCGTCTCTCTCCCCTGCTAGATGCATTGGACTTCGCGCACACGTCAGGTATCTCGCATGGCGCGGTGTCGCCCGAAAATGTGCTTTCTGACGCCCGGTTTCCCGACGGGGGCCTACTCTCCGATTTTGGGACTGCCCGGCCTTCAGAGACATCTATCGAGCCTCGGCGTGACTTGTATGATCTTTGCGGCCTATACAAAGAGTTCCTGCCCACACGCCCTGTGGACGATGAAGCCGGGACGGCGGCGCGTCTGCGGCTGCTGCGCAATCTGACCGAGACGCAGCAGACAGCGGAAAGTGCCGAAGAGCTGCGCTATAAACTTGATGCCATCGCCCGCATGGCTGACTTGCTGGGCTTCAGTGAGCAGGGCTTGGAGGAAGGGCTAGGCCGACAGCGGCTGGGTGCTCGTCTCGTGTGCGTCGTCTCCCCGCCCACGGCAACTCTGTCGCCCGGCGCCGGGACATTTGTGACGCTGGAAATGGACAATGAAGGCGATGCGCCGCTGCATATCGAATCAGTCACTTCTGATGTGGTCTGGCTCAACCTGCCCAACCGATTCACCCCGGTGACGCTCGAGGCAGGAACCGGCGGCGACCTCATCTGGACGCTGAGCGGGGCACGTCTTGAACCCGGAGCCTACACTGCCGCTCTGACCATTCGGTCCAATGACGGCTTGCTCACTTCTGCCTCAGTTCCCGCCGCGGACTGGCCGGTACAGACTGTCGCCGTCCCTGTGCTGGTTCGAGGTACTCGGGCCGAAGAAGGCATCGAGGCGGATGTTCCCCTTGCGGAGGAGCTGCCCAGCGGGCCCCCCGCGCAGAACGCCCGGTCGCTCGACTTGACCGGCGAACATTCCGGCATCGCCTGCGTTCAGGAGCCAGACCCCGGCCTGGTACGCTACGGGCAGAACGGAGTGGTACATCTGGGGATCCGCAATATCGGCCCGGAGCGGCTGCGTCTGGACAAAATCAGTGCCAGCCCGGTCTGGCTTTCCTATCCTGGCGAGTTCCGGGCGTTCTGGATCAAACCGGGCGAGACGCAGTTCCTTGGCCTTTCCGTTGCCGGCGCCGGCCTGACCGGGGGCGATTATAAAGCGGATGTCACTTTCACGACCAGTGTAATGGCAGAGACGATGGTCGGTTCCAAACCAATGTACCGAGACATGGCCTGCGAGGTGCGTATCCGCGTGGTACGCGGCAGCACGGATGCTCTTCCCAGTGGCCTGGCGAAGAGTGGATGTGTTCCCACGCTTCTCGCGTTGGCTTCATCGATTGGCCTGATTTACTGGACCGCTTCGAGGTATCTATGAGACCATTTTTCGCGCTGATTTTATTACTTCTCTGCCTGCCCACCTATGCGCAGGAGAGCCTAGTCCCCGCTAAAATCGCTGCAGAGATCAAGCCTCTCGCTCACAAAACGGTTATCTTTGTTTTTGACGTTACCCAGAGCACCCGCCACGGAGGGGTATTTGCGCAGGAGCGCGCCGCTACGGCGACACTTCTCCGGTCAGGCTGCTCCCCGGGCGACCGCGTGATTCTGCTGAAGTTCGGCACCGGCTATTCGGCTGTTTTTGACAAGACCCTGGCTAACTTCTCCGACATTGACCCTCTGATCGACCAAATTCCCGCCGCGCCGGAGCCGGGCCACGGTACGAACATCCGGTGGCCGCACCATGAGGCCCTGAAGCTGATCACTCGGGATGCACTCTGCCCCGCCGTCGTCGTCCTGCTGACAGATTCGTTTAATGACCGGCCCGACCTTGCCGATCCGAACTATGCCAAGTATCTAACATACTACACACTGAAGGGTCTGACGATATATCCAGAGAGTTCGGAGAATAGCGACTACGTACGAGAGCTGAAAAAACTTACCCGCAAGGGCTGCCTGCATCAGTACGGGGTCGGCGTCGGAATCGCCCCAGATGGCCGCCCGATCGAGCGTCTCCCTGTCGGCCCTGGTCAGGGCGATACTGCTGTCGGGACGACCACGGAGGTACCAACGGTCCTAGCCCCAGCGGGAGCGGCAACTTACACTTCTTTCCTTCCCTGGCTCCTGGGCCTGTTGGCATTTTCGCTCGCAATCGCGGCTCTGTGGTACTTCCTGAGCCGTCGCCCCCTGCCCCTCCGCCTGCGTCTTGGCGACAGGGGTCTGCCCCGCGACTTTCGGGTCGCGCCCGGCAGTCAGCTTGCACTTGGAGGTGCGCCTGGGACCACTCCCGGCAGCACAGAGATTTTCCCCCTGGCTGGTCTCGCGGTTCCGGCCGCGATCATACATAATACTCATGGCGGGTTAATTCTTGCCCCTGCCCCGCCCCAGGCAGGTTCCCCGAACCTGTTCCATAACGGACTGCCTTTGCAGCAGCCCGTTCCGCTGCGCATCGGCGATGAATTGCGCGTGAGTTTTCCCGCAGCTGAGACGGAACCGGGCCGTGAGCATCGCCTTCGCGTCGAAGACCCGCACGGGCCAGTGTTTTGACATTGGCCAAGAATTCTCCTGCAACCTTTTTCCTCCTTTTGTGTCACAATTAGTGAGAAAACACCGTAGTAACAAGTGTCATCTTTCGCCCTGCCGAAACTGAGGAGACCGCGTGCCGTTGAGAACTTATCCGTACCTCGCTGCTGCCCGAATAGCTGTCCTGTTTAGTCTTTGCCTGCTGCTCGTCGGGGGCGCATTTGCTAAGCCTCCGACGCTGGAGCCTTCCAGTGAATTCCCTGCCTCGGTCCTGCCCGGTCACACATACACATTTCACTTGAAATACACGCAGGCCGAAGGGGATCCCCCGACTGCACTGCAGATGATTGTCGATACGCCCTATGGTCAGGTAACCCAAAAAGCTTCCCCTCCCAGCGGTGATCCAGTCGCCGGAGAAGATGTGAGCTGGGTATTCACACCGCAGCAGAGCGGGCAGTATCAGTTCCATTTTGAGGTCTCATCGAGTACCGGAGGCGTGGCACGGTATCCAGCGGGCAGCGGCGAGCTCTCGTTCGAATCGCCCAGCATGATCGTCAAATATATCGTGCTCGGCGTAGGCCTGGTGATCGCCCTCTTCTTCCTGCCATTCGTGGTGTATCTCATCGCCCGCTCCGCAAACAAGCAAAGTGATCCCGGTGCAGCGGCCCGGGTCGCCCTGCTGATCGGCATCCTATCGTTTTGCGGCTTGGCCTGGTACCTGTTTCTGCAAAATGACGAGACCCGTTTGATTGGAATCGCCATCGAGACGATCGCAGTCGGAGCGTTCTTGGTTGTTATGCTCAATCGCCGCCGTACGGTATAAAGTGAACGCTATGGATATTTACCTACAGGATTTGGGAGAGGAGCTGGAATCGCAAGTCCGCGATGTTCCGGTGCTTCGCAGGCGAGCGAGTGTGCCGCGTGTGCACCCACGGATCGTGGGTATTTGGTTTCTCATCGGAGTCGGTTTTACGGTGTGGCTGGGCCAATCCAATAGTTTTGTCTCAATCATCACGGCCAGTGTGTCGATCGGCCTTCTGATTTGGTATTTTGGTCGATGCCGGCTGTGGAATTCAAGAGACACGCCCGATGCTCGGCTGCGACCATTGAGCCAGACTATCAGGACCCGCTGACGTTAGGCGAAATTGAA
>JANXMY010000214.1 GCA_025354405.1 Armatimonadota bacterium
CGGGCGACATCGCGGGTGAGGCCCTCTTTGACGCCGCCATCGGACATGGCTTCGATCATCATATAGACATAGGCAGGACCAGAGCCGGAGAGGCCGGTGACGGCATCGAGCAGCCGTTCCGCGACTTCGACCGAGAGGCCCACCGAGGCGAAGAGGGTTTCCGCGAGGCGTAGATGCTCCGGCGTTGCATGCGTGCCTCCGCAAAGTGCGGTTGCGCCCTGTCCGACCAGGCTGGGGGTGTTCGGCATCGAGCGGATGACAGGAATGCCTTCGGGCAGCAGCGATTCCATCTTCTCCAGATGGATCCCGGCGGCAATGGAGATTACGAGTTGATTCGGAGTGAATTTCGAGGCGACATCCGTCAGGACCGGCGCAACCATGGGCGGCTTGACGGCCAGCAGCACGATATCGGCCCCCAAGACAGCCTCAGACAAAGAATTCGCCACAAAAGCCCCCGCGCCGAGATCAGCGGCGAGGGCTTCGGCTTTGGCCTGATGCGTGTCGAAGAGACGGATATTTGCCGCAGGCATCGCCCCGGCATGAACAAGGCCGCGTGCCAGGGCACCGCCCATCATGCCGGTACCTAAGACCGCCAGTATTTTATCACGCAGCACGATTTAGCCTCGGTCGAAGATCGTGGCACGAGTGCCGGTGACGGGCTTGCTGTCGTCGATGTCGATGACGACGGACGCAGGAGTGAACAGATAAACCTGATCGCCGATCTTCTCGACACTGCCATCGACGGCATAGGTGGCCCCGTTCAGGAAGTCAGTGATCCGCTCGGCCATGTCGGCTGGGGTCTGTTCGAGGTTGACGATCTGCTGCTGACCGTCTTTCAGACCATCGGCAGCGCGGCGGGCATCATCGAATGTCTGCACGGCGCGGCGCACGGTGATGTGCGTCTGTCGGGCCTGATCGATCCGCAGAGTCGTGCCGCGCTTCAGCGGATTGTAGGACCCGCCACCCGCGCGTGGTGAAGTGGGAATTGCCTGCACCTGGTTCTCAGTGACCACGTCATCCTCCTCGTCTTCGTCGTCCTCATGGCCGCGAAAGCGGCTGATGAATCGAGAAAATACCCCGCCCTGGCCGGGAGTGTCATCATATTCCTGTGCTTCTGCATTCTGGTTCATTTTGCTGCTTGCCTCTCTAACGGTCTTTTCTTTAATGTTAACTTAGCTGCGCGGTCCGAAAATTGCAGTGCCGATACGGACCAGAGTCGCGCCTTCTTCGATGGCGGACTCGAAATCGCCGGTCATACCCATGGAGAGAATTTGTGCATTCTTTGCGGGCAAAGCTTCAAACATTGCCCGCAGCTGCTGAAAATAGGGTCGTGCTTCCACGCCGTTCGGGGCGATCCCCATCAGCCCTTGCAGTGTTACTCCGGGTAACTCTGCGATCTCTGCCGTACTGTCTGCTACGGTCTCCGGCAATAGGCCGAATTTCGTCTCTTCGTCCCCGAGATGGACCTGAAGCAGAATCTTCTGATCTTTGCCGCTGGCCTGGGCCTGCGCTCCAAGTGCCCGGGCCAGCTTCAAGCTGTCTACGCTCTGCACCAGATCGAAGAGTGCGACGGCGACCTTTGCTTTGTTGCTCTGAAGATGCCCCAGCAAATGCCAGCGGGCCGATAGGACACTCTCGCGTTTGTCCGCAGCTTCCTGGACATAGTTTTCGCCGATATCAGTGGCTCCGGCACCTAGAATTTCGAGTATCGCTGCCACTGGCTGCTTTTTGGTAACTGCGACGAGTGTTATGTCCGAATGCTCTCGTCCTGCCCGGCTGGCAGCATTTGCAATGCGCTCGTTCACGCTGCGGAAATTGTCTGCGATCGTCGTCATATTGGTACGGAATTCAGTCTGCTTCGCCCCAAAGTTTTCCGGTCGCCAGTCTCAATATAGTACACCCGCTCAGCGATATTCGTCGCATGATCGGCGATGCGCTCTAGATAGACCACGGCCAGAAGCAGGTAGGACGCCGGGAAAATGTGCGAGGGATTATTCTGCGTCATCGTCAGCAGTTCCTCACGAAGAACTTTAAAAGTCTCATCGACGGCATCGTCGTCATTACAGACCTTAACCGCCAGTTCCAGATCATGCCGAACCAGAGCTTCGAGGCTCTGGCTGACCATTGTGAGCGCCATATGCGACAGGGGGCCAAGATCGAGCAGCGGCTGTTTCAGGAAAAACTCCTGCGTCAGCTTACTGGCGATCTTTGCAATATCCACGGCATGGTCGCCGATCCGTTCTAAGTCGGTGATGACCTTCAGTGCACTCTCGATTTGCCGCAGGTCCCGTGCCATCGGCTGCTGCAATGCCAGCAGTCGGATACACTGAGCCTCGATTTTACGATCCATTTCATCGACGGCATCGTCCTGCGCTAAAACGGTCTGTGCCAGCGATGTATCATTCTGCTGTAATGCCTCTACAGCCTCCCGGACCATCGTGCCGGTCAGCGTTCCCATCTGCAGCAACTCTTGTTCCAGAGCCACGAGTTCGTCACGAAAACTTTGTCGTATGTTCAGCATTTATCTCTGTCAGCTCCATCATGTCTGTGCCCATTATAGCATAGTCGTGACTCTTTGACAAGGTTTTATAAAACTAATTCGCCAGATTTAAACTTCACCTGAAATTGATTCCGCAGAAGATAAAGAGTCGGAAAAAAAGCCGCCAAACCAGAAGGTTCGGCGGCTCAATTTTCCAGTTACCAGCCGCGTGCGGCCATCAATTCCCCCTTGGGAATCTCGCTGATATTGATCCCGACCATGGCCTCGCCGATGTCATTGGAGACTTCGGCCAGCAGCTCAGGGTTGTCATAATGCGTGCTGGCATCGACAATTGCCTTCGCACGCCGCCGGGGGTCACCCGACTTGAAGATTCCAGAGCCTACAAAGACCGTCTCCGCGCCGAGCTGACGCATTAGCGCGGCATCGGCGGGGGTCGCGATGCCGCCGGCACTGAAGTTCGGCACCGGCAGCTTGCCGGTACGATGGACTTCAACTACCAGATCGTAAGGTGCCCCAAGATTCTTGGCTTCCGTCATCAGCTCTTCGAAAAGCAGAGACTGAATTCGGCGAATCCCGCCAAGCAGTGCGCGCATATGGCGGACTGCTTCAACGACGTTCCCCGATCCCGCCTCGCCCTTGGTACGGATCAAAGCCGCGCCTTCGCCGATACGCCGCAGGGCTTCGCCCAGGTCGCGGCAGCCGCAGACGAAGGGGACCTTGAAGTCGTGCTTGTTGATGTGGAACGCATCATCAGCCGGCGTCAGCACTTCCGATTCATCAATGAAGTCGACTCCCAAAGACTGCAAAATCTGCGCTTCTGCAAAATGCCCGATCCGCGCTTTCGCCATGACCGGGATTGTCACCACATCCATGATGCTTTTGATCATCTTCGGATCAGACATACGGGCTACCCCGCCGTCACGCCGGATGTCCGCTGGTACGCGCTCGAGTGCCATCACCGCAACCGCGCCCGCTTCCTCGGCAATGATCGCCTGCTCCGCATTGACGACGTCCATGATGACCCCGCCCTTGAGCATCTCCGCCAGACCGACCTTTGTCTTCCACGTTGATTTCTGCTCGTCTGCCATATCAGCACCGTCCATTCTAAATGTCTTTCGAGGGCTTTATTTTACCCGGAATCGGAGGCGAATGGCAAGCAAAATTCGCCTTAATGAATCGAATTCGTGACTTTAATCCGGGATGCGGAGACTTTCTGAAGATGTGGCTCCAGCGTCGCCATCTGCGGGCGATCCTGTCCATTTTTTGGCTCCACGGTGAATATGTAGTCGCCCCACCAGGCTCCCGCAGCCCACCAGGTAAAACCGACCCAGACATCCCGGTTTTGCTCCATATAGGTCAGCATATCCTCAGTTGCCAGCAAAGCAGTGGGATTATTTGCGGCTCCGAACTCGCCCAGGAATCCTCTCTGATGATGCTGCCGGCACCAGAGAGTGAACACTTTGAGTCGCTCACTGCCGATAGTCGCGCTGACGGCTTCAGGATGCGTGCCGGAGCTGTCCGGGTCCAGGTACTGATGCACTTCGAAAATGTAGTAATTCTGCGGGTCAATAATCCCGAGCATGGTTTTCGAATTTCCGCTGCTAACCCAGCTGTACGCACCGGTCCAGGCAATCCCTGGCACGAGGATTAGGTTTTTAGCGCCCACTTTGCGGATTGACGCAATCGCCGCGTTGGCCGCGCGCAACCATTGTGCCCCTGGCATGTTGTTCGGCTCATTCACCAGTCCGAGCCAAACACGCGAATTTGTTGGGAACTGTGAAGCGAGCCTGCCCCAGAAATCGGCGAAAGCAGCATATGGCACTTCCGGGCTGCCGACGACTTTGTCATAGTAGCGGGCAGAATCGTGCGGGTCGAGCAGAACGACCTGCCCGCGGGCATTTGCTGCCTTGACCACATCCTTGATTCGGCCCAGCGCCGCTGTGTCCAGTGGCCCGTTCAGCACAGGCTGCAGATCCATCCAGCGAAATGGCAAGCGTATGACATTAGAACCCTTGTGTGCGAAATAGTCCAGCTCACTCTCTGAGGGGAAAATGTATTGTGACCCATACGCAGCGATCACGCCAGGTTTGCGTTCGCCGAAGCAGCCGCAGGCAAGATTGACACCCGTAAAGTACAGGGGCCTGGCTGCGTGGTGAGCGATCACGGCTTTCTGCGGGATCGTTTTGACCGGCCTCGTGAGCTGAATATCGTCGACGTAGATAACTTTCGACTTCACGCTGGCTTTGACCGCCAGGCGGCTTTGCCCCCTAGCCAGCGGATCGATGTAAATGTTCTGCTGTGCTTGTGCCGGAGTGCCGCTCGGGCCCAGCATCAGGAAAACGATCCCGGCAAAAAACGAGAAAATCGAAGTGAGACGCAAAAAGTTCATGGTATTTCTCCGTGGCAGGTTTTTCGATATAGTTCACGAACAGTATACCGTGAAACAAACCCGCATACGAAAAATTATTTTTGGAGTCCTCGGTGTGCCTCTCATTTTCAGCAGCTTCGTTCTGGCCGATGTCTTGAGCTGCCGGCACCTGATCTGCGCCAGTGAGTCTGCCGCACCAATCCGTCCGGTCGCAATCGTGTTTGGAGCGGCAGGCGCGGTCCTCACCGATCGGGTAGAGACGGGGGTTGAGTTATACAAAGCGGGAAAGGTACAGAAGCTGCTGATGACCGGGGATAACAGCCGCGACGACTACAATGAGCCGGATGCCATGCGGTCGATTGCACTCAGCCTCGGCGTGCCCAGCAGCGATATTGTCTGCGACTTCGCGGGCTTTCGGACCTACGACAGCTTGTACCGGGCGCGGGAGATCTTTGGAGTCCGCTCGGCTATTTTGGTGACGCAGGGATACCATCTGCCGCGCGCTCTCTTTCTTGGGCGGAAGCTGGGTTTGGACGTTGTAGGAGTGGATGCGGCCAAGCGCCGCTATGCCGGACAGGCGGGGTTTAATCTCCGCGAGTTCGCCGCCATTCAGGTCGCCTGGTGGCAGGCGATGGTGACGCACCCGCGTCCGAAATATCTGGGCAAGTCGGAAGCACAGTTACATTGATTAAAAGGCCGACCGCGCTTTAAAGTTCGCGACGGTATTCATACGCCTGAATAAGTGTCGCCTGATCGGCGTAGTCCAGGTCGCCGCCAACGGGCATGCCGTGGGCGATTCGGGTGACTTTCACTCCAAGCGGCTTGAGCAGTCCGGCGACATACATCGAGGTGGTATCTCCTTCGACTGTCGGATTCGTCGCCAGAATGACTTCCTCGACGCGCGGGTCGCCTTCCGCCACGCGCTGCTGCAAATCTTTGATCCGCAGCTTGTCTGGGCCTATGCCGTCGAGCGGGGAGATCACGCCCTGCAGGACATGGTATACACCCTTAAATTCCCCGGTCTTCTCCACGGCGATTAAATCGCGCGGCTCAGCGACGACACAGAGCAGGGTGTGGTCCCGTCGGGGGTCAGTGCAGATATCGCAGATTTCGCCTTCGGAGTAGTTGTGGCAGATGCGGCAGAATTTGATGCTGGCTTTGATGGTCGTCAGTGCATCAGCCAGTGCCCGCGTTTCCTCTTCCGGCAGACGCATAATATAGAAAGCCAGGCGCTGGGCACTTTTCGGGCCAATTCCGGGCAGCTTTTCGAACTCACTGACCAGACGTGCCAGCGGCTTGGGATAATAAACAGCCATCGAGTATCCTAAATTGTAAATCCTAGAAGAGGCCGCCGGGACCGCCCATGCCGGCCGGCATGACGCTTTTCAGCCGCTCTTCGCGGATCGAGTTGGCTTTGTCGACTGCTTCGCGCACGGCGAGTGTCACGAGGTCTTCCAGGGACTCCACATCCTCGGGATCGACAACTTCGCGGGCGATCTTGATGCTGACAATCTCCGCCTTGCCGGTCGCTACGACTTTGACCAGCCCGCCGCCGGACTGACCTTCGACGCGGGCGATCTCCAGCTCCGCCTCCACTTTTTTCGCGTCTTCCATTGCCTTCTGGGCCTGCTTCATCAAGTCGCCGAGGCCGCCAGGCATTTTGCCAAATGGGTTTGCCATAATTTCGAATTATCCTTCTTTGTCGTCGTCTATGATATTGCCGCCAAACACCGCGATCACCTGCTGCACGAGAGAACTGGGAGCGTTTGCTGCCTCCTCCGGCGATTTAGCAAAGCTGCTACTCGCTTCCGGCCTGTGCACTGCTGGTGGGGGAGCCGCTTTGCCTTTCAAGACACACTTGACCCGGTAACTTCCAATCGGGACATCGAGTGTGTGGCAAATATTTTCCGCGATAAAGGTGCGAAGAGCATCCTTGCTTTGCACACGCTCGAAGTGGAAGGGGTGCGCAAACTCCAGGGTCACGATCTCTCCGAGGAGTGCGACCGGGCTGGACTCGCTGACATCCTTACCAGCGGTCTTGCTTTTTGCCCCGGTGAGGTTGATCACTTCCTGCCACGACTTTTGCAGGCGCAGAAGCTCCGGCGGAGTACCCGCGGCCGGAGGAGGCTTTGGAAGGGGCAGGGGAGAGGCTTCGACTGCCACCTGCTGTACGTGCATAAAGTCTTCGTCCTGCTCCTCCTCGGAGACCACCACCCGGCTGGGCCGTGTATCGTTGATGTCATCGTCAAAGGGCAGAACGTCCAGCTCTTCGTCGCCCGGCACCGGGGCCGTCAAGATAATTTCGTCTTCCTCGTCCGGGGCTGCCTCGTCCGCTTCATCTTCATCGGTCTCATCTTCGTCGTCAAGCAATGGCGGCGGAATATCGTAGGGGATTTGGACTGTAGGGGCGCCGCTTGCTGCGCCCTCTTCTCTTGTCTCTGCCTTCTGCTCCGGCTCTGCCTTCTGCTCCGGCTCTGCCTTCTGTTCCGGCTCCGCTTTCTGTTCCGGCTCCGATAAGAGGGTAAGCGCAAGAGGGGAGGGCGCGGCAAGCAGCGCCCCTACGGGTGTTTCGGGCACAGGCGCAGCAGTCACCACGGGGGCAAGCGGCGCAGGCGCAGCAGTTGCCATCGGGGCAAGCGGCGCAGGCGCAGGGTTCACCGCCGAGGCGATAATCCTAGGTACCGTCGGCGCCGCGAATTGCGCGACAGTCGGCAATTCCATCAGGCGCAGAAGGGCAAGTTCCAGGACCAATCGGTGCTGGCTGCTCCGGCGTGTTTCCTGCTCCGCCGCCGTAATTGTCTCCAGGGCATGCAGCAGAGCAGAGGGCGAAAAGCGGGCAGACTGGGCCTGAAGGGAAGCCGTGTCAGCCATCTCGCCGGAATCACCCGGACGTGCCCCAACGCCGACAAACAATAAATCGCGGAAGCGCTCGGAGAGGCTCTTCAGGAACTGGCGGACATCTTTGCCGCTCTCCAGAACACTGCCGGCCAGTGCGAACGCCCCGGCGGCATCGGAATCCGCAATGAGCTGGACGACCTGGGTGAGCACGTCGTCGCCAATTGTGCCCAGTACGACCGTCACATCCTGCGCCGTGACATGCTCCCGCTGATAAGCCAGGACTTGTTCGAGCAGGGAAAGGGAATCTCGGTACGAACCGTCCGCGGCCCGCGCGATCAGCGATACTGCTGCCGGGTCGGCCTTCACGCCTTCGGCCTTCAAAACGTCGCTGACACGGGAGCCGATCTGGGCGACGGAGCCGCGCTTGAACTCGTAGACCTGGCAGCGGGAAGCAATCGTAATCGGCAGCTTGTCAAGCTCGGTGGTTGCCAGAATAAACACCACGCGGTCAGGCGGCTCTTCCAGCGTCTTCAGAAATGCATCCATCGCATCCCGGGAGAGCTGATGGGCCTCGTCGATGATGTAGACCTTGTAACGGCCTTCCATCGGCGGAAACTTAATACTTGCCACGAGGTCCCGCACATCGTCGACTTTGCCGTGCGAGGCGGCGTCCATCTCCAGCACGTCCACAAACGACGAAGCCGCGACAGACTTACAAGGGCCGCAGACGCCGCACGGCTCCGGGGTGGGGCTTGTCAAATCACCGTTCGGCCCGATGCAATTGAGTGCTTTCGCAAAGATCCGGGCACAGGTGGTTTTGGCTGTCCCGCGCGTTCCTGTGAAAAGGTATCCGCTGGCGATTCGGCCCGCCGAGATCGAGTTCCGCAGCGTCGTCGTGACATGTTCCTGCCCGACCACATCCTCAAATGTTTGCGGCCGGTATTTGCGGTAAAGGGAAATATAAGCCATACTCGGTTATTATACCTGAAGACTCCCCGGAAACTATTTCGGACAAAGTTTGTCTGCTTTAGGCTTTGGGCGTAGATGACAGGGTGAAGGACAGAAAACAACAATGGATGATTGGCAGACGCTGCGGCACTATGTGGACCACAATATGGAATAGGTAGATGTTGCCCAGGTCGTTTTTGTCCTGCTCGCCTGCAAAGCCTCGACCCTTTCAATCTGTCTTGTCGATATCGATGTTCCGGATCCTACCCCGACACTGGTGAACCCACCCCGCGGCAATCTGGGGTCTTTGGAACCCACCCCGCAGCAAGCTGCGACCCTCCCGAAACGGGAGGGTGAGCGGGAAGGCAGTCGCAAAGTTTGTCTTCTTGATGTTGCCTCTTCGAAGAGCCACTTACAAAGACCGATAAACTTTTTGTCACCCACCTGTCCACCCTCCCGTTTCGGGAGGGTCGCAGCTTGCTGCGGGGTGGGTTCCCGAGTGCTGGGGTGGGTTCCCAAGGCGCCAGCTTGCTGCGGGGTGGGGTTCACCAGTGTCGGGGTGGGGTTCTCCTACTTACAGGAGTTACTTGGCAGTTTATATTTCGGGCTTTGATAGTGTCTAAACCGCATAAAGTACCGAAAAAAAAGCCCCTCCCGAATCTTGAATTCGGAAGGGGCTTCTTCGGGACTAAGTCCCAGTATTTTGACCGCGCACTTGCCTTTGAAATCGTTGCCTCTCGGTTGAACACACGCCGCCGGCTCCGGTCAGAAACACCGGACGGCACACGGGCCACGCACCTTATCGCTGCTGCGTTCCCACCCTGACGAGGTTCGGAGGTCGTCCGTTGCGCCGGGTCCGTCCATCAACGCTGCGCACATGCGCCAATTCGAGAGTAAGCGCCCCGAGGGCAAGAGTTCCGCCTCCCATAATGCGGATTTGGAGTGTAGGGCACCGCAGACGCCCCGCCTAGCACGGTCAAATCGTGAACAGCTCGGCTATTATACCCCAACACTCAGCAAATTGCCGAGCGTGGAATTACCGGAATACTTTCTTTCCAGCACCCGTAATATCTTCACGCGTCAGTGTCCAGGTCTTTATCAGCATCCGCAGGCCGGGGATAGGGGAGACCTCGCCGGGCAGCAATGACTTGCCGTCCGTCAGAACAAAGTTTTTCTGCTTCGGATCTAGTCCTTCGCCGAGCCAGCCAATCCGGTCCTGCACCTGGATCGGCGCGTCGTTCGGGTTATTCGGCGTGAACCAGGCGGTGACCGTGTAGCGCGGAGCTTTAAACGAGTACATCTCCTTGTCCTGGCTCATGTCGATTTTGCGGCCCTGATCGCCGCCAATCTTGCCGCCCCGCACCGAGGCGGCGTCCTGCATGATTGTCACGTTCGGATCGACTGCCGTACCCAGGGTATACGCCCCGATGTCTGGCAGTTTATAACTTTCGTCCTGAAGACGAATCTCGATCCGGCATCCATCGACAGGGCCGAACTCACGTTCGCCGGTTTCGAGTACGAACTTTTTAGCACCAATTGCCTTCAGTGTTCCCTGCAAAACAAACACCTTGGGTGCGACTCGCACCAGGATTGGTGTAAAGCCCATATCCAGAGGTGTTTTCGTGTCGATCGGTCGGTATTTCAGGCGGCCCTGTAATTCCCGAAGCTGCTTATCCGCGATCTCCAGGTTTTGCACTTCAGAGATATCGGTGCCGTTTTTAACGGCAATCAGCTTTCGGTGCAGGTCCAGACAGGCGTTCCATTGCACGACTGCTTCCTGCTCCTGACCATTGAATTCGAGCGCATGAGCGTAGCCGTGGCCGACAGTCATTACGCCTTTATCGGCCCCGTCGAAGTTCGTTTGCTCTTTCAGGCCAATCTGGTCATTTTTCTCATCGACGACTGCCTTGGCAGCGACGACATCCCAGCCCTTTTTAAACCAGTAGCGCGACAACGGGAAATCCTGGATCTTTCGGAAGTAATGGACAAATGCCATGTCCGAATACAGGTCCGGCTGGTCTTCGTTGTTGTCGATACCCTCTTTTAAGAGCGCAACCGACATGGGGATATACCGGCGGTCGGATCGCTCCTGCGTATCGGTGAAGTTGTAGTCCATATGCCAGGCCCCGGTCTCGTAAACATCAATCTGGTGTGGGTCCAGCCAGGTGATGATGCGGATCAGCGGCATAATGGCATCATAGTCGCCGTTATGGAAAAACTCGTCGCAGCGTACCCAGAGCATTCCCGCGATTGCCTCGCGGAATCCGGTGAAGGCACCCAGAGCGAATGTCGCCGGGAGGTTTGAGCCAGCCTGACTCAGTCCGTTCACGCCGTTTTTCTGCTTGGGCGGTGCGTAATTTTTCTTGTAAAAGGGATCAATCAACTGCGTCTGCAAAAACCCGATTGGGATAAACAGCAGCAGCGCTATCACCAGCAAAGATAGTCGTCGCGAAGAAGAAAGCATTCTATACCTCCCGCTTGTCAAAGATCAGCGACCCGACGGTCAGCAGAATTGCCGTGTACACAATTGCATAGAGAATATTCCAGGCGATGTAGATCGGCTCATTCGTGATGTGCTCGTGCGGGTTAATAATCGGGTTTTGAATATTATAGTTGGCGAAGTTCGGAATGATGACATGCACCACTTTGAAAATCCCAACGACGATAGCACTTTTTGGGTGGTTTGGATCACTGGTCGGGTCAGCCAATGCTTCAGTCAGCGAGGATGCATTCCCCAGGAGCCAGACGGCGAACGTTAAAAAGAAGTTGACGAACGGCGAAAGGAAAACCGAGAAGAACATTGCGACTGCACCCAGCAAAGTCATCTGAAAGAAGATCATCAGAATGCCTTTAGAAAGGGACAGCATAGCGGGTCCGGGATTTACACCGTACTGGAACCACTGCTTTCCCGCTACCAGCAGGATGAATACAATTCCCATGAGGGCAATGTTCAGCAAAACCGTCATCAGGCCGCCAAGAAACTTGCCACACAAGAACTGATATCTCTGAACTGGTTTCGAGAGAATACTATAGATCGTACGCCGCTCGATCTCCTGCGGAATCAGTGTGATATACAGAATGACACTGATGAAAACGCCGGCCAGGGAGATTACCCCAAGGCCCAGACTTTTGGTCACGGTCAAGTCACGAGCCTGGGTTGCCAGACCTGCAAACGCAACACCCATTAAAATAATTGCCAGCCCAGCGAACAAAAAGATCAAGAGCACCTTACGTCGCATGGCCTCGCCAAATGTACCGGAGGCTATCAGCCAAATCGTCTTCATATCTTAATTCTTCTCCAGTACTGAAGGAACTGCGAAGGCTGTCCCCGTCTCAAGCTCGCCCTGATGGACGACTTCGTAAAAAATATCTTCCAATGTTCGCCGGGTCTGCGTCATCGAAAGCACATTGCCTCCCGCTGTCCGTACCCAATCCAGTACCCGATTTTTACTCTCGGTGGATGCTGCAGTCGTGATTGTCAGCGTGTCGCCAACCAGTTCCGTTTTGCTCGATAGGTCCCGCAGCTGTGCCATCTGCGCCTCGGTGGCTTTCAGCCCTTCCGCGACGATTTCCACGTTGCCGCCGGCAATTAGCTCATCCACATGGCCGAGGCGACGAATTTTGCCGCCGTGCAGGATGGAGACGCGGTCGCAGACCAGTTCGACATCTGACAACTGATGGGAGGACAGAAAGATCGTCCGGCCTTCACTTTTCAGGTGCAGAATCAGGTCCCGGATATCCCGGTGCGCAACCGGGTCCAGGCCCGAGGTTGGCTCATCGAAAAACAGCACTTTCGGGTCATTGATCAGTGCCTGGGCGATACCCACACGCTGAAGCATACCCTTCGAGAAGGCCCGCAGGGATTTTTTGCCCGCGTTCTGCAGCCCGACCAGATCGAGGAGCTCATCGACGCGCTTCTGCTTGACCGCTCCGGCAAGGCCAAAGAGGCTGCCGTAGAAGCCAACAACTTCACTGGCCGTCATATGCTCGTAGAAGTAAGGGGATTCGGGAAGATAGGAGAGCTTTTCTTTGACATCGATGTCGCCGGCAGGTTTGCCAAGCACCAGGACTTCCCCGGCGGTGGGGAAGATGAGGCCGAGCAGCGTCTTGATGGTCGTCGTTTTTCCGGCTCCGTTTGGGCCAAGGAATCCGAAAATTTCGCCTTCATAGACATCCAGGCTGATGTTGTTGACTGCGGTGACTTTTTTATACTGTTTGACGAGATTTTTGATCTCGATAGCTTTGCCGATTCCGGGGTCAAATCCGGGCGGTGCCGTGCCGTTGCCGGACAAGGCATCGGCGCTGGGAATAATTGTGTCTTGTGCCATGAGTTCCTTGCGTTCCTTATGAAGAGAGATGCTGCTGAACAGATGTCGATATATCTGCAATACGGGGAAAGCGTCGCGTTAGTGCCGGCCGGAGTGGAAATGACTAAAATGGCAAGAGAGAAGACGGCGCGGCGACGTTGCCCACCTTCATAGTATACAATGCTTACTAACTATCTGTCAAGAATTCAGGGAGGGCGAAAAGGGTTTTTAACAAAAACGCCCTCCAGCTTTTTCACGGCTGGAGGGCATTTAAGCTTGCTTGCTATGATTTACTCGTATCGTATGTCGTCAAGGTAGAATGTCACCGGCGACCCGGCTGCCCCCAGGGTCCAGGCGAACCCCGTAATAATATGTGACATATTCTTTCCCTGGAGACTGATCGTGTATTTCTTCCAATTTTTCGTCAGCGCGACCTTGTCCAGTTTGCCGCTGCCGGTATCGGAGTTCGGTTTATCCTTCCCGATTAAACCGAATAAAAAGCTTACGACTTCAGAGCCTTTTTCGCCCCGTGCCCAGAAGCTGAGTGTTCTGGCTCCGGTGATATTCCAGCCGCCTGCCATGCTGCCCCAGTTGTTGCCGGGGTTCTGCCAGACGACGCCGCCCCAGTTGTCTCTGGCCGTGTAGGATACCTTCAAGCACGTTTTCCCAGAGTGCGGATTTACGGTGGAGCTAGGATTCATCTTGATCGCTCCGGTATTCCCCATGTAGCCGGAGGGAAAATAAGGCAGCTTCCCGCCGTCCTCCGCATAGATCACCAGCGGCAGAGGCGCCTTGGGTGTGCCGGCGAGCCCCGCCTGGCCGAGCAGCAGAACAAACCCAGCCACCGCGACATACGAACTCAATTTCATATTATTCTTCTTCCTGATATTCTTCGTTTGCGGTTTACTCGTATTTGATGTCGTCGAGATAAAACGTGATGGGCTGGCCGCTGCCAGCCAGAGACCAGGCAAAAGCCGTCTTGATCTGAGAGAGGTCGGTACCGCTGCAGTCGATCGAGTACTGCTTCCAGGCAGTCGTGAGAACCGCTTTGTCCAGTTTCCCCGTTCCCGAATCGGGAAACTTCTTGTCTTTCCCCAGCAGTCCGAATACGAAGTTTACCGTCTCTCCGCCCAGCGCACCACGGGCCCAGAACGTCAGCTTCTTTGCGCCGCGCAGATCACGACCACCTGGCAGGTCGCCCCAGTCATTTGCCGGGCTTTGCCAGACGCAGCCGCCCCAGGAGTCGCCCGTCGTATACTTAACCTCGAGGCAGGTTTTGCCGGAGTGCGGATTCTCCGCGGAGAGAGGGTCCATCTTGATTGCGCTGCTGTTGCCCATGTAGCCGGACGCCACATAAGCCGCATCCGTGATGACATCCCCGTAGACGGTGAAGGGCAAAGCCGCCTTCTGCGCCCCCGGAAGCTGTGAAGCGGTGTCGCTCTTGACGTTCAAGGGAACATTGCCGACTGCTGCACCCCCGTGACCGTCGCGAACGTAGGCATAGAGCCGGTAGGCTCCCCCGTAGGACGGCATCTTGAGTGTGACTGACTTAAGACTCGACGATACGACCGCTTCGGGATAGGACGGTGGGGTCGCCTGGCTCGCTCCGCCAGTCCCGTAATTCGCCGGGTCGGCCTGCAGAACCCAGGTCGTAGTCAGTGGATCGTTTTCCGGGTCGCTCACATCCAGGGACACTTTGATCATCGCTCCCGGTGTGGTCTGGCCGGAACCTTCCAGTGCGAGAGAGCGGATCACCGGACAGAGATTTTTCGCTTTTTTCCCTGACCATAGCTCCGTCAGGGCGTCCACTCCGCCGAGCCTGGAGCCGTCGGGCAGGAGCAGGCCAAACCAGGTTGGAGTTGCCTCTTGTTTATTTCCCCAGGTAAATGCGTAGGAGCCCAGGCACATCGGGTCGTTGAGCACTGATTTGACGTAGGTAGCCCGGTAACAATCAGCTTTCTCCGTACTGGTCAACTCCGGTACGACATCCCAGGCGTTTTTCCCACTCTCCCAGGTTCCAGGAGGACCAAATTCGGTAACGATGTAGGGCTTAACCCCCCCGGCGGCTTTGTACCGCTCGCCGACGGAAGGGCCACCGCCATAGCTGTTAATGCCGACGATGTCGATATCCGGGCAGTGCGCATGAATCTGTGCAACTTTGTCTCCGCCCAGCTCTGCCACGACTGTCATCGTCGGGTGGTTTGGGTCCAGTTCATGCGCCATTTTTGCGATGTCTTCTACCGCATTCCACAGCGCCCCCTGGTCCGTGACCCCGTTCTCCATCTCATTCCCCAGGGCCCAGATAAGGAGGGCAGGGGAGCTGCGGTAGCGCAGTATGACCTTACGCGCCACCTCTTTCTGCGCCGCGACTGCTCCGGCATCGTGGTAGTCGAATCCATGTTCCTTATGGCCCAGCCAGATGCCGATGGTCACGGTCATGCCCAGCTTCTGCGCTTCTGCAAGCTGCGGATCGAGATTGTCCGCTCCCCAGGTACGCCAGGAGTTGGCACCCGCCGCCTTCAGGTCTGTCTTGGAGCCATCGCCGCCCGCACCTTTGACCAGGTAAGGCTGTCCGCCCCGCAGGAGCTGCCAGCCCTTTCCCTTTTTGATGACTTGGACAGAAGTGGCGGCCTGAGCAGTCGTTACCTGAGTCATCAGGATTGCGGATAGTGTCAGTAATCCGGCCAGAATATAAAGTGCAGTATATTTCATAGTTTCGTTGGTAACTTTACTTGTAGGCTGATGCTAGGTGAAGGCATTTCGAGTGACTTTCAGTCACTCGATGCAAGAGGCGTAGTATCAGCTATGAGGCTAAGAAGTTCAGGGAGCAAGCCTGTCATTAAATGCAGATTCGCTCCCCGATATGGATATTATTTACTGAAGGCCGAATGTTGCGACATATTTGCCATTATCAACGCCCGCAGCGGCGCAGTTGTTTGGCCATGAGCCAATGATGCAAGGTGTTTGCTCATCGTCGCTAGACTTGACGGCACCGTCAAGGCCTGACGAGACCTGGGAACCCCGCAGCCATTTTGCGTGCAAGTCGGCCATTAGGTAATTGGAGCCGTCGGAGTGTACCCCGACGGGCTTGTCAAACTGTGTGGATGAGTAGGCAGCGTTGCCGGTGCTGGCGTCACGGTTGCCGAGCCAGCCCGTTTGGTATTTGCCATATCCGTATGGAAGAGAATTGACGCCGGTCACAACCTGTGATCGAGCCTCCGCCGGGTCGGTAAGGAATACAGCTGAGCCAAAGAACTCACACAGCAGAACTGTTTTGGACGATGACTGCAGCTTCGCCAGGGACGCCGCCGAAGGCTTGTTGTAAACTGTTTCCAGCAAGTTTAGGTTCGCTGCATAAGATAGAACGGGTGCGATTGCACCGGAGGCAGCAACATAGGGGGCTGTCGAGTCATCCGGGCACTTATACGCTCCGTCACTTTTGACATACGAATAGATCTGGCCGGCCCATCCACGACCGTAGTGACCCGTGCCATCGACATCAATGAGGCCGCAAGGATATAACTCATCGTAGTCCTGGGTGTACTGGATGGCTGCGATTCCGATCTGCTTCATGTTAGAGAGGCATGATGTACGGCGGGCATTCTCCCTGACTTTCTGGAAGACCGGAAAGAGAATCGCCGCTAAAATAGCGATAATAGCGATAACCACGAGAAGTTCAATAAGTGTAAAGCCCCGACGTGTGGGGCGGACCAGTGATTGCATTTGAGTTACTCCTTTGAAATATAGAACCAAGTAGTGAGTGGACAAAATTAAATTGCTGCCGTAGATATCGGGCAGTTAGAACGAACCTCTCCTTTCAGAAAACCTTTACGTCAAGCCGTATTTCCAAGGATCAGTGAAATCGGAAGACAAATTTCCGTCGCAGACTCGGAGCTGCCACTGATCCGTGAGATAAGAACATCCAGGGCGGCTGAAGCCACCGATTCCCACGGGCAGTGGGCCGTGAGTAGTTTCCAGGCGGGTGCTTTGTTGTCCGGGAAACCATCGAATCCCGTTACCGCCAAATCTTCAGGGACACGCAACTGCCTCTGCTGGCACGCCCGCAGCAGAGCATAAGCTGCACGGTCATTCCAGCAGACAGCGGCGCATCCATGTCCAAACGCGAGAATGTCGTCCAGTCTGTCTCCAGCTTCCTCTCCGACGATGGAGAAAATTGCATGGTCCTCAGCGGCGACCCTACAGCGGGCAATTTCTGCCTGAAAAGCCGCCCGGCGGCGATCTACCGAGGTCAGGGGCTGGTCCGGGGCCAGAAAAACAAACCGTCTGTAGCCTCGCTCCCAAAGGATTGTCATAATTTGGAGCATGCCGTCCGCATCGTCGCAGGTCACGGCAGGCAGATCGGGCAGCTTGTCTGCAACCGTCACCACCGGCAGGGTCGATTCACCGAGCAAGGTTACCAGCGGATCGTCGGCATTGGCGTGCAGGATTAAGCCGTCAATGCGTCCGTCACGCAGCTTGCCAAACATTGTCTTCGCCGAAGTATCGAAACGGGCACTATGCAGAAGTAAATCAAGCTCCCGCTGCTCGCATCCCCGCTGGAGTGATCCAATGATCGTCCCCAAAAACTCATTTCGCGCGTCATAGTCGTGGTTGGTATACAGGCCAATGGTGTGGGTTCTTCCCTGCCGTAGGGAGCGGGCCACCGCATTCGGCTGATACCCCATGTGCCGCGCCATCTCCTCGACACGAATGCGTGTCGCTTCTGCGACTCGGTAACCGGGTGCACCACTAAGGATACGAGAGACGGTAGGCTGCGACAATCGCAGCTCCATCGCGATATCTTTTGCTGTCACCGGCATCGCTTCATCCAATCTGCAGTTTGCGCATTCGTATACGCACCTATTATACCACAGCCGCATAAATTGTCAAGGCCTGGGAAATTTTTATTTTGCGAAGGCAGATTCTGCGACAGCAGTGTCTGTTCGCGGAAGGACGCGCTGGGTTAAATACAGCGAGATTAGCGCGGCTCCGACACCGCACCAGAACGGAGCGTGGTAGTCGAAGCGGTGCCAGAGGAGTCCCCCGGCGACTGGAATGACGACCGCGGCGACATGGTTCATCGTCTGCCCCATCGAGAGGCTAGGGGTCATCTCGCCTGGCCGGACGATTCGGCTGAGATAGGTACTGATCCCGACCCCGAAGGAGAACAGGATATTATCGACAACCCAGAGCGATTTCAGGACCAGAAGATTATGTGTGAGAGCGTAACCGGCGAAAGTCAGAGCGAGCGCAGCGTAGTAAAACGTCATGGTCCGCCGTTCCCCAAGCCGGTCGATCAGCCGCCCGACCGGCGAGGCGACCAGCAGGGAAGCCACGGCATTGATAAGCATCAGCACCGCAATTGCCCGGATGGGAACATGGTAGGCCTGAACCAGTGCAAAGAGGGCGAACGTAGAGAATATCTGGCGTCGGCAGCCTTCCAGAAAAGTCAGGCCGTAAAAAAGCCGGTACTCTTTCCGATACAGCAGACGCGGCCGCCCGTGCGACGTAGAGGCCGGTGACATCGGCAGCAGGCATAATCCTCCCGCGAAGATGAAGAATGCAGCAGTTGTAAAGTAATTCGCATAGGTGATATGTTCGCCAAGTATCAGGACCATGATAAACGCCAGCACCGTCGCCGCCGCTCCAATCGCCCCCATTCGGCCCAGATGCCGCCCACTTTCCTGACCGGCTGCCAGGGCCAGCGGCAGCGCCGAGGACGAGGTGAACCACTGGTGCATAAATACCGACCAGAAGACGGTGACGAGCACCAGGCCGCCGAACGAATGCACGAATCCCGTCGCCGCGACCCCCAGAGCACTCAGGCAAAGGCATAATGCCCCAATGCGCGCCTCCGCATAGTGTGCGACTGCCGCCGCGATCCCGACTGCCAGCAGCCCAGGGATTTCGCGCGAGGATTCAAGGACGCCCATCTGCAGCGCTCCGACGCCAAGCTGCCGCGTGATGAAATTCAGAAAGACGGCCCCGTAGAGGGCAAAGCCAAATCCGAAAAGAAACACGGCTGCGGAAAGAAGCTGCCAGTCCCGGCGGATATGATGCGAGTGGATTGGAGGAGGGGAAGAAAGAAACGCCATATTCTCATAAGTATACCTGTAATTCGCGACTTGGCATACTTTGTGCATGTAGGAGAGAGTAACCAAAGAAGTATGTCTCAGCATTTACTCAAACTTAGCATTGACAAACGAAAGGAAAATGAAGTGACTCTCATCCACACGTTTCGCACCCCGGGTGCCGCCGGCAGAACCAGATTTGTCCCCGGCAGCCTCGCCTGCTCAGTTGCCCGTCGGCTGTTTACACCCACACCTCTGCATGTCTCGCCACTCGTCAAGATGCGTCCCGGCCTCTTTTCCGACCGGACTATTCGGCTCCTCGCGCCGCAGGGTTCCTAGCTTCCTCCTCTGATGGAGAGATGGAGAATGTTTAGATTGACATTCTCCATCTCTCCATGCTACCATTCTCCATGACTGATTTAGGCACGGTTGATTTAATTCTGCGCGGCGGAACCGTCTATGATGGGCTGGGTGGGCCTGGGCAGCGGCTGGATGTCGCCATCACCGGAGATACGATTACGGGGCTTAGCGATCTCTCTCACCATTCCGCAGGGCGCATCCTGGATGTCACCGGCCTTGCCGTCACTCCCGGCTTTATCGATATCCATACTCACTCCGACTTCTCCCTGCTGCTGAACCGCCCGATGCGCAGCTCCATCGCCCAGGGCGTCACCACCGAGCTGGTCGGCAACTGCGGGACTTCGATCGGCATGGTCTCTGCATCAGAAGTCTTTCTACAGGAACGCCGCTGGGCCGAGCGCGGCGGCACTGCGATCGACTGGAACAGCCTGGGCGAGTACCTGCGCCGCGTCGAAGAGGGGGGAGTGGCCTGCAACATCGCCACGCTGGCGGGGCACGGGACGATCCGTAAAACTGTTCTGGGCTTCGACGATCGCCCGCCGACAGCGGCGGAGCTGGCGCAGATGTCGGCCCTGCTTTCCGCCGCTCTGGACGACGGGGCGGTCGGGCTCTCAACCGGCCTGGAGTATCTGCCCGGCGGCTACGCACAGGGCGACGAGATCGCAGCCCTGGCCGCAATCGCCCGGGACGCCGGGGGCTTTTATGCGACACACATCCGCAATGAGGGCGATACGCTGGTGGAAAGTATTCAGGAAGCCCTCACTGTCTCAGAGCGTACCGGGATCCCGCTGCAGCTCTCGCATCATAAGTGCGAAGGCAAAGCCAACTGGGGAAAGCCGCACCTGACCCTGCCGATGATGGCGAAAGCCCGTGCTTCGGGGCTGGACGTCCTTACCGATCAGTATCCCTATACGGCTTTTATGACGGGCCTAAGCGTGATCATCCTGCCCCGCTGGGCGAAAGATGGCTCGATTGAAGAGATGCTGGCCCGTCTGCGTGATCCGTCCATCCGCAGCCGGCTGGTGGCGGAAATCGAGGCGGCTCATTGGGACTGGGAATCACTGCAGATCGGCATTGCCCGCAATCGCCGCGAGACTCAGGGCCAGACACTGGCGCAGCTTGGTGCTGCCGCCGGAAAATCGCCAGCGGACGCGGCGTTGGACCTTCTTTGTGAGGAAGAAGGCTGGGTCGCCGCCGTTCACTTCGCGATGTCGGAGGAAGACGTCGAATATATCCTTTCCGATCCGCATACGATGATCGGCTCGGACGGTGTCGCAAATGACCCGGCAAGCGAGCTGGCCCAGGACAAAACCCATCCCCGCACCTACGGCACCTTCCCGCGCGTCCTGAACCGCTACGTTTTAAGCCGCGAAGTTCTTTCCCTCTCGGAAGCGGTCCGCCGCATGACTAGCCTTCCCGCGCAGCGCCTGAAACTCACCGACCGGGGCATCCTGCGTTTAGGGGCCAAGGCCGACCTCGCTGTCTTCGATCCCCAGCTTTTCCGCGACCTCGCGACCTTCGATGAGCCGCACCAATTTCCGACGGGAATATCCCACGTGCTGGTCAATGGACGGCTGGCAATGGAGAATGGAACGCAGACCGATGTGCTATCGGGACGGATTTTGCGGCGATC
>JANXMY010000217.1 GCA_025354405.1 Armatimonadota bacterium
TTATGCTCCCGGCGGCCTGATCTCAAAAAGCCGCGAGACGGCGGTTGCACAGGCGGCCAGCAAAGCGCTGCATGTTAAAACCCCCACAGTGGACTTTTTGGCTCGAAACCTTTCCGGCGGCAATCAGCAGAAAGTCGTCCTCGCCAAATGGCTCTCGCTGGAGCCAAAGCTGATGATTTTTGATGAGCCGACGCGCGGCATCGATGTCGGCGCGAAGGCGGAGATTTACGAGCTGATGCGCGGATTGGCCCAAAAAGGTGTTGCCGTGCTGATGATCAGCAGCGATATGGAAGAAGTGCTCGGGCAGAGCGACCGCGTCGCTGTCATGCACGAGGGCCGTATTACCGGATTCCTGACGCGCTCGGAAGCGTCTGAAGAGACGGTTATGCAGCTTGCCGTCGGCCATGCCGCCGAGAATATTAATTATGAGAAGAAGAAATGATTAAACAAGAAACAAGTCAGGTTGCCGGGAAAGATGCCCCGCGCCTGCCGACACTGCCCGGAGGCCCGCGCCTGCCGATCGGGGGGGCCGGCAAAGAGCTGGGAATTTTCGTACTCCTGGTCGTGCTCTGCATATTCGTCACCGTGATGTCGGGAGGATCATTTCTCCACGCTAACAACCTGCAAAACACGTCGCGCCTGATCGGTATCTATGGCATTTTCAGTATCGGCCTGGGCATCGTCATTATTACCGGTGGAATTGACCTATCGGTCGGCTCCCTCTTCGCCCTTCTGGGCGTGCTGCTGTCCCTGATGCTCACGGAGTGGCACTGGGCCTGGCCTCTGGCCGTAGTGGCGACCCTCGCCGTTGGCGGATTGATCGGCATGCTGCATGGATTTCTCATCACCCGGGTCAATCTGCAGCCATTTATCGTGACCCTCTGCGGATTGCTGGCTTATCGAGGCCTGGCACGAATTATTTCGGGCGATGGCACAATGGGCTTCGGGACAGCTGGGGGGTTCGAGAAATTACAGGCACTTGCGAGTGGTAGCGTGGGAATAGTAATCAGAAATTCTTCGCTTTCGATTTTACATCATATGCCCTACCCAACGATCACATTAGTTCCCATTGGTGTGCCAGTTCCTTTTCTTTTTCTCATCCTAACAGCCATTGTTATGGGAGTCGTACTCCATCGCTCCGTCTATGGACGGTACTTATATGCGGTTGGCCGTAACGAGGAAGCCGCCCGCTATTCCGGTGTTAATTCCAAGCGTGTGATTGCCGGAGCCTATGTCATTTCCGCGGTTCTGGCGGGTATCGCAGCGATTCTTCTGGGCTTCTACACCAACTCCATCTCGCCCTCCACACATGGTCAATCGTATGAACTTTACGGCATCGCTGCCGCGGTTCTCGGCGGCTGCTCCCTGCGCGGTGGGGAAGGCTCTATCGCCGGTATCCTAATCGGCACCGCCCTGCTGCAAGTGCTGCGGAACCTGGTCAACCTGGTGACAATCAACGGCCATAGCATTCCGACGTCCTCCGAAGCCGTCGTGGTGGGAGCAGTGATCCTGGTCGGTGTCGGTATCGATGAGCTGCTGCGGCGGCGCAAAACTTCGCGGGTGAAGTAAGCAAGAAAATAGCGCAGCTAAGTGTAAGAAAAATCCCAGTCACAAAGTGACTTCGCCCTGGGGGACCAGCATTTTATTGTCGGTCTCTGTTCAACATAAAAGCCCGCCTGCTTTCTAGGAAGCAGGCGGGGCTGTTTTTTTCTGCATAAGGAACTCCATGAGCCTGATCCGCCTGAATAATGTTACGATGAAGTACGAGGACCATCTGGTGCTGCGCGGCGTCTTCTTTAAGCTGTTGGCGGGAGAGCGGGTTGGCCTGGTTGGCAAGAATGGAACCGGCAAAACGACTATTCTCAAGCTGATACTCGAACAGATTGAGCCGACAAGCGGCACGGTCGAACGCGCCCCGAGCCTGAAAGTCGGCTACTTTTCCCAGTTTTCGACTCTGGACGGGACACTTTCAGTACAGGCAATCCTAGAGGAGCTGTTCGCCGACATTCGGCTTGTCGAGAGTGAGCTGGAACAGATCGCGACCGACCTGGAGACCGTCGAGGACCCCGATGCAATGGAGCGGCTGCTGGAAAAGCAGGCCCATGCCCTGGAGGAGATGACCCGGCGGGACGGCTGGGAATATCGCCGCCATATCGACACGGCTCTGACGAAGCTGGGCTTTAGCGCGGCGCATCGAGAGCGCCCCCTGGACCAGCTTTCCGGCGGCTGGCGGAACCGGGCCGCCCTGGCGAAGATACTCCTGGAACAGCCCGATGTCCTGCTGCTGGATGAACCGACAAATTACCTGGATGTAGAGGGTCTTGCCTGGCTGGAGAACTGGCTCTCGACGTTCCCCGGCGGCCTCCTGCTGGTCTCCCATGACCGCCAGTTCCTGGACGGCGTGGTGACCCGTATGGTCGAGGTGGAGAACTACGCCTTTCAGGAATATCCCGGCAGCTTCACGGACTACATCCGGGCCAAGCAGTTTCGATTCAAGACACTGGAAAAGCAGTTTCTGCACGAAGAGGAGCTGCTGACATTTGAAAGCGAAGCCATTACCGACCGCGATGAAGCGAAGCGCAGTCCCAGCCAGGCACTGCAGCGCAAGCTTGCCGACCTGAAAAAGCGCAAAGAACCGCGGCCGGTGGACGTTCTCGTCACGACTATTTACCAGGGCATCCGCTTCCCGGACAATCTGGGGCGCGTTGAAAACGCAGGCAAGGGCTACGGCGGTGAAACGCTCTTTCGCGACGTTTCATTTGAGATTGGGAAGGGCGAACGGCTGGCGATTGTTGGCCCGAACGGCAGCGGAAAATCCACACTGCTTCGCGTCCTAACCCGAAGAGAGGCCCCGGATTCGGGGGAAATTGTCTGGGACAGCGGCATTAAGTTCGCCGACTTCAATCAGATTCAAGCGGAGCTGGACCCAAAAGATACAGTAACCCACGCGGTGAACATCTTCGGGGCGGGCTACTCGGCGACCCGCAAAGAGGTCGGCAAGTTTCTCTCACTTCTGCAATTTTCGGAGATGGATATGGGGCAGCGTATCGGCACCCTTTCCGGCGGTCAGCAGGCCCGGGTCGCCCTCGCGCGGTGCCTGCTCTCCGGGGCGCAGGTCTTGATCCTCGATGAGCCGACGAACCATTTGGACCTGACCAGCACGCAGGTGATGGAGCGGGCACTGGTCAACTTTCCAGGCGCCGTGATTGTCGTAAGCCACGACCGCTTCTTTCTGGATAAAGTTGCCACCAGTCTGCTCGTGTTCGAGCCGGGCGGGCAGACAACAAAGTTCAATGGAAACTGGACGATGTGGCAAAGCTCAAAAGAGTAGAGGCCGGATTTGCGCCTGCACTATTTCTTTCCCCGCTGCGACAGGTAGAAATCAAGCATCTGGCGGTACATACGCCAGCGGGAGGCCGCCCCGCGTGCCCAGCCCAGCTTTTCTTCTTTCATCGGATGCGAGACGCCGCGCAGCGTGACATCCTGCCGGGTAAGGCCCAGGCTGTGGACGTAGTCGTTGATTGCCAGCTCGATCCCATAGCCGACACTTTCCAGGTTGGGAATTTGCAGGAAGATCTCGCGGCGAATCGCCCGCTGGCCGGTGATCGCCGGGGCGAAGTACTGGGCCATGTCGGTCCAGAGCCGTCCCCCCTTGAAGATGCCCATCGCCATCGCCGCCTGACCGGAGCAGACAGGCGCCAGCAGGTCATGGACGTGGTGCGCTTTCAGCCCCATCAAATCCGCATCGAGAAACAGAAGCACATCGGCATCGGTACGCATCGCTCCCTGACGCATCGCTCCGCCCTTGCCGTGGTTATGGGACAGTGTCACCACCTCGACACCAGGGACGGACGCAGCGGCGGCGGCAGTGCCGTCCGTGGAGCCATCGTTGACGACGATGATCGTGTCCACGACGGCGGCCGCCGTCAGCGTTCGCAGAACGACGGCAATGCGCCCCTCTTCGTTATAAGCCGGAATAATCGCCGCTGTTTTCATGAGCGGTTTCTCCTGCGGCATGGATCTGGTTGTGGGAGATGCAAACGGAAAACTCACTATTTTGGGTCAGCCAATTTTGGATCGGTCGGTTTCGGATTCTGGGATGACATAACGGCCGCCGGTGTCGGCATTTTGGTAGAGATCAGCAGGGCCTGGTAATCAATGTCATTTTTCTGGGCAGCAATCCGGTCATCTTTATCATTATAATTTTCTTCGATGTAAGCACCTCGATTTGCCCGAAGCTCGCGCAGCTGCTCTTCAGCACGCAGAATTCGGTTTTCATTGATCGGATGATCACGCGCGTAGGGCGACGCATACCCGCTTTTTTTCTCCTCGGCCTCAAACACTTGAAATGTGCGGATCATGCCGCTTGGATCATAACCAGCATTGTAGGCAAACCGCTCGCCCCAGCGATCCGCCTCAAACTCAGCGACACGGCTGTAGTGCAGCTGATCCAGCTCGAACAATGCCCCGCCGATCTGGTTGACGGCATAACTGCGGGATAGCAGGGAGGCGATATCCACCAGCAGTCCCTTGTTCTGGGAATCAGACTGCGCCTTCACTACATGACGGCGGACGACATGCGCGGCCTCATGGGCGATCACACAGGCCAGTGCATCATCGTCATCCCCCATTTTGTCCAGCAGGCCACGATAAAGATAAATATACCCACCAGGGATCGAAAACGCGTTCAGCTCCGGGCTGTCGATCACGCGCACCCGGAAAGAAGTGTCCGGACGATCCTTCTGGGCCTCTGCAAGTACCAGATTGGAAATGTTCAGCACGCGGCGGTTGATCTTGCCATCCAAAACGAACTTCACCTGGGCATCGATCTGCGAGGCGTACTGGCGCCCCTCATCGTTTTCCTGGGAAGAGCTCATAACATTGTTGCGGATCTGGCCGGTCTGACAGCCCGCCAAGCCGGAAGCCAGTCCCAGCGCGAGAAGCGCTGCGGGGAGCCGCCGCGGAGAGAAAGATAATCGCTTGCTCATGGACTTGCTCTTTCTTAAGCTTACTTTTGCGGATTGACCTTGCGCCAGAGAACATCTGCCTGCTGCCGAAGGACCTGTGCCTGCCCCTGGAGTTCGGTCAGGCGGCGGCGCGTTTCCGGGGACTGCGCCTGCTTCTGGAGATCTTCAATTTGCCGCGCGAATTCCTGCGCCGAGGCTTTCCAATCAGTCGGAGCGGCGAGTTTTTTGTCGGTGACGGCCTGCTTCGTGTGCAGTTCGGCGACCTCTGTTTTGAGAGCCCGTATCTCCAGCCAGTTATACCCGCAAAACCCGATCAGTAGGATCATTAAGAGACGAGTAAAAAAGCGACGAATCATGTGGTCTGGCCCTTCTTTCGCCGCATCCAGGCTTTGCCACGCCGCTCGATGGCATCTTCCCATCTCTGCGTCATGCGGGCGAGAGGGACGAAGGGTGTTCCCGCCCGCGTCACAAGACGCCGGGAATTGACCCGAGACGCCCCGGTCCACTTCGCCTTGTACGGCTCATCACCGCGCAGAAAATCAAAAATCACCCGGTCTTCCGCGATCGCCGCCTGCAGAGCACGCGCCGTCAAAACCGTTCCCAAAGAAAGTCGAGCGAGTGTCGGCTCGAATCCGCCCTGGTAGTAACAAAAACGATCTCCATAAGCGAAGCAGTAAAGCGATGCCTGCGTCACGCCATCGAGCCGCAGCGAGAAAAGCCGAAGCCAGCCCTGTTTCAAGAGCCGCCGGGCTGCGTCCCGGTGGAATGCCTGCACGCGCTTCCCCCCAAATACGCCGGGAAGCCACCGCTGGTTCCAGCGCCGCTGATGAAGATCGAAAAGGTGCGTCAGCTCCGCATCGAGTTCGGATTCGTCCGTTACCGCTCCGGCTTCGACCGCGTAGACTTTCTGCAATGCGCGATCATAGTAGCCGATATTCGTGCGTGTCTTTTTTCCGAAACTTTGCAGCAGCAGGTCCCAGTCGTTCGGCAGGGCCAGATACGGACAGGGCTCACCGATTGCATCAAAGCTGTGCAGTGAGCCGCTGATTTCCGGCACATGCTCCCGAAGAAGCGCTCCTTCGCGAAGCTGCTGAAAATCCGCGATCTGCCAGCCCCCGCATTGCGCTAAGAACGCGTAGAAACTGGTGGCCACAGAGGCTTCATGGCCCGGTGCAGCGAGTATATCCAGGTAATCCGAGGTGCCGGTGCCCAGAAACGATATTCGCCGCAGCGCCGTCGCATACCAGAACGAAGTCATGAGTGGAGCCAGCCCAACAAGTGTGCCAGCGGCGTCCCGAAACGTCAAAACTCGCAGCCGCCGTCCCCAGCTCGACCCAAAATGTTTCCACCAGGCTGCATTCCACTCGTAAGTTTGAAAGACCGTTGCCGTGGGACAGACCGAGGACAGGTGACGCCACTCCGTTTCCAGATCGGTTAGCCCAGCCACATTCGTGACGGCTGACGCCCTCACCTGATCCGTTTCTGTCCACTTCATACTGCCCAATTCATTTCGACATTGCCACGCCAGTATTATAGCAGACATGGCCCGAAGGTGTAAAGGAGGAAAGTGACGATAACAAAGCCAATACTGCGGCATAGTTCAACGTCTAGAGAGGATTCAATTCGAAATGGAGCGTTTGATCAAATCGAAAGTGGAGCCAGGCCGCGTGGCGATACAGTGGCTTGGGCAGGGCGGCTTTGCATTTAAAAGCCACGCCGGTCCGGTACTGGTCGTGGACCCCTATCTCTCCGACAGTGCCAATACCGACGGCACGGCGGCACGGCTGGTGGATATTCCAGTCAGGCCCAAAGATGTCCGGCTCGACTATCTTTTTCTTACCCATGATCATGTGGACCACACCGATCCACACACCGCACCGGCAATCGCCCAGAACAACCCTGATGCCCCGATCATCTGCCCACCCTCTTCCTGCCATCATCTGACAAAGCTTGGCGTGCCGCTCAGCCAGATTACGACCGCTATGCCGGGTCAGTCTCTGGAGTTCCCCGGCTTCAAGGCCCATGTCGTGGCCGCTGAGCACAGCGATGACAGTGTCGGATATGTGTTCGAATTCGCCAACGGCGGCAGCGAGACAGACACCGTTTCAGTTTATATCACGGGGGATACGGAGTACAACGACGGCCTGGCCTCCGCCGTGGAAGACTTTGGCCCGGAAGTGCTGCTGGTTCCAATCAATGGCCGCTGGGGCAACATGGATGCCGCCCAGGCCGCAAAGCTGGCGGCCCAGATCGCGCCGCGTGAAGTGATCCCCATGCACTTCGGCATGTTCGCCGAAAACACCGCCGACCCGGCGGAATTCCTGGCCCATCTGGCCGGCGCGACGGGCTCCAGCACGGAGATCACCGCCGTCGTGCTCAAGCATAACTCCTGCCACATCTACTGCCCGGAAGAGTCCGTCAAAGGCAAACACGCTCGAGCCGAGGCCCGGTCCGCCCGTGCCCGCGCCGCCCACAGCAGCCATCAGCATCAGGATGGTCAGCGCAATCCAGGCGGAGGCTATGGAGCAGGGCAGCGGTAAAAGCGGATGAGGGCAGATGAAAGCATATAAGAGCCGGAGCGAGTGGTTAAAAACCACTCGCTCTTAGTCCGCCGCATTACCCACCATCCATCACTTTCAGCTCCGCCTCGGCTTCGGCGTAGAGGTCGAGGTCGGGACGGCACGTGATCTGACGAAATATCTCCTGAATCTGCCGGCGGCCTTCCGGCAGAAAGAAGTCTTCTGAGCCGGTGGCGGCCCGGACCCCGATCTGATACAACCTTGGCTCCTGCGGATGCAAAGACCGCTCGAAGTTCTGTGCGTCCAGACGCGATCCGACATTCGCGACCACCGCATCCACCGTCATTCGCTTGGTTTCGTGGTTTACCTGAAGTGTTACCTGGAAACGCCCCGTCGCTAGAGAGTGCTGAACGGCTTCCACCTGCGTAATCGGCAGGTAGGTAATTCGCGGGTTTCCACTCTTGACCAGCAGATTGGCTTTCTTAAGCAGCGTATCGCGTCGGAGCAGCGGGTCGCCGGGGGTCAATTTGCAGGGCAGCTCCGCGCGCGAATTCGTCACCCACAAAAATGAGCCTTCGGGTTCTTTTTCGAGCAGCTCCGCCAGTGCGACTGCCGTCTCCGCAGCGGAAGTTCCGTCCCCGATGAGGAGCGTTTTCTTGCCGAGGAAGTGTATACGGTCCTTGCCAAGAACATCGGGAATACGATAGAATATCTTCCCCCGACTCCCCAGCTCACCCAGGGCGGGAAGCCCTCCTGCCCCCAGCCAGTGCGACGTATGACTGACACCCGTAGCGTCAATGACATAGTCGGAGGTGTAGATGCGCTCCTCCAGCGGACTGCGCGCGAGAATCCGAAAACGACGGGCTGTACGCTTCTCAGGTTCGTCGGCATGCTCATCCGGAAACATATAGGAGCGGCCCAATGCCGCGACACGCGTTTCCCGCAGATAGGATGTCCCCAGAAGCGTCACCAGTGGCTCGAGATAGAGTTTGGCAAAGTTGTTTCCGACTGGGTGGACCCGCTCTGGCGGAAACTTTGCCAAATTGACCTTTTCGGCCTTGATATTTTCGCGGATCAACAATTCGCCGATCGAGCTGCGAAGATGTTTCCACGGCGAAAACATCTCGACATGCGCCCAGGCACGAACATCGGGTGCAGTCTGGGCCTCACGCTCAAAGAGCAAGACGCTATGTCCCAGGCGCGCGGCATAGTGCGCGGCTTCGATACCAAGTGGGCCGCCGCCGATGATCGCCGCACGTGGCGGCTCCTGCTGGCGCCTCTGACGATGGGCGGGGTTCGGCATCGGAATTTCTGTGTCAATCATGCGTGCTATCATACCCGAGGCGCATGCTCTCTTGCTTGACTTTTTGGAGCCGCAAGGCCTATAATTCTCTGAACTTACTTTTAAACCGTTACACCCTATGGCAACAGACGCAAAACCGAATCCATCCCGCCTCTCCGCGCACTCGCCGTATAGCCATTCAAAAAAGACAATCCTTGCCCGTGCCCAGGCGTCTGTCCTGCTTCCTGCCTCCCTCCTATTTGCCGCTGCGCTGGTGCTCTACGCCTCAACCCAGACCCGGGCCAATACATTTGATGCGGTCTCGTACGCCAACCAATTCGGCCGGCTCTTTCCGCGCACCCATGACCTGCACTGGCTTTTTCACCCGCATCATCTGCTCTTCAACGCCACCGGCTATCTGCTCTGGCAGCTTGTCAAAGCATTCGGCTATGTCGGCGGCGCACTCCCGGTGCTGCAAAGCTTGAATTCGGTACTCGGAGCGGCGGGCATCGCGGTCTTTTACGTCACACTGCGCCGCCTCCTGCAGCGCTCACGCTGGCTCCCAGCCCTGGTCTCGATCGGCCTTGCCGTCTCGTTCGGCTACTGGATTTGCGCGACTGACGGACGCGTGAATATGCCTAGCCTGTTTTTAATGCTCTGCGCATTTTCCGTACTTTGCCGGGTGATGCAGACTCCGCAGGTTCGCCTCGCCGCCCTCGTCGGCGCCCTCTCCGGCGCGGCGGTTCTATTTCATGAGAGTGCGGGGTTATTTGTGGTCGTGGCCGGAGCGGGGGTCTGGCTGGCGGAGGACGACCCTCTGCTTTTGCCCGCCGCCATGAAAATACGCCGCCGCCAGATGCTGCAAGCGTTTGGCGGAGCCTGGGCGGCTTCCACGCTGCTGCCCTATCTGCTGGTAGGCGTTCTAGGCCTGCATCTGCATACGGTCTTTGCATTTCGGCACTGGATGAGCTCGTATTCCGAGCTGGGCTGGTGGTGGGACTTTCATGTTCTGCACAATCTCCGACTGGATCTCTACGCTTTCCGCCACGCGGCGTTTGTGGAGCCGCCCGGCAAGCAGGGGACGTTTCACCTGAATCATAAAGTGCCATTTGCACTCAGCCGCCTCTATTTCGCAACCCTGCTTGGCTGGCTGGCGGCAGTCTATGCTTTTTTCGCCGCCCTGCCCCTGCTCTGGCGTTCCCACAACCGGCGTACGATGAGCGTCTGCCTGATCTGGATTGCCGTTTACACAGCGTTCTTCACCGTCTGGTCGCCCGGCTACTTCGTCTTCTGGGTGCCGGTACTAGTCCCAACCGGCGTCATGCTGGCACTGGCTCTGGCGCACTACCGTGCCCGGCGCGGCGGGCTGGCCGCCAACTGGCTGGTGGGGAGCTGGATCGTGCTCTATGCTGTTCTCAATGCCCAGGCGAGTATTCTGCCGCATCTGACTGTGGGCAGTGACCCGTTCCGGCGCATGGCGGCGGATTTCCGTTCCCATACCCACTCCGGCGACATCGCTCTGGTCGCCGGGGCAGGCGACGGGGGCCCGCTGGAAGTCACCCTGCCCTATTTCGCCGATCGGGATGTCGTCTCGCTGCACACCCTGCTCACCCGTCGGCGTGATGATAGAGCACTCGCATTCGCCGATGCCCGTGCTCAGATGGACTCGGCCCTGGCGGAGGGTCATACGGTCTACGCTCTTGACGAGGCCATTCCCGGCCATAATATCCGGACGCAGAACGCACTGACTCAGCGTCACCATGTCACTTCCCTCGACCTGCAGGGCTTTCTTGCGCCGTATCGGCGCACTCTCGCCTGGATCAGTCCGCGTGGGCCAGTCTGGCGGCTGACGCTTATTCCGACTCAGGCTTCGGCGAGCAGCCAAGTCAAAAGCCCTCTGTGAGGACCAGGGGCTTAGGAACCCACCCCGACACTCCGTGTCGACCCTCCCGAAACGGGAAGGTGAGCGGGAAGAGATTTGTTGAGTTTTGTTTTCTACAGGCAGGCTCTTTTGAAAGACTCCTGCTAAGATCGCTAAACACGCTGTCCCCTTCCCGCTTACCCTCCCGTTTCGGGAGGGTCGACACGGAGTGTCGGGGTGGGTTCCCAGCGGTCGCAGCTTGCTGCAGGGTGGGTTCCGAAATTCCTTCAGCAGCATCTTCTTCCCCTTCGTCGACCAATAAAATCGGTTCGCCCTAAATCGGTTCGGGTATAATCAGTGTTATGAGTGAGCGTTTGGATATCGTACTATTCGGAGCCGACCCGACCGAAAAAATCGTGGCTGTGGAGACTGGGGACAAAGAAGCGACGCTGTTTGTGCGCGAGGGGGAGACGACCGTCACCCGCACCCTTCCCTTCACGCCCTGGCTGGCGATGGATAAAGAGCGGCACTTTGCCGGTGCGGAGACGACGGCCCTGAAGGGAGAAGGCTATCCCTGGATCGTGCGCTTTCCGTCGGGGTGGCGTGCTTATCAAGAGGCGAAACGGACCCTTCGCGACGAGCACATCGGCGTCTGCCAGTACGGCAGTGCGATCAAGCAGTTTATGGTGGCATCGGGCCTGACCTTATTTCAGGGCATGGCTTTTGACGATCTGAACCGGATGCAGATCGATATCGAAACCACGACGCTCGACCCGCAGCTTGCGGATGCTTCGATTTTCATGATCAGCATCACCGACACTCGCGGCCTGTCCGAAGTGCTGATCGGGCCGGAGCCGGAGATGCTGCACCAGTTGCTGCACCTCGTGGCGACCCGTGACCCGGATGTAATCGAAGGGCACAATTTTTACTCTTTCGACCTCCCCTATCTGCTCGCCCGATGTGCGGCGTATGCGATCTCTCCAGCATTTGGGCGGCATCACTCCCCGGCAGTACTGGGAGCACCCCGGAACTGTGCAATCGGAACTAATGCTCGGCAGTTTACACCGATTTACCTTTATGGACGTCATATCTTAGACACGCTGTTTCAGGTGCAGCGATTTGACTGGTCGCGCGGACAGGTTTCCTCCTATGGCCTGAAAGAATGCGCCCAGACTTACGGAATTGCCGCGCCGGACCGTGTGTATCTGGACCGCCGAGAAATCGTCGAGATATTTCGCACCGATCCCGAGAGAGTAAAGACTTACGCGGCGCAGGATGCCCAGGAGACAGCCGCCCTTGCTGCCCTGGTCGCACCCACGGAGTTCTATGCGACTCAAATGGTGCCGGACTCATTTCAGAACGTCGCCGTGACCGGAAACGGCGAGAAGATCAATTCCATTCTGCTGCGCGAGTATCTGCGTCAGGGCCGAGCAGTCGCAAAGCAGAAGGCCCCCCAGCCTTATCCGGGCGGCTATACCGAGGTGCGCCTGACGGGAGTGATCAAGCCGATTGTCAAAGCTGATGTCGAGAGCCTGTACCCGAGCCTGATGCAGACCCTGAAGATCGGTCCGTCCTCGGACACCCTGCAGATCTTTCTGCCCCTGCTTTCCGATCTGACACAGCGGCGGCTGGAAGCCAAAGGCCAGCTCAAGACAACCCCCAAAGGCAGCCGGGACTACGAATACTGGGACGGTTTGCAGAATTCTTTCAAGAGCCTGATCAATTCGTTTTATGGCTATGTCGGCGGCCCATTTTATTTCAATGACTACGAAGCGGCAAAAAAGGTGACCGAGGCAGGCCAGGCTATTGTCAAGCAGATCGCGGCGGAGCTGGAATCGCAGGGTTCCTGCGTGGTCGAGATCGATACTGACGGTGTCTATTTTCAGCCGCCCGCCACGATCACCTCCGAGGCCGAAGAGGTGGCGTATGTCGAACGGGTCGGCATGATCCTGCCCCCCGGTATACGTCTGGCACACGACGGTTCTTACGCGGCGATGCTGTCTTTGAAGATGAAAAATTATGTGCTGGTCGAGCACAGCGGTCACAAGATATTCAAAGGCTCATCTCTGCGCTCACGGGCCGATGAGCGCTACGGCAAACACTTCCTGACCGAGGCGGTCGACTTGCTGCTGGACGACAAGCCGGAGCAACTTCTGCACCTCTATCAATCTTTGATAGACAAAATCGAGGCGGGAGAGATGCCGATCGAGGAGCTGGCGAAGCGCGAACGGGTCACTGATAAGCTGCTGTCATCGGACATGCGAAAACGTGCCGCCGAGGCCATTCGCGGCGCAGGGATTAAGCAAGGCGAGTTCGTCTCGCTTTACCAGAAGCGTGACAAGTCGCTGGGCCTGCTTCAGGACTACGCCCACGATGAAGACACGGACCACTACGCCCAGAAGCTTTACAAGTTCGCCGGTCGGCTGCGCGAAGCTGTGGGCGAGGAGCAGTTCGATGCGCTGTTCCCGAAGCCCATCCCACTCTCCAAGCGGCCCGACCCGACGCAGATGACGATGGACTTATTTGCTTGACAAAACCCTGCCCGTCAAGTATACTACTCTTACGATGAAAACTCTCAGTAGCAGCCTGATACTTTGGCGGTGGCAATTCCTATTCTGTGGAATACGCTAACCTGCCCTACCGGCTTGCTGAGTTAATTTCAATGTCACTGTGAACAAGGGTCGAGCGTTTCCTGCCGGTGCAGCACGCTCGGCCCTTTTTGTTTGTCTTTTCGTTCTCGATTTTCACTTGAGGAACACTGAATGCCAGCGATGACATCCCCGACGCGCGAAGAGTTTTTAGAAAAAGCGAAACACGGTAATTTGATCCCCGTATGGCGCGAAGTGCTGGCCGACATGGAGACCCCGGTTTCCGCCTTCCGCAAAATCGCCGGAGGCCGACCGAACTCGTTCCTGCTGGAAAGCGTCGAAGGCGGCGAGCGCCTGGCCCGCTACTCGTTTCTTGGCAGTGACCCTTACCTCGTGTTTCGGAGCAAGGGCGACACGGCAACAATCACCGAGGGCGAAGCTGCGGAGACCATCTCTTTGAAAGCCGGAGAGCGCGATCCGCTGCATGTTCTTAAAGAGATTTTAGACCGCTATACGTATGTTCCGTCCCCCGAGCTGCCCCCATTTGTCGGCGGCGCAGTCGGCATGATCGGCTATGATACGGTGCGCTTTTTCGAGAAGCTGCCCACCCTTGCCAAAGATGATCTGGGGCTGGACGACTGCATCTTTCTTTTCACCGACACCCTGCTGGTCTTCGACAATGTGAAGCACAAAGTTCTAGCCCTCTGCAACGCTCATGTCGGCACAGACCCCGGCGCAGCCTATGATGCCGCCGCCTGCAAAGTCGATGAGCTGCTGGGCCGGCTGGAAAAGCCGCTTCCAGCGATGGCCACTACGATCACAAGTCGCGGCACAGGTGACTTCACCCCCAATCGCTCCGAAGAAGATTATCTCGCCGCCGTCCTGCGAGCGAAAGAATACATCGCTGCCGGGGATACGTTTCAAGCCCAGATCGGGAGGCGGCTTGAGAAGACGCTCACGGCGGACCCGTTCGATGTTTACCGTGCCCTGCGCTCGATCAACCCCTCCCCCTATATGTTCTATCTGGACTTCGGGGACACCAAGCTGGTCGGGGCTTCCCCGGAGATACTGGTCGGAGAGCAAAACGGCAAGATCACGGTCCGCCCCATTGCCGGGTCCCGGCACGGGCGAGGGGCTACTCCGGCGGAGGACGATGCCATCGCCGCGGACCTGCTGTCCGACGAAAAAGAGCGAGCGGAACATATCATGCTGGTAGATCTGGCCCGCAACGATGTCGGGCGCGTCTCTCAGTATGGAACCGTCTGCGTGGATGAGCTAATGGTGGTCGAAAAATACTCCCATGTCATGCATATCGTCTCTGAGGTCACGGGAACGCTTCGCCCGGGGCTGGACCAATTCGATGTCCTGCGGGCCTCTTTTCCGGCGGGGACTTTAACCGGTGCGCCAAAAGTGCGGACGATGGAGATCATCGAAGAGCTGGAACCGACCCGACGCGGGCATTATGGCGGCGGGATCGGCTATTTCTCGTTCAGCGGCAACATGGATACGGCGATCACGATCCGCACGGCACTGATTAAAAACGGCACCATTTATATTCAGGCTGCCGGCGGTGTCGTCGCCGACTCCGTCCCAGAATACGAGTACCGCGAGACGCAGGCCAAGATGCGTGCGCTGACCCGTGCCGTTGAGTGGGCTGAGGCAGGGCTGGAATAAGCAGTATGTCAACAATTCTCCTCACCGGCTTTCAGCCGTTCGGCGGCTACCAAACCAACCCATCTCAGCAGATCGCCGAGCGGCTGCACGGCGAAACGATCAGTAGCGCCCAGATTGTGGGCATCACGCTGCCGGTAGCGTTTGCGGAGAGTGCCGAACTTCTAGCAGCCGCGATTGCCGAACACAAACCCGCTCTGGTCATCTCGCTTGGCCTCGCCGCCGGGTCAGTCTGCCTGGAAGTGGAGCGGTTCGCGGTGAATCTGCGCGTCGTGGAGCGCGGCGATCCGGCCTTGCCACTGCCTCGAAACGCCCCGCAGGCGGTGATTGTCGCCGACGGCATGACCGCCCTCTTTTCCACGATCGACGCCGAGCGTGTCGCCGCGGCAATCGGTGCAAAAGCGGATATTCCGGCACAGGCCCATAGCTATGCGGGAGCGTATGCCTGCAACTTCGTATTCTATCAAGCATTGCACTACGCACTGCAGTGGGACCTGCAGTATTGTGCCGGGTTTATTCATCTGCCGCTGACGTCGGAGCAGGCCCGAGCGGAAAATAAGATGCATCTGGCTTCATTGCCACTGGAGAGCATGGTGGCGGGCGTGCGAGCGGCATTAGAAGAGGCATATCATGATACTCGTCATTGACAACTATGATTCGTTTACATATAATCTGGTTCAGTATTTGGGCGAGATGGGTGCTGAAGTTGAAGTGTGGCGCAATGACGCGCTGACGGTCGCGGATGTTGCACGAATGACCCCGGACAAGATCGTGATCTCGCCTGGGCCGGGCACACCGGATGATGCAGGCATCACACTGGACTTGATCCGGGAGTTCGGTCAGACGATCCCGATCTTCGGCGTCTGCCTGGGCCTGCAGGCCATCGGGCAGGCCATGGGCGGGCGCGTCATTCGGGCGGAAAAACTGATGCACGGGAAGACGTCGCCGGTCAGCCACAACGGCCAGGGCGTCTTTCGCGGGCTGCCGTCGCCCCTGGAAGCAACCCGTTACCATTCATTGATCGTGGAGCTCGCGACGCTGCCGGATTGTTTGGAGATCACTGCGACTACAGAGGACGGCGAGATCATGGGCCTGCGGCACAAAACATGGCCGATGGAAGGTGTGCAGTTTCACCCCGAATCGGTGCTGACGGAGCACGGCAAAGATATTGTGCGGAACTTTTTAGTGCGCTGAAGATTTAAGTAGGGAGGGCAATGCAGCGAGTGACTGAAAGTCACTCGCTAGGTAAAGCGTCCTTCGGACGTCGGATGTTCTTTCCTATCACCCGGAGGGTGCCTCACCTAGCGAGTGGTTTTCAACCACTCGTTCTTTCGACTCGTTCTTTCGACTCGTTCTTTCCGTCTTTAAATCGTCTTTTACCAAAACACATGAACATCTACGAAAAACGACTCAGCCGCGCCCGCACCTCCATGAATGCGCATGGCCTGGATGCACTCATCTTAACTCCCGGAGCAGCGATGCGGTATCTGACGGGCTTTTCCGAGGCGGGGTCGCGCTTTCTGGCACTCATCATTCCTGATGACCGGCCCTGGCTGCTAGTGACACCGACTTTGAACGCCGGACAGGCGCGGGAAAACCCCGCAGGGATCGCTGACATTCGGGTGTGGGATGACGCACAGGGGTGGGAGCCGCTTCTGATGCAGCTCAGTAAAGAGCTGATGCTGGAGATCGGGATCGTCGGGCTGGACGATGATATGCCCGCACGGTTTGCGCTGCGCCTGCAGGAAATGATGCCGACCACTTTGCTGAAGCTGGCGGGAACCGCTCTCGCGCCTCTGCGGGCGCTCAAAGACTCCCTGGAGCTCGCCGCGCTGCAGCACGCCGCCGAAGCGACCGATGCTTTGATACCCATCGCGTTTGCCGCTTGCCGGGAAGGCGAGAGTGAGATGGAGATTGGCCTGGCAATCCAGTTGGCGACTGCCCGGGCCGGTTTCAGCGATTCGTTTGCCCCGATTATCGGAGCCGGGGCGAACGGCGCAACGCCGCATCATAATACGGGTAAAACCCGAGTCAGAGCCGGTGATGTGGTGATCCTGGACTTTGGGGCGATGGCAGATGGCTACCATGGCGATATAACCCGAACAGTCGCCGTCGGCTCTGCGAGCGACGAGGCCAAGTATATATACACCGTCGTCCACGAAGCATATTTGGCCGGGGTTGCTGCGGTGCAGCCTGGGGCAACGGCGCATGATGTCGATTCCGCCGCCCGCCAAGTGATCGTCGATGCGGGATTTGGCGAATTTTTCATCCACCGAACCGGCCATGGCATTGGCCTCGACGACCATGAAGTACCCTATATGCTGACTGGAAACTACGCTCCCCTGCTGCCGGGCCACTGCTTTTCCATCGAGCCGGGTATTTATCTGCCCGGCAAATTCGGGGTGCGCCTCGAAAATATTGTCACCGTCACTGACAACGGCACGGCCCGTGTACTCAATGAAGCCATTCCACCGGAGATAATCGTTCTTTAGAAATTAATATCCATGAAACTGATTGCCGACGCTTTGATCGAACTGCCTTTCACCCTCGACTTCTGCGCCCGGGGGCCGGATGTTGAACCGCTGGTCTGCACCCATGCCGACTTCAATGTCACCCTCTTCTTTCCACCCTCGCTCAGCGAAGGCACGGATGGACAGGGCATTTTCGGGGAATGGGCCTGGTGGACGGGCAAAACCCTGCGCCTGGTGCTGGAACAGCCGCTTCGGGGCGATGAAGACACGGAAGATCTGCGGGCCGCGGCCCTCTCCACGGCACGCGAAGTCCTGCGCCGGTTTCTGAACTCCTATCGCTGGCGTTTCGGCAAACCTGAGGCTCACCCGATCGTTCTTGATCCCCGCGCCCTGTCCCTTTCCATTCAGCACGAGGACGGCAAGATTGAGGCCCTCACGGAGCCGAGCGCGGCGTTCTTCTATCAAAATATGCCGTCGAAGCCGCCCCTGGAGACCTCGGTAAACTCTACGACCCTGGACACGCTGCGCAGCGACGTTCAAACAAACGCCGTCCCACCTCTCGCCGGACAGCTTCGCCTCGATGCCGAGGCGCTCGAAGCCCAGGGCGAGCCGGAACGTGCGGGCCTGCTGCGGGAGCTAGGTGAGCGACTGTGAACCACCCAGATGCGGTCATCATCGGGGCAGGCCCCAACGGTCTTGCCGCCGCGATCAAGCTGGCCGAACACGGCCTCGCCGTGCAGGTTCTGGAAGCAGCCGAGACCCCCGGCGGGGGCTGTCGTACGGCAGAGCTGACCCTGCCGGGCTTTCAGCACGACATCTGCTCCGCGATCCACCCACTCGGGTATGGATCGCCCTACTTCCGCACCCTGCCGCTGGAAAAGTACGGCCTGGAATGGATTCAGCCGACCAGTGCCCTCGCCCACCCCTTTGACGACGGCCCGCCTGCCCTGCTGGAACAATCCATTGAGGCGACGGCGGCGACCTTAGGGAAAGACGGAGCGGCTTACAAACGGCTGATGGAGCCGCTGGTACCCGACTGGGAAACACTCTGCCAAACTCTGCGCGAGCCGCTTCGCCTCGCGAAGTATCCGTTCGGGTTAGCCCGCTTCGGCCTCAAAGCTATCTTGTCGTCACAGGTATTGACCGAGACGACTTTCCAGGGAGGCCGGGCACGGGGCTTCTTCGCAGGCATGGCCGCTCACTCCATGCTGCCGCTGGAACAGTCTCCGAGTGGTGCATTTGGCATGGCCCTGGGGATCGCGGGCCACGCGGTCGGCTGGCCGTTCCCGCGCGGCGGGTCGCAGAAAATCACTGATGCCCTGGTCGCACACTTGAAGACCCTCGGCGGCGAAGTGATCACGGGTGTCACCGTCAGGTCACTCGACGACCTTCCGCCTTCTCGCCTGGTCATTGGCGATATTACTCCCCGTCAGCTCGTGCAGATCGCGGGCGACAAACTCCCGGCAGGCTATCGGAATCGGCTCGGGAAATATCGCTATGGAATGGGGGCCTTCAAACTAGACTGGGCTTTGTCCGGCCCAATTCCCTGGAAGTCGCCCGAAGTCGCGCGGGCCGGGACCGTGCATCTCGGCGGGACACGCGCCGAGCTTTCGGCGTCGGAACGGGCGGCCTGGAACGGCGAAATCTGCGACCGGCCCTATGTGCTGCTCGCCCAGCAGAGCCTCTTCGACTCCTCCCGCGCCCCCGCGGGCCAGCACACAGCGTGGGGCTACTGCCACGTCCCGCACGGCAGCACCGTGGATATGACCAGTCGGATAGAGGCCCAGATCGAGCGGTTCGCCCCCGGCTTCCGGGACCTCATTCTGGCCCGCCACACGATCTCGCCCGCCGCGATGGAACGCTACAATGCCAACTACATCGGCGGCGACATCAACGGCGGCATTCAGGACTGGCCGCAGCTCTTCACCCGCCCCGTCGCCCGCTGGACTCCCTGGTCCACCCCCGTCCCCGGCTTGTTCCTCTGCTCGGCGTCGACGCCCCCGGGCGGCGGAGTGCATGGGATGGGCGGGTACTACGCGGCGTTGGCGGCTCTCAGCCAGCGCTAATCCGCTCCCCACCCGCGTACACCGTCATCCCTGTGTCACGCAGAAAGCCCACTAATGTCATGCCATTCGCGTCCGCCAGCTCGACGGCGAGCGAGGAGGCGGCGGAGACGGAGCAGACGATGGGGATGCGGGCCATGAGAGCCTTTTGGGTGATCTCGAAGCTTGCACGGCCACTGACCAGCAGAGCGAGAGGAGAGTCTTGCGACCAGGGCAGCCAGCCTTGCTGAACACCGTAACCGATGGCTTTGTCGGTGGCATTGTGGCGGCCAATGTCTTCAAACACGCAGCGGCAGGTGCCATCGGGGTCGAAGAGGCCAACCGCGTGCAGGCCGCCGGTCTGCTGAAAGAGCGGCTGCGCTTTTCGGAGCGTGTGCGGGAGCTGGAGGAGTGTTTCGCGGGTAAAGCCCGCTGACAGAGTAGCTGGCAGAGGCTGACATCCCATACCGACCGCTTCAATCGCCGCTTTGCCGCAGAGGCCGCAGCTGGTTCCTGCCATCAGGGTCCGCTGCCACAGGCGGGACGCCGGGGGCGGTGTTCGCAGCTGCACGGTCACGATATTTGCGATATCTGTGTCGGCGGCCTCCCCGATGTCGCAGTACCGGATCTGGCCGATATCACTTTCGTCTCGGATGATGCCCTCTGTCAGCAGAAGGCCGCGCGTCAGCTCAAAGTCGTGCCCCGGCGTTCGCATGGTGACAGTAAAGCGCTCACTCCCCAATCGGATTTCCAGCGGCTCTTCCACAACCAGCGTATCGTCAAGCGAAGAAAGGGTGCCGTCGCGCAGACGTGTGATGGGGAAGTATTTCAGAGAGTCGGAGTGTTCAGAATTGGATTGCATGGCTTTTATATTCTTCACGGCAGGACTAAATCAGCGATCACCGGGCAGTGGTCGGAGCCAATCGTATTTCCCACCCAGCAGTGCCGGACTTTCCACTCACGGCTGACCAGAATATGATCGATGCGGACATAGGGATAGCCGACCCGCGTGTATCTGCCATAGGTGTACCCATAGCCGGTTCCCGCCTCGGAGAAGGCATCCCGCAGACCGGCATCAAACAGGGGGCGGCAGACCAGAGACTGCACCGGTGCGTTCAGATCACCGGTCAGAAGTGTCGGACCGTGCTCAGCTTTAATATACCCGGCCAGAAGATTGGCTTCCAGCAGCCGTGAATCGGCATTCGAAACCAGCCCGCCGACCTGTCGATGGCGGATCGAAATCAGGCCGACACGAGGCGACAGCAGATGAACGTTGTAAAGAACCACAGAACTTGAGCCGAAGGGAACAACGATGCGTACGCAGTGATGCACCGAGCCGGGATAGGAGATGTCCCGCAGATCTATTTCCGGCAGCGGCAGGCGGCTGGCGACGAGGTACTGGTCATGGATCCGGACATTCCACCCGACCAGCACCGAATCAAGCCCGCCCTGCATCGCCCCGGACGAATCCTGAAGCTGCAGAACGTCGGGATCATAAGTCCGTATATCCCGCAGGACAGCCGCAGTATCGCGGCTGCCCCATTTGACGTTGTAGGTCATAATCCTTAGATGCTGCGCGGCATGTGTCGGTGCCATGCCTGCCAGCAGCCCCCTTCCGTTCAATCCCATGATCGGGCCGAGGACGCAGAGCAGGGCAGCCAGTGGCAGCCACACCCACTTTCGAGCCAGGCCAAGCGTCAGCGGCAGGAGGATCACACCCGGAAGAGCCCAGAGCCACTGCGGGAGATACAGATTCAGGCTCCCTAGCCACCATCTCTCCGGCCCAACCATATTTGAGATCAGCAGAGTCAGTACGAGGGCGGCGTAAAGAATAATTGCCGCGAGCAGTGGAGAGACAAACCAGCCGCGATGCTGCGTTTTGTGCTCAGAGCTGGCAGTCAGCGTTTCCTGGCACTGTCCGCAGACAAATTGCCCACGAGACGGGGCAGTATCGGGAAGACGATTTTTTTTATGGCAGTGCGGGCAGGTAATAATCATAAGCGGCGAATGGTCCTGCTTTAGTATAGCATTCCAATCGTGTTTAAGTTCGCCGCTCTCCCGGCATAATATGTCAAAAGGAGAATAGCTATGTCGGAACAAGTGACCAATGATTTTATCAGCGCTCTGCAAACGCTCGAAGCAACGAGGGATGCCGGGCCGCTCACAGCGCTTTATTCCTCCAAAGCTAAAAGCGGTAATGTGATCGCTCCCGACCAGTTCGAGGGGCCTGACGGTGCGCATCAGTTCTGGACGGAATACCGGGGGGCGTTCGGGGAGACAAAATCAGAGTTTCGCAATATCATCATAGGCGCGCAGGGGGCGGCCCTAGAGTGGACCACCACGGGAACAAGCCTTGCGGGAAAGCCGGTGCAGTATTCCGGCGTCACCCTGCTGGAAATAAGTGAGCAGAAAGTCACGCGCTCCTGTGCGTATTTCGATCCTGGTGCCCTCGGGCGCCAGATGGCGAGTGACAGTACAGAGTAAGCTTCAAAGTAAGCCTCAGAGTAAACAAGTGCCGTGATTTTGTGATATAATCCGTTTGTATGACAGAAAACGACGAATTACTGCTGCTTCGCGCCTTGCTTCGCGCCTCGGACTACGGGGTGCTGCTTTCCGATGCCTCTCGCCGAGACCAGCTGTGCAATCGGCGCTTTTGCGAGATGTTTGGGCTTGAAAGCGTAGACATTTTGCAGGCTCAGCCGGAATATGTCCGGCTGCATCTAGCCGCGCGTTTGAAAGATCCCGAGGGCTTTCTTCAAACCTTGAACTTTGTTTACGCCGACCCGGAGCGAGTTTTGGAGGATGAAGTCGAGCTGATGGCCCCGAAGCGGCGGCTTCTGCGCCGATACACCACTCCGGTCACGGACCAGCAGGGAGATATTATCGGGCGGCTCTGGACCTTTCTGGATATCACGCGAACCCGCAGCACGGAAGAAAAAGTCCGGGCGCAGGCGGCTCAGCTCAAAGAGCAGGCGCGGCAGCTAGCTGCCGCCCTCAAGGTGGTCACCGGCCGGCTGGATAAAGTTGAAAACACGCTGACACAAACCCAGCAGCAGCTCTTCGAGACCGAAAAACTCTCTGCCGTCGGGCTTCTTGCGGCTTCCGTCGCACACGACATTCGGAACATTTTAACACCTCTCACGATTGAGCTGACACTGGCAGACCAGAACGATCCGGCCGCCCGTGCGGAGTCCCTGCATGCCATGCGCCGCCAGGTGGATAGCCTTTCACTGCTGACCCATCGACTTCTCGCTCTGGCCAAGCCGGACACGCTGGAGCGTGTCCCAACAGATGTTTGTGCCCTGGTGTCACGTATTATTAAATTGGTACAAGCGCAGGCGGCTTTGGAAAATGTGGAGATTGTCTGCGTGGCACCAAGCCCCCTGCCACCGGTTCCCGCCGACCCGGTCCAGCTCGATCAGGTACTGGTAAATCTGGTACTCAATGCAGTTCAGGCGATGCGGGCGACGGATGGGGGAACACTAACCCTGACACTGGACACGCATAATGCAGGCCTTCGAATTCGGGTCGCCGACACCGGTCTTGGTATTCTGCCGCACATCCGGAAACGACTCTTCGACCCATTTTTCACGACCCGTCCTGATGGGGCGGGATTAGGTTTATTTTCCTGCCGCCGGATCGTTCAGGCACACGGCGGCACAATTCAGGTCCGCACTCGGCCCGGCGGAGGCAGCCAGTTTACCACCTGGCTGCCTTTCCTGGCAACGCCGATCGACTCAGGAGAACCCATATTATCGCCGGAAAAATACTACTTGTAGAAGACGACCGCGCCATTGTCCAGTCGCTGCTGCGGCTGTTGGCACGTGAGGATTATTTCGTTGAAGCCGTGCCTAGCGGCGAAGAAGCCGTAGCCCGGCTGGCTCAGGACCCCGCTTACGACATCGCACTGCTGGATGTCGCCCTCCCAGGGATGGACGGCTTTAGCTGCTGCCGCCTGCTGCGCCAGCAAGGGTGGATGCGGCCAATCCTGATGCTGACGGGGCGCAGCGGTGGGGCTGACAAAATCCGGGGTCTCTCCTATGGAGCTGATGATTATATTACCAAGCCTTTCGATCCGTCGGAGCTGCTGGCCCGGATACAATCTCACCTGCGCCGGGCACGGGAATATGATGTTCCGACAGACGATCTCCGAGAGATCGTGCTGGGTCCGGGGCTAACCGTCGATCTCAGAAATCGAGATGCGATCGTCGAGGGCAAGCCCGCACACCTTACGGACCGGGAATATGAGGTGCTGCTCCTGCTCGCACGTCAGCGCGGAACGGCTCTGGGGAAGCTTTGGCTTTTCCAGCAGGTATGGGGCAACGCGCCGCAGGAGAGTATCAAGGCCCTGGCTGTCTATATCCGGCGCCTGCGTCAAAAGATCGAGGTCGATGAGGCTCACCCACTGTACATTCAGACCGTACGCGGCTTCGGCTACAAGCTAGTGCCGCAGGAGTGATTTGGGAACATTTCATGTCCGCGAGGTGTTTTATTTTTAGAAATCTGGATCGGAGTACAAACAATGCAGACAGAACAAATTGAAAAGGCGACATTTGGTGCAGGGTGCTTCTGGGGCGTGGAAGCCGAGTTCCGGCAGATGCCAGGCGTCACTGAAACCGCCGTTGGCTACGAGGGCGGCGCAACGCTAAACCCTACCTATCAGGACGTTTGCTCCCATGATACCGGGCATGCTGAAGTCGTAGAAGTCACCTATGATCCGTCAAAAGTCTCTTTTGCCGACCTGCTGAAAGTCTTCTGGGAGAACCATGATCCGACGACGCTGAACCGGCAGGGGCCGGACATCGGCGACCAGTACCGCTCAGTCATCTTCACCCACTCTCCGGAGCAGGTGGCCGCCGCTCAGGCGTCAAAAGAGGCATATGCGGACCGGTTCAAGCGGCCGATCGTGACTCAGATCGTTCCGGCAGAGAAATTTTACCGGGCAGAAGAGTACCACCAGCAGTACCTCGAGAAGCGCGGCCTTTCGACCTGTCATATTTAGGACACAAAAAGCCCCCGCCCAATTTGGGCGGGGGCTTTTTGTATTAGAGAAGTTTATAACACCCGCGTCCGTTTCGCCAAGGCCTTACGGGTCTGAAGAGCAGGCAAGTTCTCGCGCACAAACGCGTTCTCGATCAGCCGAAAAAACGCATCCCGGTCGGGGCCGCGCACCACCGCTCGCTCATGCGCTTCCGAGAGCGCGATCGGATACCCCGCCCCTTTACGCGCCTGGTCAAAACACAGCACGTGAACACGGTCAGTCAGGTCACTATCTTCCGCGACCCACCAGGGTATTTCCACTCGCGCAATCTCTGCCCCGCTGTTGAGATAGAAGAACGCGATCCGATGCTCTGCCGGGTACAGGTCGAGGACGCGGGACGTGCTGCCGAACACTGGCGAACGATCCCCGGGCTGGCTCAGCAGGTTAGCGAACAGCTGGGCATCAGTCAGGTGGGTCAGCTTCGCACAGGGGTCCATCGGACGGTGCTCGCAGCCCGGCTCGCAGAGGGTGAGGCGCAAAGCCCCGACCACATCCCGGGCACCCGGGCGGCTGACATAGCCCGCGATCGGCATGCAATGCTCCTGCGCCGTTGTCAGCATCTCGCAGAACTTCTGGATCACTCGCCGCTGCTCCGACTCGGATTCCCCCTGCGGGGTCCAGACGATCAGCGGATCATCGACCAGTGCCAGCGCATAGCGGTCTTTATGGGCAGCGATCAGTTCCCCCAGGGCCGCGCTTTCGGCCAGCAGGCGGCGATTTGCGATAATTTTATCTGAGAGAGGTACCGGATCGCCGCCTCCTTCGGTCTGATACAGGTCTTCATCACGGTAGTGCAGAGTCGCTTTGGATGCCAGATGGGGACGCTCCCCGGTGCCATAGTGCAGCGCAATCTCGCCGACATTGAGCAAAAAGCAGGGAGCGACCGCATGCCGGTCCAGCGGAATCTGCGACCCGTCAGTCGCCAGCGCGGAGTATTCGTCCGGGGCGGTACCCGGCAGACGTATAACTTCCGACGGCGACTTATCCCGGCAGTCGGCGACCTGCCAGGAGGGTTTCGGCAAACGCTCACGCTGCGCGCGGGTCTCCGCCCATTCTTCGCCGCTGAGGGTCGCCCGTGCCAATGCGATCTGCATCTGGCTCTGCGTGCGGTCACCGCGCTTTCTGGCTTCCGCGCCCATGTTCTGAATATCTGCGATAACCTGCGAGAGCTCGAGCATCAGAGAACTTTCTTGACGATCGCATCAATCGCGACCGCCGTTTCCAGCAGGCCGCGCAAATTCGCCAGCGGCAGCATCGTCGCCGCGTCCGACAGTGCTTTTTCCGGGTTTGGATGAACTTCCAGGAACAAACCGTCTACCCCCGCAGCCACCGCCGCCCGCAAGAGCGTCGGAATAAACTCGCGCTGCCCTCCGCTGCTGCTCCCCTGCCCGCCCGGCTGCTGCACGGAGTGGGTCGCATCGAAGATGACTGGGTAGCCGAAGCCGCGCAGCGTCGGCAGTGAACGCATATCGACCACAAGCGTGTTGTAGCCGAAGCTGACACCACGCTCCGTCAGCAAAAGGCTTTGGTTGCCCGTAGCAGTCACTTTCTCGACGACGTTTTTCATATCCCAGGGTGCCAGAAACTGGCCCTTTTTGACATTTACCACGCGCCCACTTTCCCCCGCCGCGATCAAGAGGTCAGTCTGACGGCACAGAAATGCCGGAATCTGCAGCACATCCGCGACCTCTGATACTGGCTTCACCTGCCAGGATTCGTGGATATCGGTTACCACCGGCACGCCGAACTCAGCCTTGATCGCCGCCAGCACTTCCAGCCCTTTATCCAAGCCCCCACCCCGAAATGCGCCGCCGGAGGTGCGGTTGGCCTTGTCAAACGACGCTTTGAAAACATAGGGCAGGCCAAGGGCATCGCATGTGGCTTTGGCCGACGCCGCGATCTCTCGGCACAGCTCCAGGCTTTCGATGACACAGGGTCCAGCGATGATGGCGAGGGGATTACCCGTGCCACCGACTCGAAAATTATGCAGCAGAACTTCGTTCATGGGTTTCCTTAAGGAGAGTGGTCAGAGCAGTAAAAACTCGGTTGGGAGTGATCGCTTTCTGACATTTTAGAATATCGTTCCCAGAGAGCGGGCAATGCTCCCGATAGCAGGGCGCACAGGAGACCCCGTCCTCAAAAAGCAGCAAATGCGGCCCAAACAGCGGCTCATTATCTCCTGGCCTCGAGCTGCCGAATATCCCGACAAACGGCGTCCCCAGCGCAGACGCGATATGCAGGATCGAAGTATCCCCAGTGACAACCCCCGCCGCCCTCTCGACGAGTGCCGCCGTTGCCGTGATGCTGCTTAAGCGGCCCGCCGCGATGACGGGTCGAGGAGCAGTCTCCGGCATAGCCGCAGCAATTGCCTCCGCCAGACTTTGCTCGCCTGGGCTGCCAGTGATAACGATATTATACTCCGTCAGCACTCCTGCCAGCACCGCGAAGCTGTCCGCCGGCCAGCATTTGGACGGCTGGCTCGTGCCGGGGTGCAGAATGATCGTCGGCAGACCGGGCCGATACCCCGGCTCGCTGAGCAGAAAATCTCGAGCCACCTCCCGGTCCTCCGGCGAGAGGTGCAGCCTCATATGACGGTCAAATGGACCCGGTAAGCCGAGTGCTTCCAATGCCCGTAAGTAATGACTGGTGTTATGCAGATACGGCAGCTTACTGAGAGCTGTCGTGTAAAGCAGCCGCATCAGAGGTAGGTGCGATGAGGGAAACAAGCCAATTCGCACCGCGGATGCACAAAGTATCCGGGTCCACCACTTTTCCGGATGACAATTGATCACCGCATCGAACTGACGCTGTTTCAGCTGCGTGCTGAGCTGACGCGCCTCTCGCTGCCACTGCAGCAGATGACATTTTCGCAGAAGCCCTCGCCATTGGCCTGAATCGAAACGTATCAAGTCATCGATCAGAGGCTGACCCCGCAGAATGTTCGCATGCGAAGAGTCCGCCAGCCAGGTAACTTCACATTCGGGGAACTGCGCTTTGAGTGCTGTCAGCAGCGG
>JANXMY010000089.1 GCA_025354405.1 Armatimonadota bacterium
AGGGGAGGCATGGGTGCCATCAGTGCATTTTGCGGCGGCGAGAGCAGCACGCCAAGCGATACAGGCTTCAGCAGTGGTGCAAACTGCGGCAGGGCTTGAGCCGGCAGCGATCCCAGCAGCAGGGCAGCGACGCCCGGAAAGCAGAGCGTGATATTCGTGAGACAAAATTTCATGATTTTCCTGATTAAAATACCCGTTTCCCCTGTGGCTTTTACTTGTTTGCACTTCATATCGGCATTTTGGCGCGGCTCGTGCAGTAAGGGAAGATGTCAAACTAATTTTATTCGGCCGGATTCTAAGGAGCAGTAAAATGTCATTTTTTTCGAAAACATCAGTTAAGCTTGCGGCAGCCGCACTCATCGTCATTCTGGGCGGATCCAAAGGTGCCCTGGCACAGACCCAGACATTTTCTTTTTCCGGCGCATTGCCGGGGTCGCAGGTCGTGACGGTCAGCAGCGACAGCGGCAGCAGCTACGAACAAGGTTACGCCGGTCGGTACCACGGCACGCTGGCAGGCGACCCAATCAATATCTTCTGCGTAGACATCACCCATGATATTCATACCAGTGACACTTACACAGCCAATACACAGTATCATATTACCGATGCAAAAGGTTCCCTGACCGGCGCTTATTACGCGGGCGGGCTGGCATCGGCCATCACCACAAACGATCTGGGATCAGTGACTGTTACCGGCATCGAGGCTTCGCACCGAGCCAGTCAGGTGGCGTGGCTGGCAGACAATTACCTCAATGCTTCGTCTTTCAGCGGCAGCGGTGATACTGACCTGACCAACAACCTGACAGCGATCAGCCTTAGCATCTGGGACATCGTCCGCGACGGCGGCAACGGCCTGACAGCAGGACAGGTAAAAGCCAAAAATCTTGGTTCACTTGGCAGCCTCGTGACTTATTACGAAGCCCTAGCCGGAAATCAGACCGCTTACCAGTCCAGCACTGCGATGTGGATTCAGGCACCGCAGTCGACTTCGGGCGGCCATCTGCAGGACTATGTCTACGTAAAAAACTCCGTCACTAACGGCACCCTGCAGGCTGTCCCCGAACCGGGTGTCCCAACAATGATTCTCTGCATGGGTCTCGTCGCTGGCGCCGTCGTTGTCACCCGCAAGCGGCGCATGACGATCGCCATTTAAGCAAAATATTAAGAGCGGCAGGCCCAAATGGGGCCTGCCGCTCTTTTTGTCTCAAAAGGTCAATGTTCCAGTGCCAGTACCAGGCATTTAGCCGAGCCGCCGGCTTTGATAAACTCCGAGAGGTCCGTCTCGTACACCTCGAAGCCACGCTGCTTGAGTTCACCGGCCAGCGCATCGCAGCCGCTGTTGATGACGATTTTATTCCCGAGCACCACGGCGTTACCGCCGAAGCGTAAAGAGTCGCTCTCCGTGAGAAATATCTTCTCGCCCGGCAGCTGCTCCAAAGCGGCGTTTGCCGCCGCATCGAAAGCCGCCGGGTAATAGGCCAGCAGGTCCGGCGTCACGGGAATTAGGCACGTATCCAAATGGTACCAGCGGCTGTCGGTCAGGCGCAGGGGCAGAACGTCCACGCCCAGCAGTGTTCCGACTTCCCGGCAGGCGGCTTCATCGGAGCGCTGGCCGAAGCCGGTCAGCAGCAGGTCGCCGTAAAACAGCGCGTCCCCTTCCCCCTCGAAAGCTCCGTCAACCGTCTCCGGCAAAGGCCGAATTTGAAAGCCGTTCTCCGCCATCCACTGCGTGAAAAATGCCACTTCTCCCCGCCGCTCGGCAGGCCGAAAGCGTGACGGCACGAAAATATCTCCTTTAGTCAGCCCGGCATTCGCCGTAAACACCATATCCGGCAGCCCCGGCTGCGGCGTGATCAGCGCGACGTCAGCTCCAATCCGCTCCGTGAGGATCGCGTGCAGCGCCGTCCACTGCGCCCGCGCCCGCTGCGGGTCCGGGCCATTGGCGATCCGCATCCAGGGATTGATTTCGTAGGTGACGTCAAAGTGTTCGGGCGGGCACATCAGCAGGCGCATGGGGTATCTTTCTGTTTTGTTCAGCAAGCTGCGGGACAAGTGATTATTTGTCATCGCCTGCGGTTTATCGTTCCACGGCGGCGGCTGGAAATCTGGTTGCTGACCAGATTGCGCTCTTTGGACTCATCGGCGGGCGGTACTTTCGGCTTTGGCTCTTTTGGCGGCTTCGGTGCTTTCTCCGGCGCATCCAGGAACGCAGTCTGTGCGGATTTCGAAGGCGCGGGTTTCTTGACCTCCGCCACGATCTTTGGCGGCAGGGCCGACGCCAGCACTTCGACCATCTCCTCAATGACCGTCAGCATGCGGGCGGGCGTATCCGGGGTCGAGAGAAAAACGACATCGGGCAGGTACTGGTGCTGCATGTGGTGGCGGGCCAGCTTGCGAATAATCTCCTGCGTTAGATGCGTTCCTGAAAAGCGGACCGCGACCCGGCGCTTCTCGGCGACAATCGCACTGATGCCGATGTCGGCGCAGCGCAGGCGCAGGCGCAGCAGAGAAAGCAGGTTCCAGACCGGGCGCGGCGGATCACCGTATCGATCCTCGAACTCCTCCTGAATTCGCTGCACGTCTTCGACCTTGCGCACCGCTGTCAGCTTCTTGTACATCAGAATGCGCTCGGCCTCGCTGGGAATATACAGGCCCGGGATAAGTGCATCCAGCGGCAGGCTAACATTGGGCAGCTCGAAGTCGCCTTCACTTGGCTCGCCGCGCATCTCATTGATCGCCTGCGACAACAGCTGCGTGTACAGGTCGAAACCGACCGTCGAGACCGTCCCTGACTGGGCAGCACCGAGCAGATTGCCCGCACCGCGTATCTCCAGGTCCCGCAGGGCGACTTTGTAGCCGCTGCCTAAATCCGAGAACTCGCGCAGGGCATTGAGACGCTTTTCGGCGACATCGGTGAGCTGCTTGTCTTTGCGATAGAGCAGGTACGCATACCCCTGACGGCGAGAGCGGCCGACCCGGCCCCGCAGCTGGTAAAGCTGGGAAAGGCCAAGCCGGTCGGCATTATCGACAACAATCGTATTGACATTCGGGATGTCCAGGCCGCTTTCAACAATCGTCGTGCAGACCAGTACGTCAAAGTCTTTGTCCTCAAAACGCAGCATGATGTCCTCGAGGTCGTCGGCGTGCATCTGGCCATGCGCGATCTCGCAGCGGGCAGACGGAACCAGCCGGCGAATTTTCTCGGCAACATGCGAAATGCTCTCAATCCGGTTGTGCAGAAAATAGATCTGGCCGCCCCGGTCCAGTTCGCGCAGGATGACTTCGCGCACCAGTTCGTCGTCGTACTCTTTGACATAGGTTTTGATCGCCATCCGGCCCTCCGGCGGATCGTCGATCAAAGACATATCCCGGATGCCCGAAAGCGACATATGCAGAGTACGCGGGATGGGGGTGGCTGTGAGGGTGAGCACGTCAACGTTCTTCTTCATCTGCTTGATGCGCTCTTTGTGCGTGACCCCGAACCGCTGCTCTTCGTCGACCACCAGCAGGCCCAGCCGATGGAACTTGACGTCTTTACTGAGAATCTTGTGCGTGCCGATGACAATATCGACCGTGCCTTCTTCCAGACCGCGCAGAGTCTGTGTCGACTCGGCTTTAGAAACGAACCGTGAGAGCATCTCGATCTTGACTGGATAGGCCGCAAGCCGTTCCCGGAAAGTGCCCAGGTGCTGCTGTGCCAAAATCGTCGTCGGGCAGAGAATCGCGACCTGACGACCCGCGTTCACGACTTTAAACGCGGCCCGTATGGCGACTTCCGTCTTGCCATAGCCGACGTCGCCGCAGATCAGGCGGTCCATCGGCTTATCGTCTTCCAGGTCTCTTTTAACGTCTTCGATCGCCGCCATCTGGTCAGGGGTCTCTTCGTAGGGGAAAGCATCCTCCATCTCCGTCTGCCAGGGCGTATCGGGGGGCAGCGCATGCCCGGTCGAGGCCTTCCGCGCGGCGTAGAGCTTGATCAGCTCGACAGCCATCTCCTGCACCTGTTTTCTCGCCTTGGAAGTCGCCCGCGCCCAGTCACCGGTATGCAGCCGCGTAACCGTCGGAGGGGAGTCAGCCGAGCCGATGTACTTCTGGACCCGGTCAACCTGGTCCGTCGGCACATAAACTTTGTCCCCGGCATCGTATTCCAGCAGCAGATAATCACGTTCAGCTCCGTCGGCCCCTTTCATGCGCGTGATTCCGGCGTAGCGCCCGATTCCATGGTTGATATGCACCACAAAATCGCCTTCCCGCAGCTCCAGGTACGATGTGATTTTCAGGCCCTCTTTAAAGGCCCGCTTCTGCGGTTTCTGGTGAGCCCGGTGACCGAAGATATCCGTGTCGGTCGCCAGCATCAAGTTCGCTTCCGGCAGCTTGAACCCGCCGAGCAGCGAGCCAGGCAGCACGTAAATTCCCGCCTCGCCGCCAGTCTCCAGGCGATCGGACGGTGAAACGGGCAGCTTGTGCTCTGCCAGAATCTGACGCACCCGCTCGGCCTGCTCGGTCACAATGACGCAGCGAAATCGTGCCCCCAGCCAGCCGTCAATCGCCTCGAAGAACGCCGGCATTCGCCCGGCGAAGCTCTCCATAGCACCCGCCTGCGTGGAGATGGAACGGCCAAACTTAATTTCGTCAATGCCGCGCCCAAGCAGAGAGAGGAGAATTGTGGCAGGGGCGCTGCTTGCCGCGCCCTCTTTGCTTGCTGCGCCCTCTTTCTGGAGTGCCACTCTCTCCGCCAGCGCCTCGAAGCCGCAGGCATGCGGCATAGCGGCGGTCAGCACCTCGCCGCGAGCGGCACGGGCTTCGAGAATCTCCGCGATCTCCTCTTCGCGCTGCTCCCAGCGGGCTTTTGACTGGCTTGGCTCATCGAGAATGAGAATCGCATCGGCGGGCAGGTAGTCCAGGGCGCAGACCGCCTCGCCAGGATAGAGATAGGGCAGATAATATTCCCACGAGTCGAACGGCGTATGGGCGCGAAGCTGGGCAATATCCCCCTCGACCCGCTCTTCGAGCCGCTCAGCATGCTCGATGCCGCGGTTCTCCAGATTGGCTTTCCGCAGGGCAGCCGCACGGCCCGGAAGCTCTTTCTGAAGCCGAGCGACTGCCCCGGTGATCGCAGCGTCGTCCCACGGAAGCTCGCGTACGGCGGAGATTGAGAGCAGCTCCACTTTGCCGACTGAGCGCTGGGACTCGACTTCGAAGGGCCGAATACTTTCGATATCGTCGCCGAAGAAGTCCACCCGGAACGGCAGACGGGCGTCGCCGGGGAAGATGTCCAGGATGCCGCCGCGCCGGGTCCACTGGCCCGCGAGCTCAACGGCTTCGACCCGCTCGTAGCCATACTCAAGCAGCGTCTTTTCCAGAGCGCCGATGTCCACAGTCTCAGCAGCTGTGAGCTGCACACGGCGGTTTTGGAGTTGCTGGGGTGAGACAGTGCGCTGCAGCCAGGCTCCGACGGCCCCGACCGTGACACGTGCCTGCCCATGCGCCAGCTTTTGCAGCGCGGCGACTCGCAGGCCGAGCTGAGCCAGATCGGGAGAGCCTTCAGCAAAGATCAGTGTCTCGGTGGATGAAGGAAGCTGAGTCAGCTCGTCTTCCGCCACCCCGTACCGGGCGAGATCGGCGCAGAGCCGCGCCGCCTGCTCCATGTTGTAGGAAACAACGACCAGAGGCCGTTCGGTGTCCCGCTGAAGCTGTGCCAGCATCCAGCCTTTGGCAGGGAGAGACAGTCCTTCCAGCCGCGTCACTCCACCGGTCTTAACCGCCTCCCGAAGCTCCAGATAGGCCGGGTAATCCTCCGCCAGACCGGGCAGTTCTCGCAGATCCATACGCGCTTTAGTCCTTCTCTATCGTTTCAATTACGGATAACCTGTGACGCACAAAAGGGCTTCGGCGAATATAATCCGCCCAAGCCTGAGACACTTCGTTTTTCAACGCAATTATACCCGTTCCGATACTTGTCTAACACTGATTGAAAGAATTGCCGCAGAATGCAAACGGGCAGCAGCGCCGGTCAGAGGAGACTGCTCACAGTGAAATTCGCGTGATTTCACGCCGCATCGCGGAGGATCAGCCGGGGCGCTGACAGCTGTTCAAGGGTTGGTTCACCACGACTGCTATCCTCGGCTCGCGGCTCGGCGAGGCGGCCCAGCTTGCGCTGGGTCTTCTGGCGGTACATGCGGGAGTCTGCGGAGGAGATCAGTGCCGTGCAGTCGGAACCATCGACGGGGAAACAGCCATAGCCAATGGAGACGCCAAGTCGCAGCGCTCCCAGCTCCTCATGGATAAGGCCGGGATCGTAGGCCAGAACGGCAGCATGCAGCCGGTGACACATAGCGCGAGCCTCAGCGGCGGAGGCTCCGCGCAGGGCGACCAGGAACTCATCACCACCGTACCGGGCGACAATATCGGTATCGCGTACAGCTTCGCGGAAGATGTCGGCCAGGTCTCGCAGCACCTGATCGCCCTTTTGGTGACCAAAGTTGTCGTTGATCGGTTTAAAGCTGTCGAGGTCAAGGCAGAGCAGGGCCAGGCTGTCAGTCGCAGGATCGGCGGCGGCGCAAAGATCGTCCACCTGCTGAGTTATATATCGGAAGTTAAACAGGCCGGTCAGCGGGTCGGTGTTGGCATGGCTGCGGGTGCGATCGAAGAGAAGCCCGTTGTAGAGTGCCATCGCCGCCCGCTCGGAAATAGTCTCCATAAGCTGCTGGTCGTGCGGACTGAAAGCCTCCGGCTCCGGGTGGTAGAGATTGATCGTACCCAGCACTTCCCCCTGATGCACGATTGGAACGATCAAAGCGGCTTTCAGCGGCTCCCACTGGGCGGACTGAGAGCTGATCAGCAGCAGATCCTCGGCATCATAGCCGCCGCAGTATGTCTCGCGGTGCGTGGCGACGGCAAGAGAGAGGCTGGTGAGCCTCACGGCCTTCGCTCCGGAGAAGAATTCGGAGTTCAGTCCAACGGCGACCCGCACGATCAGCGTGTCTTCCGCCGCTTCGCGCAGCAGGAACAGACACGCCGTGCCCGGCAGGATCGCTTCCAGCTTACCTCCCAGAATTTCCAGGGTCTCCTGAAGTCCCAGTGAGGAGGAAAGAGTCTGCGCCACTTCGTACAGAGCCCACAGCTCCGAGGAAGCGCGCTGGATCAGACGGGCGGCATCACCGGCCTTCACGATCGCACCTCCCGTCACCGTATCCGACACGGGCTTTCCGGAGGGCACGACTTCGACGGGGATATTCCCGGCAATCTGGATAAACGCAGCGACTACGCCCGGATCGAACTGTGTTCCCGCTGATCGCTGCAGCTCTGCCAATGCCGCCTCCGAGGTCCAGGCCGTGCGGTAGGCGCGCGCAGAGGTCAGGGCATCGTAGACATCGGCGACGGCGAGGACACGGGCGGTCAGGGGAATCGCTTCGCCTTTCAGACCATCTGGGTAGCCGCTGCCGTTCCACCACTCATGGTGGGAGCGAACGACGGGGAGTACCGGCCAGGGAAACTCGACGGTCTCCAAGATAGCTGCGCCAATCTCGGGATGCTTTTTGATCTTTTCGAATTCCTCTTCGCTGAGTCGGCCCGGCTTGAGCAGCACATAGTCTGGGACACCAAGCTTACCGATATCATGCAGGAGCGCTCCGGTATTGACCGCTTCGACAAGATTTTCTGTCAAGCCCATCTGTTTCGCCAGGGCGACGGCATAACGCTGCACCCGAAGAATATGCTGCTGGTTGTACTGGTCTTTGGCGTCAATGGCCAGGGCCAGACTTCGAATCGTACCGAGATAGAGATTCGCCAGGCTTTCGATGTACTTCTGCCGCGCATGCGCCCGGCCCATGGTCACCACGGAAGCCTGATAGGTCAGCCAGGCTAACGGTGTCACACACACCAGAAGCAGCCAGGAACCACTGCCACAGGCAACCACGACCAGCGTACCTAACCCAGCCCCGACGAAGTAGCCGGGAGCAGTCCACAGAAAGTCTTCTCGCCAAAGAGGAAGAATTTTCTGATCTGTGCGGAGGCTGCTATTGACTGCCATGACCCCCGTATTGACCAGGAAATAGACGACGCTGGCCACGGCAACCGCCGGGATGGTGTGGGCGGGGTGAAGGCTGAGATCACCGGTATTCAGATACAGAAAAGTGAGGCCGGCCAGCCAGGCTGACAGCACAGCGACGGCGACATTAAAGGCGATCTGAAAGCCACGCTGACAATTTGGATACACGCAGGAGGAAAGGCAGCCAACCACAGCAATCACCAGCGCACCAAGCGGTCCAAGGCGTAGAAGTGCCGCGAATGTGAGAATGCAGCCGAAAGAGATCGTAACCGAGTCTTCTTCGCTGCTGAGCTGCACCAAAACAATTTTTTTCCCGTAAGCGACCACTGCCAGCACAGCGAAGAGTATTCCCTCCCAGGACTGGGCATCACTGAGAGGCAAGCGAATACTCATGGCCCACCCTGCGGTAAGCAGAGCGGCCAGCCAGATCAACAACAGGAAAATTCTTGCCTTGAAAGGCAGATTCTGCATAGGAAATTGACGCCTCACCAATGATTGTCGGTAAACTGGCCGGATTTTTACAGGGAATATTTTTCATAGGACAAAAAAAACCGCCGCCTGCTAAAAGCAGACGGCGGGTCTTATGCTACGAAACGGCAGTTAAACTTGTGCCGCCCGGGCACGGGCGGAAAGGATCTCCGTCAGGCGAGGAGAGATACCGAGGTAGCGCCCCATCTGGAACGTGACCGCCGGATGACGCTCGTGGGCCTCTTCCAGCAGGGTCGGCAGGTCATCGGCGACATGCGTTCCGGTATGCAGAAAATACGGCACGGCGATGACTTTTTCAGACCCTTCGGCCACACACGCATCAACGGCTTCTGGAATAGTTGGTTCATTGCACTCCATAAAACCGACTTGAACCAGGTCAAAAACGCCGCGCGCTTTGACTTCTTCCACCACCCGGAACATATCTTTATTGGCAGCTGGCCTGGGCGATCCGTGGACCAGGACTAAAAGTGCAGTTTTCATCGAGAGATTGCTTTCTAATATCTACAGGACGTGAATGACTTATTCCCGAGTGAATACTTCCCGGCGGGCTTCGCGCTCCCGGTCCCGGTCGGCGATACTGTCGCGCTTGTCCCAGAGCTTCTTGCCGCGCCCGATTCCGATCTCCAGCTTCGCGAAGCCGTTATCGAAGAACAGCTTTGTCGGCACAATAGTCAGGCCGCGCTCGTTGACTCGGGTCGTGATCTTCGTGATCTGCCACTTGTGCAGCAGCAGCTTGCGGATCCGGCGCGGCTCCACATTATAGCGGTTCCCCTGCTCGTAGGGCGCAATATAAAAGTTGTAGACAAACACTTCGCCGTTCTGCACCCGGCAGAACGAGTCCTGGAGATTCCCCAGACCCAGCCGAACCGACTTGATTTCCGTGCCAGTGAGGGCAATCCCCGCCACGTAAGTCTCTTCCAGCGCGTATTCATGCCGCGCCTTGCGGTGCAGGAGGGTGATATCGCGCTTACGCTCATCTTTTGGTTTTGTGGTCGCAGCCATAAAAAATTACTCCAGAATTTCCACTCTTAGATAGATATTATAGCAGATAATCGCACGACGGCAAGATATTCTAGCGACAATCAGCAGAGCATGGTATAATACCGGCATTGAAGCGACCGTACCGAAGCAGGCACGGTTAGGGGGCGGCGGATTGAGCATTTATGTGGTGACGGGCGGAGCCGGATTTATCGGTTCACATTTGACGACCCGGCTGGGGCAAGCGGGACACGAAGTGCGGGTGCTGGACAATTTCGTCAGCGGCGCGTCGCGGGCACGGGCGGCGGTACTCACCGAGATTCCGCATGTGACCATTCTTGAAGGCGACATCCGAGATCCCGATGCCTGCCGCCAGGCAGTCGAGGGCGCGGACTTCGTGCTCCACCATGCGGCGGAAGCCTCTGTCCCCCATTCCATCGAGGATCCCGGCGGCTGCGTGGCAATCAATATCGGTGGTACCATTAATTTGCTCGAAGCCGCCAGATCTGCAGGCACGGTCAAACGGTTCGTCTTCGCCTCATCCTGCGCCGTCTACGGGGATACCCCCGGCTCCTCTAAGCACGAAGCGACCCAGACGGACCCGCTCTCGCCCTACGCATCATCGAAGCTGTCCGCCGAGTACTTTTGCCGCAACTTTTTCCGGCTGCACGGCCTGCAGACCGTCTCGCTGCGTTACTTTAACGTCTACGGCCCAGGCCAGGACCCAAACGGAGCTTACGCCGCCGTCATTCCGAAGTTCATCACGGCGATCACCGAGGGCCGTAAGCCGACCATTTACGGGGACGGCGAGCAATCCCGCGACTTCATTTTCGTGGACGATATCGTTGAGGCCAACCTACGCGCCGCTGCCGCCACACGCGGCGTCGGAGGCCGTGCCTTCAATATCGGGGGCGGGCAAAGCGCGTCGCTGAAACAAATTGTGGAAAAACTGGCGGAGATACTCGGCCGTCCTCTCGAAACCGATGACCAGCCCGCACGCGCGGGCGACATCAAGCACTCCCGTGCCGACATCGCCGCTGCTGCCGGACTGCTCCAATTCACCCCTTCGGTCACCTTGACCGATGGATTAACACGAACGCTGAATTGGTACATGGAGAGTGGTGAAAAGAAGTAAAGTGTGTGCTGCGAGCCAAGAGAAGCAGCGCCTCGACAGAACGCATTGAACGAAGAGTATGGACCTTTGCAGACCTATTATCATGCAATGTAAAGAATTGGCATGAACTTTGCAATAATATCAACTGTAAGACTAATTTGCAGGAGTGCTAGAATCACATGAATATTTGCGTAATTGGAACGGGATATGTCGGCTTGGTTACGGGCGTCGTTTTCGCGGACATGGGAAATGATGTCGTTTGCGTGGACAAACTGTCTGCGAAGATAGACGGGCTGAACCAGGGCATCATGCCCATTTATGAGCCAGGGCTGGAAGAGATGGTCGCACGCAACGTCGCCGATGGTCGGCTTTCGTTTACGACGGACCTGGACAGCGCGGTGCAGAAGGCGGAGATCGTCTTCATCGCCGTCGGCACGCCGCCCCGCGAGGACGGCTCAACCAACCTGTCATACGTGGAAGATGCCGCCAAAGGCGTGGCCCGCGCCCTGAACCGCTACAAAGTCATCGTCAACAAGAGCACCGTGCCCGTCGGGACCGGAGACTTCGTGCGCGAAGTCATCGAGACCAATAAGCGGCGAGCGGTGGATTTCGACGTCGTCTCGAACCCGGAGTTCCTGCGCGAAGGCTCGGCCATCACCGACACCCTGGTCCCTGACCGCATCGTGATCGGCGCTCCGTCGAAGATCGTCGCCATGCGCCTGCTGGAGCTGTATGCCCCGCTGGAGCGGCCGATGATCGTCACCGACGTGGCGAGTGCCGAAATGATCAAGTATGCGTCCAACGCATTCCTCGCGACGAAGATCTCGTTCGCCAATGCTATCGCGAATATCTGCGAAGAGGCCGGGGCAGATGTGACGCAGGTCGTCAAGGGCATGGGCCTGGACAAGCGCATCGGCACTGCCTTCCTGAACGCGGGCATCGGCTACGGCGGGTCGTGTTTCCCAAAAGACACCCGCTCCCTGCTGCACACGGCCCAGAGCTATGGATGCGAGTTCCCGCTGCTGGCGGCGACGATCCAGACCAACGAAGAGCAGCCGAAGCGCTTTATCGCCAAGATCCACGAAGCGCTGGGCGGCGATGACCTGAAGGGCAAGACGGTCGGTATTCTCGGCCTGGCATTCAAAGCCAACACCGACGATATGCGCGAAGCCAAGTCGCTGGATGTCATCACCGACCTGCTGGCGGCGGGAGCCACGGTGAAAGCTTATGACCCGATTGCGATGGAAAACACGAAGAGTGTCTTCCCGCACATCACCTACGGGGCAAACGCCTACGAAGTGGCGACCGGGGCCGATGCTCTAGTGATTGTCACCGAGTGGAATGAGTTCAAGAACCTGAACTTCGAGCGCGTTAGTGCCCTGATGGCCCGGCCCCTGATCCTCGATGGCCGGAATCTTTACGACCCGGAGCGCCTGCGCCGGCTGGGCTTCGAATACCACAGTGTCGGACGCGCCTCGGCCACCCCGAAGATGAAGCAACCGATCCAATCTTTCCGAGAGGAACCCGTCCCCGCTTGATGACAGCACCCCAAAATACGACACCGGAAAAAGTTACGTCGCTGGTTCGCATCGCGCAAAAGCCCGGTGTGCGCCAGCTCGTCAAGTTCGGCCTGGTCGGAGTTAGCAGCACGATCGTCAATTTCGCCGTCTTGAACTTGATGCTGATCGTGCTGCACCAAAACAAATACGCGGCCGTGACCGTGGCTTTTCTGGTGTCAGTGATCAACGGCTACTTCTGGAACCGTCGCTGGACATTCAAAAACGCCCCGATCAAGGCCGTCCACACTCAGTTCACGCAGTTTCTTTTGGTAAACCTCGTCAGCTGGGGTCTGGACTTATTGTTTGTCCGCCTGATCTCCGTCCCCCTCGAAAACGACTTTCATATCTCCATGGTCAAAGCCACCAATCTCGCCCAGCTCGTCGCCACCGGCGTGCTGGTCTTCTGGAACTTCTTCGCCAACCGCTTCTGGACGTTTAAACATTAAACCTCTTGCGTCAGTACCCTGCACTGGAAGTGCAGGTCTTTTGAGGTGCGATTGTCTGCCTTCGCAGACAATCGCTTTGTAGAAGACCCAGATTTCTAATCCGGGCAGGGCTTGCCCTGCCCTTTTTGCTTGCCCCCTCAAGAAATCTTGACTCGTACAGCCCCTCTAGGGTACAACTTACCCATCTTACCTATCCCGAGCTTTGATATAGTTATGCCCGTACAACTTACCCGCGCCCAGGTGGCACAGATGCTCCATATTACGCCAAAAACGCTGGCGGCCTGGGAAAAGGCCGGGCGTATTCCTCAGCCGGAGCGCGACTGGCGGGGGTGGCGGCTCTATGACGAGGCGGCAATCGCAGCGGTGCGTGCGGCGTTAGGGGTCGACGCTCCCCACCCCAACTCTGGAAGGTCAGAGTCGGAAAAGGACACGATACGAGAGCCGATGTTAATCAGTGCCCGTAATGCCCTGCGCGGGATTGTGCGCGAGGTCACAGGGGACGGTGTTCTGTGCGAGGTGACACTCGATCTTGGAAACGGGCAGGAAGTGGTATCGGTCATTACCCGATCGTCGGTGGAGCGGCTGGGGCTGAAACCCGGCGTTGAGGCGACCGCGATCATCAAGTCTACGGAGGTGCTGCTTGCACGTTAAAGTTTGGATGTCGACAATTGCGCTGTTGATTTGTCTTGGTGCTTCCGGGAAGGCGGAGCCGCTGAAAGTGGCGGCGGCAGCAAACCTGCAAAAAGTGTTTACGGAAGCGTTGATCCCGGCATTCGAGAAAAAGACCGGGTTCGCAGTACTGCCCACATATGGGGCGACAAAACTGCTGGCGGTGCAGATCGAAAACGGAGCGCCGATCGACGTTTTCATCGCCGCCGACACTGCCACCGTGCAGAAGCTGGCGGAGGAGCGGCTGCTGATCGCCAGCACCGTGCGGCCGTATGCCATCGGTCACCTCGTGCTCTGGAGCCGCCAGGACGCCGCGCATCACCCCGCCCGTCTGGAGGACCTCGCATCTCCGGCCTATGCCCACATCGCGATCGCAAATCCGAAGACAGCCCCCTATGGCTTCGCGGCCCAGGAATCGGTTGCAAAGCTGGGGCTGACGGCAAGTGTCGCGCCCAAGCTGGTACAGGCGGAAAATATCGGGCAGGCTTTGCAGTTTGCCCAGAGCGGCAATGCCGAGGTCGCACTGACCGCTCTCTCACTCGTGATTCAAGACAAGACAAATCCCTATACTGTCGTCGACGACAAGCTGCACGCACCGATCATGCAGAGCCTGGGTCTGGTGCGGACGACGACGCTGACGACCCAGGCCCTGGCGTTTATCAACTTCTTGACAAGCAAAGATACCGAGAAGGTCTGGAAGCGTTACGGCTACAGCCTGCCGAAGCGGCCTTAAGCATGGACTGGTCGCCGCTCTGGCTCTCGCTCAAGGTCGCCGGATGGGCGACGGTGTTCAGCATCCTGCTGGGGCTGCCGGTGGCCTACGCCCTGGGCCGGGGCAAGTTTCCCGGGCGGGAGCTGCTGGAAGGCTTCTCCCTGCTGCCGCTGGTCCTGCCGCCCACAGTGCTTGGCTACGCGCTTTTAGTGGGGCTCGGGCGCCGGGGAATTCTGGGACAATGGCTGGAGGCCCACGGGCACCCGCTTGTTTTCACCTGGCAGGGGGCGGTGGTGGCCGCCTGTGTTGCATCTCTCCCCCTATTCATCACGCAGGCACGGATCGCCCTGGCCGCCGTGGACCCGGAGATCGTGGGGGCAGCCTATGTGGACGGCGCGGACTTCGGAGCCGTTCTGCGCTTCGTCCTGCTGCCGCTGGCCCGGCCCGGCCTCATCGCCGGGACGACACTCGTCTTCGCCCGCGCCCTCGGCGATTTTGGGGCGACTTTGATGGTCGCCGGGGACACTCCGGGCCGAACCCAGACCATGCCGCTTGCAATTTACGACGCAACGCTGTCCGGGGACACACACACTGCCGCCGCGTTCGCCGCGATCTCCGCCGCGCTCTGCCTGACCGTCTGCGTACTGACGGCAAGGCTGGGGCGGTAGGGAATTTGGAGGGCTTCAGCTCATTTCCCACGCCCGGTGCAGCACGTCCAGAGCCGCTTCTGCCTCACGCGGCAAGTCTTGTATCGTCCCCTCCACAGAAATACGGCCCGCATACCCGCTTTCTTTCAGCACCGCAAAAAACCGTGCCAGATATTCCAGATCCTGCGCATTCGGGACGCGCCGCCCCTCGGCACCCGCGACGTGGATGTGCTTGAGCTGGGTCCCAGCGGCCCGAGTCTCCTCAAAAGACTGCCCTTCGACGGTGACATGGTAAAGATCGCTCAGCACGCCGAGTGCGGGGTGTGCGACTTCCTCAGCAATTCCATAGGCTTCTGCGACACTGTTAATCGCGTTGCACTCCCCCCGGTTAAGCGGCTCGATCGCAACTGTCACCCCCTGGGCCGCCGCAAGTGGCGCGCAGAGCCGGAGAAATTCGAGGGTCTGACGTGCGGCTTCGAGCCGTGAAAACCCCTCGGGCACACCGCGTGAGCGTCCACTCCCGAAGACAACGATTTTGCCGCCGACAGAGGCCACGTAAGCAAATGCTTTCTGAAGATAGCGAATCTGGGCTTCTTGGTCCACGTCCTCGCCAACGACTTTCAAGTCGCCCGGCAGGAAGACATTAAACGCCTCCGGCTTGATCGAAAGATGGCTCACGGCTAATTCGTCCGCTGGGTTCGACAGGGTCACTGCAAGAGGCCATTCCAGGTAATCGTAGCCAAGCCCGGAGATGATTGCCGACTGCTCGGCGGGAACGCAGAATCCAAAACGCATGGGAGAACCTCCAAAAGACGAGAAAGATGAGAAAAGCAAGTTCGGCGGAGTGGTTTTTAACCACACGGCCGAACTCGGGCAACAATCACCGGAAGCCCACATCATTTTGCCCCAGCGCACGCTGAAGTTGGGCATCGGCGGTGTAGAAATTGTAGATTGCAGTGACGTACTGGTTCTCCGACTGGGTCAGAGTCGTTTGGGCAATCGTGATGTCCAGCAGGGTGCCAATTCCCTCCCGGCGGGCGGCGACGGCGGCATCGAAATTGACCTGGGCGGCGGTAATTGCCGCCTGGGCCAGCTGCGCCTCCTGAAGGTTGGTGGCGCGGGTCCCAACCGCTGATTCGACGTCCAGCCGGATCTGCTGGCGGATCAGTTCGAGTTGATTCCGGGCTTGATCGCGCTGGGCCTGCCCGATCCGCACCGCACCGCGCACATTCCCCGCATCGAACAAAGGATAGGAACCGGTGAGCGAAATTTGGGAATCGGTTCCACGTGCTCCGAGGTCATTGGTCGCCTGATAGGTCAGCGCATAGTCTCCGCGCACCGTCAGCCCCGCCTGTCGCTTGGCCAGCTGCACGGCGGCGTTCTGACTCTCCACCACCGCCTGCTGCTGGCGCAGATCCGGACGGAGCACATAGGCAGCCGTCAAAGCGGCGTCGAGTGTCAGAGGAGGCCCGGCGTCGGGAATCGGCGGAAGCTGGTCACCGGCGGCCAGAGGGGCCGGCTCGACAGGGGCATTTGTCGCAACCCCGAGGGCGTTTTTCAGCGCGGCGGACGCCAGCTGCCGCTGATTCTGGTTTTGCAGCAGAGTGACCTGAGCATTGGCGAGGTCGGACTGGGCCTGGTAGACATTTTTCGCGGCGAGGGTCCCGGCGGCGATCTGCGCCTGGGCCAGCTCCACGGCCTGCTGGTAGCGGGCGACCTGGACCTGAGCCACTTTCACCAAGTCCTGTGCCAGCAGGATCTGGTAGTAATCCTGCGTGACCGTTAAAATCGTTGCCTGCCGCGTGTTCAGGCTGCCGAAATCGGCGGCGTCGACCGCACGCCGCGCCTGGGAATTCGCTGCTTCACGCGCCCCGCCGTCAAAAAGGTTCTGGTTCAGGCTGACCGCCAGGCCACCGCCCTGCACGAGCGTTGTCTGGTTAGTCGTCGCTGGGGTGCTGAACGTATTGGCGGGGACGCCGATAAAAGTCTGCTGACGGCTCTGGAACTGGTAGCGGGGCGTGAGGGTCGGATAGTACTGCGACTGGGCCTGAAGCTTTTGCCCGGAAGCCTGCGTGATCTGATCACGGGCGATGTAGACCTGCGGCTGCTGCCGAAGGGCGATCGTGATGGCGGCTTGCAGCGTCAGCGGCGAGGGAAGAGTGGTCGGAGCAGGCGGCACAACCTGACACCGGGCCGTCACCGGCAAGGCAGCAAGAATGATGCCGGAGAGCAGGCGGCTCGAATTGATGAGACGAGTAAAATTCGGCATGGTTGTCGCGACTGGGATAGGCAGAAGCAAAGCGGCCTATCGAGTTGACCGATAGGCCGCTTCACGCAAATTTCTTGGGTTGTTTTTTTCGGTTATTCTGAAATGACTAGCCTCAGATTTGCGGGGGACCACGCTCCGGCAGCGAGACATCGAATTGGCTGAGTGAAAGACAGTGAACGTGCATTTCATCCTCCGCAGTTACTTGAAGTCGGAT
>JANXMY010000136.1 GCA_025354405.1 Armatimonadota bacterium
CCCACAGCTCATCCGGCATACGCCAATCCCGGCGCACGGGGACTTTCGTAGGGGCTTCAGACAGAGATATGGCGGAGGCTTCAGACAAAGATATGGCGGAGGCTTCAGACAGAGATATGGATTGATCGCTCATGCCAAGAGTTTACCACAATCACAGCCTATCAGGATAGGCTCTAAGAGCAGCCGGCTACCAGACCCAGCGTTACCAGTCTAAAAACAAGCCGACCGTCGCCGAGCTTGTGGAACACTTCGCCAAGTTACTCCCGACCCTGAAACGGTAGAGGCCGCGCCTATTTCGGAGCGGCCACCAGTTCCACTGTCCAATCCCCCATCCCACCAGCAAACGCCATACGATGATGCCCCGCGCAGAGGTACACCGGAGCCGGAAGGCCACCGCACAATTTACAATGCAGACGCGACAGCACGGCCCTAAAAGCATGGTCGCCTACTTCCCGGATTAGTAGCTTTACCGGCGAATGCGTTGACCGTCCGCAGCGGCAATAGACGTGCAGGAAGCATTCCGGCCAATCGGAAAGCAGATCATTAGGATTGAAGGCGGGCGGATGCATCCCGCCACCATACCAAAAACCACAAGCCGAGCAACTTGAATAACGTTACACAAATCATAGGAGGCTGTCTCTTTCGCTTTTTTCCCGGTACACTATAACAACCGAAACGAGTAAAGGTATGGAGTTCGATTTGACAGGTCCGGTCACTCAGTCAACTTACGTTAAAACAGAACCAATTACATGAACCAGCAAAAGACATTCCTCGTGTTTGGCGCTACAGGCCAAACCGGGCAGCACTTCGTTTCTCTTGCCTTGAAAGAAGGGCACAAGGTCAGGGCCTTGGCACGAAATCCAGCGAAACTAGCCGTCAAGAATCCGGACTTAGCAGTACATCAGGGGTCCGTCACCGATATTTCCAACCTGGACGAGCTGGTGCAGGGGGCAGATTTTGTCGTTTCCATGCTGGGGGATGCCACGCTACAAAACAATGCCAAGATCAACACGGCATTTGTGCAAAACCTGGTTCCGGCCATGCGCCGGGAAGGGGTCAAGCGGTTTCTCTATCAGGCAGGAGGCTTGAGCAAGCAACCTGGTAAGCCCTTGTCGCCAGCTTTTTGGATAATCAGAAACACTTTGGCACGTGGATACATCGGGCAGCATGAGGACAATGAAGCGGTCATGGAATACCTCGCGAAAGAAGCCAATGATTTGGAATGGATGGTGCATCGCGCCGGTATCGGCTCAAACGGTCCGTCCAAAGGCGTGCTGGAGAGGTCTGCAAGCAAAGTCAGTATTGCCACCTTTGTAGATTGTGCAGCTTACAATTACCGAACCCTTATGGACACGTCTGCTATCCATACCTGTGATATGAGCTGTTACCGGAAGGACTAGGTTTCGCAAAAGCTGAATTAAAGTTGAGGCCCTTGTATCCTCAAATAGTATCGTATCGCCCACATGACTGCCCTCAGCGTGAGCGGAACCCATAATTTCGGTCTTGTTCCCATCCACCAGAAAAAAGACGCGCCGATGGGCTGCCTCTCGGTTTCCGGGGGCTGCTCTTTACGCCATGCGGATTGGGTCACCCGCTTTGGGACGGCTTGGCCTGGATATGAATTGGAGCTAGCCCTGAATGCCTATCATCACCCTGGTCACAGAAATTCATGCCCCCATCGAACGCTGCTTCGATCTGTGCCGCGACCTGGAGCTGCACACGCGCACGGTCGCGCACACGCGGGAGAAATTAGTCGGGACGAAGACGAGCGGCTTTGCGGAATTAGGGGACGTGCTGACGTTCGAAGCGGTGCATCTGGGGGTACGGCAGCGGCTGACCTCGCGGATCACGGAGTTTGAGCGGCCGGTACTGTTTGCCGACGAGGCGGTGTCAGGGGTGTTTCAGTGTCTCCTGCACCGGCATACATTTACCGCAGTGGGGAACAAAACTCTGATGCGAGACCGTCTGGAATGGGTTGCGCCTTTGGGCGTGCTGGGGAAAGTGGTGGACCGTCTCGTTTTGAGGCGTTATATGCTTCGCTTTCTGGTCATCCGAAACCGCAACCTCAAAGCATTTTTGGAGTCTGAGAGCATTTTTGGAGGCTAAGAACTAGAGAGGACCAGGGCTGGGTTTTATCAGAAGATTGAGCTGAGTGAGGTCGTAGGGGTCGAGGCCGGGAACGGGCGGCGCTTGAAGCGAAAAGGCTTCATTCCGCTGAGCCATCAGCTCCGAGACCGTTTCCAGGAGGGCTCTATTGGCTTGCACGAGGTTTTGTATCGAAGAAACAAGCTCCTGCCATTCCCCCTGAGTCAGGGTGATCGGATCGTCGGCACGAAAATACTCTGTTTCCATGATGCGGATTGTACCAATCTTGCCCGAAAAATCCTGCGGTGCTTGCTTTTCCCCACAGATGGGATTGGTTCCGGGGCAGGGATTCGAACCCCGATAAAGAGCTCCAAAAACTCTCGTCCTGCCATTGGACGACCCCGGAACACGAAGATATTATAGCCCTCTTATTTGTCCTTTGTCAACGATTTTTCGCTGAAATTCGAAGCAGGGCACTTTTTGTTGAATTGTCTCTTGACACAGGCGGCGCATTCCTCTATAATAGGAAGAAGTTTGGTTTACAGAGTTCGCGTCTTGCATTCCTGAGTTCGTCAAGTCTTGCATTCCTGAGTTCGTCAAGGAGTTTGTTCTCGATGTCCCTTAAAGATATTTTCCCCGGCACGCCGTCCGTGCTCGCATCCGTGCTGCTGACCCTCTTTCTCAGCGGGTCGGCACCTCAGCCTGCCTCTGCCGCGGAGCCGCGTATCGCGGTCCAAAACAGTGCGGCGGCAACCCCCGCGCTGCGCGGCGCGCGTCTGATGGGGCGTTTGGCCTCCGCACAGACACTCTCCGTGGGGCTCACGCTGCCGCTGCGTAACCAGCCCAAGCTGGACACGCTGCTGCGCCGCATGTATACACCCGGCGACGCGCTGTACGGCAAATTTCTCACCCCAGCTGAATTCGATGTCCAGTTTGCGCCGTCCGTTGAAGACTACACGGCAGTCGCATCCTTTGCGCGGTCCCAGGGCCTCTCGGTCACCGAGACGCGGGCTGGACGGACACTGCTGACTGTCAGTGGTCCGGTCTCCGCCCTTGAGACGGCTTTTGGCGTTCAGCTGGGCCAATACAAGATGCGCGATGGCCGCACGGTATATGCAAATGCCATGGCTCCGCGCCTGCCCAGTAACATTGCGGCTCGCCTGGCCGGAGTTGCGGGCCTCAGCAACCTTAGCCAGATGCGCCCGCACACCCACTTGTTTTCCTCGCAGCGGCCTGGTGTTCGTGCTCTTACGCCCCTGCCGGGTACTACGGCGATTGGAAGCGGCCCGAATGGCGGTCTGGCACCTAACGATATCAAGTATGCCTACAGCCTCGATACTCTGACTGCCCTGTATCCCGGCCCGGCGACCAGTACCGGCACGGCCGGGACTGCAACGACTGCGCCGCTCGATGGAACCGGTCAAACGGTAGGGCTGTTCGAGCTGGACAGCTACGATCCCAAAGACATCGCATTGTATGTCAATCAATTTAGCCTGCCGACGGTGCTGACGGCGACAGCCACCACCCCTTCGGTGCTGCAAAATGTCCTTCTGGGCGGGTATGACGGCAAGATTATTAATCGGTCCGGGCAGGGTGAAGTGACCCTCGACATCGACATGGTGCTGGCACTTGCCCCCAACCTAACCAATCTTTATGTGTATCAGGCCAATCAGGTTACCAATACCAACGCTGCCCTGACCATTTTCAACCGGATGGCCAGCGATACCGGCATAGACGGCAAACCGCTGCTCAAAGTCATCAGCTGCAGCTGGGGCGTCCCGGAGCTGGAAGAAGATCCGGCGATCCGCAGCGGTGAAGACACGGCATTTCGGAAAATGGCGGCCCAGGGCCAATCCGTTTTCTGCTCCGCCGGGGATCAGGGAGCCTATGATGACTATTCAGCGGCGAACCCCCTGGTTTACAGCCTTTCCGTGGACAACCCGGCCTCACAGCCTTACGCCACCGGAGTAGGCGGGACGTCTCTAAAGTATAACAAACCAGTTCCTACCTCTGCGACTGTTCCCATTGCGAAGCCCGGCATGTACGTCTCGGAATCGACTTGGAACGTCAGCAGTCCCGCCAGCCTGGCCGGACCGGAAGGCGGCGGCGGCGGCATCAGCGCGGTCTGGGCCAAGCCTACCTACCAGGCGGGGCTGGGGGCTTCGCCGACAAACCGCGACGTCCCAGATGTCTCCTTGAACTCTAACCCAGACACCGGCTACGATATTTACGTCACTGGTAAAGTGGAAACCGATGGCGGAACCAGTGCTGCTTCTCCGCTCTGGGCTGCGTTTGCCGCTCTGGTCAACCAGCAGCGCACTCTCAACGGCTTGGGGACACTGGGCTTTGCGAACCGACCCCTATATGCGATTGCGAGCGGTCCCAACTACGCCACTGAGTTCCATGATATTGCCGATGGCAAAACGAATCTGTATTATCAGGCTCTGCCCGGCTACGACGATGCCACTGGCATCGGCTCGTTTGTCGGCGATAAGCTGCTTGCCAATCTGTCGTTCAATCCGGATCAGGGGACGACCACGGCTTCGCTGACGGGAGTTGTCACGAATTCCAGCGGCATTGCACTTGTTGGTGCGACGATCAATGTGACGTCCTCAGTCACTGGCGGCCTTAAGGGCACGACCGTCACCGACGGCAACGGGGCCTACTCACTCACGGTTCCCGGGAATTTGTCTCTGAACATTATCGTGGATCCCTCGACCATCGCCGCTGCTCCGGGCGGCACCACGACCACCACCGGCTACTCCGGGGCCACAGCTTTCGGCGTCACTCTCGCTGGGGGCACCTCGCTGGTACAGAACTTCGTGCTGACCGCGGCGCATCCGTTCGCTGCAGGCCTGCAGATGATCTCCGCGCCCTTTGACTACACGGCGGCGGGCGGCGATTTCGCAGCCCTGTTCGGCCTGACCCCGCCTCTGCGCAGCCCCAGCCCGCGCCTGATTCAGTGGCAGCCGGACTTCAGCGCGTACGTCTTCTACCCGACATCGCCGGCGGATACCCTGCGCCCCGGTCAGGCCTACTGGATCAAGTTCCCGGCTCCGGCCTTCATCCATCTGCCCGGTGTGGCGGTGCCGACCAGCCAGTCGTTCCAGATCACTCTGAAACCCGGCTGGAACCAGATCGGTGACCCCTTCCAGTCCGCCGCTCCTCTCTCGGGCATGACCGTAGATGTCCCGACGGGCGGGTACTCGGGTGTGATCGCTACCAGCCAGCTGGTGCAGCCGACACTGTATCGTTACAACATGGCCTCGGGTCAGTATGACGCACTCAGCCCCACCACGGATTCCCTGCAGCCCTACGACGGCGCCTGGATCTACGCCCGGACCACGGTCGTGCTGAGTATTCCCCCGGTGAACGCCCCGCCA
>JANXMY010000144.1 GCA_025354405.1 Armatimonadota bacterium
TTCAATCCCGACCGGATGCTAACTCCTTACCCGGGGTTTCCTGGGAAGGAAAAGACGAGCTGACGGCGCACGTCAATAAAGGACGAGAAGGGCTTGTGGAAGATATTCATGCCAGTGGATCGCTCTTACGACTGCGTGCGAAACTTGGAAATTCTTCTCGGTGCCCGCAGTTGGTGCTTAGTCGCCGCACGCTCGAGATCGGTCTCGTCGATAATGATGGCGGGAAGGCGCTTCATCTTCGCGGGCATCTGCGTCAGCCGGAAGTCCGACTGGAGTGGCCTCTGACGCATCGCATGCTGGTCTATGCCGGATACCGGGAAACTTCCTACGCGGCAGACGGCACGACGCACCTGTACGACGGCATATTTACGATTTTTCCGACAACTCCACCGTTTCGGTATCAAGGCCGGGAACGACTGGCACTGGTCGGTCTGCGACTGCCCCTATCCAGTACCTGGAGCTTTGAAGCCGTCGCCGGGCGCAAAGAAGAACCGAGCCGTCTCCAACTCTCAGAGGCAGGGGCTGCGACACGGCTGACCCTGCCCTTTGGGGATACGGGTCTGACGGGTTTGATAGCGATACGCCGCCGTCTTGGTGATCGTACCAGCCTGTTCGCATATCTCGACGGCGAATCGCTGCGCGGCATCCACGCTGTGGAGCGCGAATCGTCACGGGATGTCGGGAGTGCCGAAACAACCCACCGTGAAGAAAGTCTCGGCTTGGGATTCCAGAGAGAATTCGGGGCGCATCATACTCTGGGCTTTTTTCTGGAATCGTCTCGGGAGCACTGGCGGACTCAGGGCTTCGTTCCCGACCCGCGTGTGCTGCAGGCCGGCTATGGCCTGGCATCCAATCTTCATTACGGTGCAAGTTACGCGATTAGTAAAGACGGTCTGGGTGTGCGATGGAGTCAGACTGCTGCGAGTGGTCAGGAACTGCATCTGGCGGCGCGCTTACTCCAGGTCAGTCTGCGCGGAGATGCGTACTATGACGTGCGTTTCTTCGGTCTGCTCAAAACCGGCCAAACGACGTACCGCCAGGACAATTTGCGAGTCTTACTTTTGCAGAGTCGTTACCTCTATCCAGTGAGGAGTTTTCGCATCGGCCTGGAGGCTTCGCAGCTGATTCCTCTCGGGTCGGGGGGAGGGTCTGGCGGCGGCGGAGCATCAGATAACGCCGACCGCCGAGTGACATCGGGGGGGTGGACGCTCAACTTTCGTGTTGAACGACTCTTTTAAGTAATCTCTTCCCAAAGTCCGATGTCCAGGAGGAAAATCCACCTGCACCTAGAACTTTAGTTTATGGACATTCTCTCAACGACTTTCACGCATGCCTTCCCCCCGGCGCACCCCGCACCCGGTCCGGCACTCTGGCTGGTATTTTCTAAAGATGGACTTCTGATACGCGGGGCCGAAGGACAAAGCTCACTGCACCGAGGAGGCTCGAGTACCGTCGAGGCTCTGTGCCTGCGGGCACCTCTCTACCTTGGAACACTGGGCAGCATTCCCTGCCTTGCGGCGGATTTCGACCCAGATCTCGATGTTCCCGAGGGCTGGGTGGTTAGGAGTCTGCGCAGCCTCTATGGAGAGCTTTCAGAGGCGGAATACACACTGGCTGGGTATGCCCAGCAGATGCTGTACTGGCGCCGCACCAGTGGGTTTTGCCCGGTCTGCGGGCACCACACCGAGCCTCGCGACGGTGATTGGGGGCGATTATGCCCGGAGTGCGGCCATATCGCTTACCCGCACGTAACCCCCGCGACACTCATTCTGGTGCATGACGGCCCCCGTTTGCTGCTGGCACACAAGCCGGGGTGGGGGAACCGTTACAGCATCCTGGCTGGGTTCGTGGAGTCGGGCGAATCTCTTGAAGAGTGCGTTCGGCGGGAAACGATGGAGGAGACGGGGCTAAAGCTGACCGATCTCGCCTATGTCGGCAGCCAGCCCTGGCCTTATCCGCATCAGCTGATGCTGGGATTCACCGCCCGCTATGCGGGCGGTGATATTCAGGTGGATGGGGTCGAGCTGGATCATGCCGAATGGTTTACGGTCGAGAATCTCCCTGAGCTGCCTCCCCCCGTAAGTTTATCCCGCACGATGATCGATGAGTGGATCACTCGGCAGCTGGCTATTTCTGCGTCAGCACAACTGCAAATCGGCCTGCTGCCTTCTCCGATGTCAGCTTGACCTGGGATGGGGAGCGGCCTTCTTCGTCAAAAAAGACCAGTTGGTTCTCCCCAGGGATCAACCAGGGTTCGGGCAGGTACAGGCCATCGACCGGAATCTTTTCCGGGTACCGGCCTAGATTGTGTCCGTTCAGCCAGACAAAACCGTGTGACAGGCCAGTTGTCGTCACGCGCAGGATCGGGTGCGGGCCGGTCAGCGCCGGCGGTGTGGTAGTAAATGTCGTTTCGTACCAGGAGGGGACGTTCTCCGCTGGTCCTGTCGCAATTGGGTTCCAAACCAAAGGCAGGTCGCCGATACCCCCGTGCATTTTCCAGTTTTGCACCGCGATCTCGTCGCCCTCGGCGACGGTCTGCAGTGCCACTGCGCCCTGGATACCCCCTCCGCCATCCGAGTTATAGACCAGGACGGCCAGTTCATTGGATTTCCCCTCAATCCAGGCTGTCTCCAGCGGTGCATCGAATGCCGCCCCCCATCCCTGATGCGAAGCGATTTGCTTGCCGTTCAAATAGACAGTCGCATCGTCGTCGACATTCTCAAAACGCAGGCGGCGGTGTGGGCCAGGGACATTTGGCAGAGCCGTCCGGTACCAAGCGTACCCGCGCTTCCCCTGAAAGATCTCCGGCCCGGTCGTCCCATCGGTCCAGTCTGCCCCGGTCGTCGCTGCTGGCGGCTGCGAGGGGTGGTCGTCGTGCTTGATACGCCAGTGGGTGATTGCTGTCTCCGCCGCCCTTCCAGTGTCGAGGATAACCGGACCGCGCAGGCCCTTTGCATCTACGGTATCGATTGGTCCCAGATAACCGAACAGTTTTGGCCGCCCATAATGGGTTGTCAGGATGGCAAGAGAGCTGGGGCCAGCGGGAAGTGCCAGCGTGAGACCCTTTTTAACCGTGGTCGTCCCAATGTGCCTGCCACCGATAAAAACGGAAGCGTTGTCGCCGCCGTCGGTGAACCGCAGGGCATACGTGCCCGCTTTGGGCGTTCGAATATTCGTTCGGTACCAGGCATATGCTCCGTAGTCACCATCCGCACCCATCGGCAGCGGATCGGTGCTGCTCTTCCAATCGCTGTCTGCAAAGCTTGGCGATGCTTCGGCATCCCCGGCGTGTGTCCGCCAGGGCCTGAGAGTCGGAACAGCGGGCATGATCAAGGGAGCAATTTGCGGCAGAAATGTCTGCTCTGCCCCCGCCCCAAAAACGAGAGCAGGGACAAGTGCCTCCGTCGGGTACTCCGCGGAGAGAGTGAGCTTGCCCTTCACAATTTTTGTCTCCCCGACAAAGCCCGGCTCAACTAGTACGTTGTTATCTACAAACCACGTATTGTCGGAGTTCGCCGTGCTCATGGTGAGAATGCGTATCGTCTGCTCCCCCACTTGAAACAAACTGGCAACTACGGTGTTGCCGATAGGGACGCGCACCGACAGCAAATTGCCCCTCTGTATGACACCGGGACCGGCTTTTGTAACTTGTCCCGATACGCGGAAACGCAGGTCCGAAGCATCGCCGGGAGGGCCATACGCTACCAGTGTCGTTGTCTTGCCCAGAGTGACGATGCCCAGCAGCGGTGTGGAGCGCTCTAATTTAACTCCTGGCAAGAGTGCGAAATCGTGGATCACCGGCACGATCTGGCCTGGTGCGACTGTGAGCGGGGTCTTGGTGGGGAACAGCGTGCCATCGGCCTCTTTGATCTGCGTTTTGATTGGTGCTTTGCTGTTATTGTCTAAAAACAGCAAGGTTCCCACGGGGCTGACCCGCGCTGTGACACGGATGCCAGCCTCTGTCGCGGAGTTCTGATAAACGTCCGTAGCATTATCGCTGTTTTCTAAAATCGTCTGGAAGCTGCGCGCGAACAGTGCAGCTCGTTTGAAACGGTAATAGATCGGGCGCAGGTCGCCCGCCTGCCCGATCGCCGCACCGTAATCATAAGAGGCGGCGTCTTCGTCGTCGTTCCACGATGCGAAATTGCTGCCGCCGTGCAGCATATAAAAGTTCAAGCCATTACCGCCATAGGCCAGAACCTTCCAGAATCGCCGGTCATAAACCAGGTCTTCGGGCGCCGCTCCATAATGGTCGTACCAGACCGACCAGAACTCGGTGGAAAACCATGGGTTAGTACGGTCCTGGCTGCCCCACGGATTATCTCCAGCCGGGTCTGAGCTGTGATGCAATCCACTGAAGAACCATGGGACCTCCAGGCCTAGGGAGAGCGCCTTATCGCGCAGGTGCCTGAAATACGCGCTGGGTGTCTCGCGCCCCCAGCCTTGCGGGTGCTCGTTCTCAAGCTGGACCAAGATCACCGGGCCGCCGTGATTGATCTGGTTTGAGGACACGATTGGCATCAGATGGTCCAGCCACCGGTCCATATATTTCTCGAATTGCGGGTTGTCCTCACGGACACGCACACCCGGCTCAAACCGCAGCCAGACCGGGTAACCGCCGCTGTCCCATTCCGCACAAATGTAGGGGCCGACACGGACGATGGCGTACAGATCCATGGCTTTGACCAGCTTCAGAAACGCATCCAGGTCTTTATCGCCAGAGAAATCAAACTTGCCCTTGGTCGACTCATGAAAGTTCCAGAACGTGTAAATCTCGACTGTGTTAAATCCTGCCCGCTTCAGGCGCAGCAGTCGGTCACGCCAGAGCTGATGGGGGATACGGGCGTATTCCATGCCGCCTGACGCCAGAAAAGTCCGCTGTCCATTGACCAGAAAGCCTTTGCCGTCAAAGTTGATTGAGCGGGCAGCAGCCGGAGCGGGGGGAAAGATGCCGTCATCGGCAAAAGCTTTTGAAAGCGATACGCTGAGCAGCAGAAGTGACGCAAGATAAGTAAATCGCAGAAGTTTATTCATAACAAAATGCATCGAAGTGAAAAAAACGAAACCCCCTGCTTCTCACTGAGACACAGAGGGTTAATATTCTGAGATAAGTATCGACAGTTAAGCGGCGACCGCGTCGGTGACACGCTTCATCAGGCGGGACTTGCGGCGAGCGGCGGCATTCTTGTGAATGATTCCGTGCTTAAGGGCTTTGTCAATGACACTGACTGTTTTGGAGACACTGGTTGCGATGTCTTCGGTCTTAGCGGAACCAGTAGCGATCAGTGCCCGGGTCTTTTTGACATAGGTTTTGATCTGCGACTTGGCAGCCTGGTTGCGAAGCTGACGCTGGCGTGAGCGCTTGACATCTTTGATCACCGACTTGATATTAGGCATAGTTACGTGAGGCTCCTGAGAATTAGCGAGAGAAGTTCTAAAAAGTTTTGTTCGCGTCAGTATACCCGAGTCTAACAGAAAAAGCAACGGGGGGTTGCTGCTCGCAAAAAGCGCAAAAGAAAACTATTTTTGCCTCTTTTTGAGTTGCTTGGGCACTTGGCATGATTTGTGCATTGTTAGCTTCAGAAGTCGGACATCGCGGTGAGGGGATTATAAACGATGATCAATGGGAAAGTTAAATGGTTCAACGACACTAAAGGGTACGGGTTTATTGAGTTGTCACAGGGAAAAGATGTTTTTGTGCATTATTCTGTGATTGAAATTGAAGGCTATAAATCACTTCGGGAAGGCCAGCAGGTCACCTTCGAGCTGGAATGCGGCCCGAAAGGCGACCACGCCACTAAAGTTGTCACTCTGAATATGCCACTTTCGGAGATGCCACTTTCGGAGATGCATGCGTCGGAAGCGGTCGCTGCCTGATTATTCAGCGGTGAGCTTCAGAATCGTCAGCCGGGATATATTCCCGGCTCTTTTTTTGCCCCTCTTGGTTCGGGTTACCCACGCAGGCTGCTGTAGTTAAGCGGTGTCAGTGGCGGGAACGAATGGGTGCTTCTCATCGAGGCAATCCGCTGCTGTGCATGCTTGATTCGGTCGGAAGTCAGCGGATGGTCAGACAAAAAGTCTCCGCCGATACTGCCACCGTTGCCGCTAACTTTAGCCAGCGCATTAAAGAGCTGAATCATTCCCTCGGGATTGTAGCCTGCCGCCACGAGGTTCTGCAGTCCGCCCTCGTCCGCCTGATCTTCCTCACCGCGTGAGAACTTGAGGCCGATCGCGCTGTTCGCTAGGCCTGCGATTGTCTGCGCGGCACGCCCGGCATGGAATAATCCAAGTAGAATGCCAATTCCCGCTTCCCGCTCCTGCTGCTTGGCAGAGGCCTGTGCCCAGTGCTGTTTTCGGACATGTGTCATCTCATGCCCGGTCACCGCAGCCAGGGCATCGTCGGTGCTGAGAATCTTGTACAGCCCGGTAAACATGAACATGTTGCCGCCCGGCAATGCAAATGCATTGACTTCGTTGCTGTCGAGCACATGGAACTTGAAATCCCAGGTGCTGCGATCCGAAGGCGGCAAGGCACGAACCAGACGCTGCCCGATGGTATTGAAGTGGCGGGCACGGGCATCGAACACTTCATGGTACTTTTGGAGGACCTGCTGCGCCGCCTGATCTCCCACTTTTTTCTGATCTGAAGCACTGGGAGCCCCAAACAGCCCGCCCGCCTCCGCCGCTCGGGGGGCAAAGAGCAGGGGAGCCATGGCGATCCCCGCCCCGGCCAGAGCCGCTCGACTCAAAAACTGCCGCCGTGATTCGCTGAGCGGTTCCTGCGTTTCGTTCGTAATGTGGGTCATTGTTTTCTTGCCTCTCTTAGGATAGGAGCCTTTCGCCCGCTTGTGCTTTATTGGCTGTAGGACGTTATACCCAGTGAGAAGGTTCCATGCACCTATATGAATGCCTTCCAGACCTCTGCGTCGAAAGGCAGCTCGCTCTGGGCACGCAGGGCGGAGAGATAATCAGCGGCTTGTGATTTATTGAGAGGTCTGGACAAGGGATCGAAGGTCTCGCCGAACAAAACGATCTGGGCTGCGGGAAGCTCCCCTCGACGGTTGCAGCGACCCGCACGGCGGACAAGATTCTCCGGTGGGCAGAGGGTGGAGAGCAGCACGGTGGCATCCAGATCACTTGCCTCTAGAGCCCCGCCAGTTGTTAGCAGCAGGTATCCTTCCCCCTCTTTTTCAAGTTCGCGAAGCTGTGCGTAGGTACGTCGGCGCGAGGCGGCGGGTTGACCGGCGTGATAGAGATAGACGCCGTGGGGATACGCAGAGGCAAGGCGCGAATACAAAGCCTCGGCGTCGGTCGGCGACTCGGTCACACCGATGACGCGCGAGTTCTGAAAGTAGGCACGTCGAATCTCAGATTCAATGAGACCCAGGGCATCCGCGGTCGGTTTGTAGGCAAGTGTGCGCGGGAGGGTGCTAAGGCCGATCGGCGCGGGCAGCGTATCGAGAAAGCTAAGCTCTTCGGCAAATGCCGATGGCAAGGTGCTGGAAGCCACGATCACGTCCATGTCTTGTGCAAACAGAAATTCAATCAGGCGATGGAACTGCGAAAAAGCGTCCCGAGTATAGGTGTGAGCTTCGTCGAAGAAAAACAGGTCCCGTCGGGCCAGCTCCTCCTGAGTGTTCCGCAGTGCGGACGGGAGAGCGTGGACACCACCGCTGCCGAAAAACAGTTCGCGGAAGCGCGAGAAAGTCGTGAGGATCAGGTCGACATCGGCCTCCAGCGGGTTGGTAACCACATGAGGGTCTTCAGAGCCGTCAGGAAAAAAACGACGGCACTGGTTCTCTTCACTTTCATTGTCTGAGTGATCAAGACAGACCGTTCGTACGGTCTCATCAGCTTGTACGAATGCTCGCAGATAGGGAATCAGGCGAAGCAAATAGTCGTCGAGCGGTGAATCGTCCGGACCGATCAAAAAGAGGCGACGGGGTGCACCGCCGCGACGGACGCCGAGGGCGGGGATGACTACTGCCTCGACCTTACCGGCTCCAATGGGAGCCAGCAGCAGACCGCCGACTTCACCGGCCGGGTTAGACAGCCGCTGGTAGAGTTCTGCCTGCCACGGTCGTGCCGACAAGAATGCGCCGTCAGTGGTCAGGCGATAAGCCGCCGAAGCGGTTTCCAAAATATTTGGTTCAAGTGGTGTGAAAGAGGTCATAGCAGTATTATAACATGACTTACACGCGCTGTGCAGGGATACGCGCACTCCACGGAGAATTAAGTCGATATGACAAACTATCAAGCGGAATATGACCTGCTGGCGCGTCGACTGATCGAAGAGGGTATCGATCTGGCCGCAGCGGAGGCGCGGCTGAAAATGCAGCAAGTCGAGACACCTTCCTGGGGTTATGCCGATAGCGGAACACGGTTCGGCGTCTTCCGCATGCCAGGGGCGCCTCGAAACGTTTTCGAGAAGTTTGAGGATGCGGCGCAGGCCCATCGGTACACGGGGATTGCACCGGCCGTGGCACTCCATATTCCCTGGGATGCAGGTGCGGACTGGAGCGAACTTTCAAAGTATGCCGGATCGCTGGGGATGTCGGTCGGGGCAATCAATCCAAACGTCTTCCAGGATTATGATTATCGCTTTGGCAGTTTGGGAAGTACGCGCCCGGAAGTTCGGGCACGGGCCGTTGCACACATCCGTGAGTGCGTGGAGATCATGAAGACCGTCGGCTCTCAAAATCTCTCACTTTGGTTTGCGGACGGGACCAATTTTCCTGGTCAGGGCCATATCCGCAAGCGCAAGCAGTGGTTTGCCGAGGGGCTGTCTGAAGTCTACGCCTCGCTGTCGCCTGAGCAGACGATGCTGGTGGAATATAAGCCCTTTGAGCCGGCGTTCTACCATACCGACATTGCCGATTGGGGCATGGCCTATGCTTTCTGCAGAGCTCTCGGAGACCAGGCAAAGGTCCTGGTCGACCTGGGGCATCATCTTCAGGGCGCCAATATCGAGCATATCGCTGCGTTTTTGCTCGGTGAGGGCCGCCTGGGCGGCTTTCATTTCAATAACAAGAAGTATGCTGACGACGATCTCACAACCGGCTCCGTCAATCCCTACGAGCTGTATTTGATCTACACGGAGCTGGTTGCCGGAGAGGACGACGGCCTAGGCAACAACATCGCCTATATGATCGATGAATGCCACACGCTCAAAAACAAAATTGCGGAGATGATCCAGAGCCTTGTCGCCCTCCAGATCTCGTATGCAAAGGCACTGATCGTGAACCGCTCAGCCCTGGCCGCCGCGCAGGAAGCCGATGACATCGTAGCTGCCGAAGAAATCATCAAATCTGCGTTTGCCACCGATGTCCGGCCGCTGCTCTGGAAAGTCCGCTCGGACCTCAATCTTCCAGATCCCTCCGATCCGGTGCGCGGGTTTGTGGAAAGTGGATATGCAGCGGCAAAAGCCGAGGAGCGCGGAACCGGCGGCGGGGCGGGGCTGGGAGCGTAAGCTCAGCCTGCCTGCCTAAAGGGTTTCTCCGATACCCGTGTTCAGCGACTGGCCATACTGGCCGGTCGCGAACGGTTCGTAGGCGGGGAAGGCCTTCAAGCGAAAATTGAAGGTGAAAGTCGAGCCGGGGCGAAGGCCGTTGGGACTATCTTGGTAGATCAGGCTGGCCTCGAAGTCGTGCCAGGAGCGGGTCAGAGCCAGGCCTTTGTAGTCGAACCGACTGGTCACTCCGTCGTAACCGCCGATGGCGCGGAGGCGGTAGCCGGCATCTTCGCTGCGGTCCCGAAAGAACGGCAGGTTGAGGCTGCCGTTCAAATTCGTGTAGCGGTGCAGCAGCGGCGAAAATCGACCGGAGAAATCCAGGGATAGGCCGTCGGAGCCTCGTACCCGGAGTGTGTTCGTGAGATCGAGGAGACGATTGCTGTTGATGTCATAGGACGCGGTCGTTCGAAATCGCAGGAAGCTGGCGGGTGTGTATAATGCCTGGACTGAGACGGTCTGCCAGGGGGTCGCGCGAAAGCCAAACTGACTGTGGGTCCGGTTGAAGTCGTAGCCAGTGCCCAGTGCGAAGGCAAACGATCGCGATTCCTGAACTGCAAGATTAAGTCCGGCCAGATTTGTCGTGCCGGCGTAATCGAATTGAAACGGTGTATAGCCGTAAGGCCGAAGGTAGGAGTAGGTCGCTCCGAAAGTGGACTTCTGGCCGATTCTCAGCCGATACCCCGTGTGGCCGTTTAGAACGTACTGGGCTGTATTATCCCCGTAAAAGCCCTGCTCAAAGTTTCCTCCAAAATCCAGTGTGCTTCTGCCCGTGATCTTCTTGGTGACCTCGCCGAGGTTGAGATCAAAGCGAGCCCGCTGCGAATGTGTCTTTGAGGACGGCTCATTAAACTCGCCAAGTGAGAGGCTCATCGTCGCACTCTTCGGCAGGAACCGTTCTAACCCGGAGAACCGGGCGGCGTCGGTGGCAAGACGCAGCTCCGGCAGCCGCTCCAGGCCGCCAAAGAACTGCCCGGAGCCAGAGTGGGAGAGTTGGGTATATTTGGCGGCCAAAAGTTCCAAATCCACGACTTTGCCCCGGTTTTTGTAATTCAGATTTGAATCCAGCTGCTGCCGATTATCGCCTGGGAACTGTGTGGAAAAAGAGGGCGACAGAAACTGTGAGTAGTCGAAACGTGTCGTGAGCTGTGAGGCGGAATCGGGAGTAAACGTGTTGGCAAGAGAAGAAGTCAGCGTCTGCGACTTCCCAAAGCCGAACGAGTTCTGAGTCAGAGTGGTCAGCAGAGACGTATTCAAATTCCCGACATTTCGTGTGAAGCTGAGCGAGCTGTTTTGCGACTGACTGTTTGATAGTCCTGCAAAGTAGCTGTTTTGCTGAAACTGGGCCGTCAGCGCGGCCAGAACGGTGCCAAACCGCTGGGCGTGTGTCAGAGTCCCGTTGAGATCGACGACGCCGCGGCTCTGATCGTACAGCCGGTAAAGCGTAAACACGCCGCTGCCGCGTGCTGGCCGCTCGGCATCCCCGTAGATCTGATCAAAGCCCAGCCCAGTGCCTTTCTTCTGAAACTCCTCGACGCGCAAAATCCCTGGCAGGCTGGCCGCAAGGGCATACCCAAACGCAAATTTAATAAAGTAGCCTTCGTCCGGAGTCTGTCCGACGGTGGGGAACAGTGTTTGCCGTGCCAGTCTTTGGTCCAGAGGAGCAAAGAAGTAGGGAATGCTAAAAATTCGGTGATTTTTGCGGTAAAACGAAACGTCGCGCCCCACCAGGCGTTTGCCGGGAATGATATAGATCTCGCGGGCACCAAAGGCGTAGTGCGGATCGACAAAATCGCAGGTGGTGAACCGGCCGCCACGGGCGTCGATAAGCCCAGGCCGTCCCCGAATGACCCCGCCGAAGACATATACTGGCAGGATCAAACCGAGCTGTGTCTGTTCCGGCTGAATAACCGAGCGCGTGCCGGTCAGGGTATAAGTTCCGCGCCGCAGATTGACACGCAGCACTCCGGTCGGCCCGGCATCGGCAGTCTGCCCATTTGGAGCCAGCAGGTGGACATTCCCGGAGAACGTCGCCGTGCCCTTGTCCGTGTCTACGACCACTTCGTCCCCAGAGAGCTTGTAGCCCTGGTAACGCACTTTCACATGGCCCAGTCCGGTCCACTTTCCCGATGTACTTTGCTCAAATGTATCTGCATTGTCCAGGATGACCGATTTATTCGGATCCGCTGCGGCAATTTCGGGATCGACAGGCTGCGCGCCGGGGAGGGGCGTTTCACTGACGGTCGAAGGCAGCGATGTCTGTGGAATAGATGTCTGTGGAATAAGTGCTGGAGCCACTGGCTGACCTGGCGATGCGGCCGGGGAGCCGAGGGCCGAGGGCGTCTGTGCCTCTCCGGTACACGGGCTGGCCAATTGAAGCACGCAGATAAGGAAGAGTAATCGGGCGACGTGCATGATGCTTGGATTATAACACGAGAGGGTCGAAGAAGTCCAGACGCGGTGCCACGTCTTAACTCTCCGCGGCCTGCCCCTCTCTTTTTTCTTCCCTCTGGTACAATCGATCGTATGTCTACTCTCTCTTCGCACGTCGAAACGTTTACTGTGGATGGCCGCCCGGTCCGATGCCGTATTTTAGATGCGGCCTCTGCGAGCCCTCAGATGATACTTTCTTTGCCGCTGATACTTCTGCATGGCCTTGGCTGCTCCTCGGACGTCTGGCGCCCGGCATTGGACCGGCTGGCGGAGCGGCAGCTGAGCTGCCCGGTATTTGTCCCGGATATGCCGGGGTTTGGCTGCTCGCCCGGACCGAAGGCGGCTCTGGGTATGGAGGAGCTGGGAGATTGGATCGTGCGGCTGATGGATGTGCTGGGGTTACAATGCGTCCACCTCGCGGCAAATTCGATGGGGTGTCAGGTGGCACTCGCAATCGCACGTCGTCACCCGGAGCGGGTAGGGGGTGTGGTGCTGATGGGGCCGACTGCGGGGGAACAATATATTTCTTTCTGGCGCTACGCACTGGGACTGATGCTGGATGGTTTTTGGGAGCCTTTTGCCTACACGGCGGTGCTAACCCGGATGTGTTTCCAGATGGGGTTAATTCATTACCTGGAAACGACGAAAAAAATGCTGGAAGATGAGCCGATCACACATGCCGCGGAGGTAGACGCTCACTGCTTAATTCTACGCGGGGGAAAGGACAGTATTATTCCCGACTCGGCTGCGCGGCGGTTAGCGGCGGCCCTGCCGAAAGGTGAGTTCCGACGGATGCCGGGAGCATCACATGCCCTGCAATTTGGCTGTCCTGTGGAATTTGTGGAAATCGCGCTGACGTTCTGGCAGCGAGCGGAGGCATGAGGTCTTTTGGCTGAGTTCTTAAGGCTGAGTTCTACGGTATAATAAAGTTATGGAAGAAGTACAAGAGTTTGATATTGCTGTGATCGGGGCCGGGTCGGCAGGGCCAAAAGCAGCGCGGATCGCTGCGGCGGGTGGGGCGAAGGTCGTGATCTTCGAAGAAGCGTTGATCGGTGGGGAATGTCTTTATACGGGCTGTGTTCCCTCAAAATCTCTCATTCATAGTGCTACCCTCTGGAATCGAATGCAGCGGGCATCAGAATTCGGTCTGCCGAAATGGTCCGGCGGTGAGATTGACTTCGGGGCGATCATGCGTCAGGTGCACCGAAGTATCGAAGAAGTGGGCGGCGGCAGTGCTCTGGACAGCTTCAGTCGGCAGGGAATCACGACTGTCTGCGAGCGGGTGCGGTTTATTGGGACGCACACGATCGAGACCAGCAAGACGAAGGTGCGCTATTCTGCAAAGCAGTTTATTCTCTGCACGGGGTCGCTTCCCACATTTCCGCCGATTGAGGGCCTGGAAGCGGCGGGGTGCGACACCAATCGGACTGTGTTCGAGTGGAAAACGCTGCCAAAGCGGATCGTGATCATTGGCGGCGGTCCGATTGGCTGCGAGCTGGGCCAGGTTTATCGCCGCTTTGGCTCCGAGGTGACCATTCTTCTGAACGGGAAACGAATCCTGGCCCGCGACGATGCTGACACCGCGGCAGTCTTATCCCAGCAGCTGATCTCGGAAGGCATCCGAATTGCAATCGATATCACGATAGAAAAGGTCGAGCGGCGGGGCGACGAGAAAGTGCTGTTACTGGCTGGCGGTGAGGTGATCGTCTGCGATGCAATTCTGGTCTCAACTGGCCGGAAAAGCAATGTCGCCGGTCTGAGCCTGGACGAAGCTGGTGTCCACTGCGACGAAGGTGGTCGGCTGAAGACCAATGCATATTTGCAAACGACTGCGCCCCATATCTGGGCGGCGGGGGATGTCACCTCGGAGTACAAGTTTACCCATGTGGCCGCATATGAAGGGGCCGTGGCAGCCTCCAATGCCGTGTCGGTGCTGTATGGCAAAGAACCCTGCTGCCCCGCCGACTACCGTGTAATCCCGCGTGTGACCTACACCGACCCCGAAGTGGCCGGGGTGGGGCTGACTCCGGCCCTGGCCCGCGTGTCGCATTCTGAAGAGGTCATTGACATCGCGCGCTTTCCGTTCGCACACCTGGACAAAGCGATTATCACCGGCGAAACGACGGGCTTTGTCCAGATTGTCTCGCTGAAAACCGATGGGACGATCCTTGGGGCACAGATTGTAGGGACTTCCGCGGGTGGCCTGATCAATGAAATGTGCCTTGCCATGCATGCCAATCTGCCAGTCGCTGAGATCGCTCTGACCATGCACGCGTACCCGACCTTGCCGGAAGCGGTAGAAGCGGCGGCACTTTCCAGCAGCGATGCCCCGCTCTCGCCCTGTCTCGACTCCTACGTTGCCCGCGAATAACTTATTGAAAGAATTGGAATACACTGTATGGCCAGCCGAATCACCGTTTATGGAAACCCCGCCAGTCTCGATGTCCGCCGCCTGAAGCGTGAGATGAGCGTGATGTATGTCGAAAGTGACTTTGCCGACCCGCGCAGCGACGCCCGCGCCGCTCGCCGCCTCTCGGAAATGGGTGAATCGGTCCCCGCCCTGCCGATTGTCGAAGTTCTGCGCGGCGACGACCAGGGCAGCGTTTTTCTGACAAATCCCGACGCTGCGACCCTGCGTCAGTGCCTGCATTCCGAGGGGATATTGTCGATCACGTCTTACTGGATTTGAGGGGAGCCGAGTATCTGGCAATGAAGAGATCGGCTATGGAGAAATACGGAGACGAAAGAGCAAGAGGGCGAGGGCAAGTTCTGCCCCTACGGTATCGCTGAACGCTTCCCCGACAAGGAGAAAATCCCATGCACACTTCCACTGGCAGCACTCCAATTCTCGCTTTCGCGCTTTTCACCGCCACACTGCTGGCTGCCGGGTTTGCTCACTCCGCGCCCGAGCCAGCAGTCAGTTCTCACACCGCGGCCAGCCCGCTGCAGGTGGCGGATGCGCTGGATTCGATTGTTCAGCCGCGTTTTCAGCAGAACGCCGGGCGCTTCGGCGTGGACCGCGTCTTTGCCCTCGATGGACACGGCAGCGTTCACTGGGTTGAGTCCGACTCCCGCGCCGAGCGGCGTCGGTTTGCCATCGTGAAAGCTTCCCATCGCCCGTATGTCATCGCATTTTTGCACTCGGCTCACAAGCCGGGGGCACATATCGACCCAGCGACGAAGCCGCAGGAATCGGACATGCCCGTTCCCGCGATCAATTCGCTGACCGCCGTTGGGGCGAGCCAGGCCGGGGCCGACCGGATGTATGACTGGGCAAATGCCCATCTCAAACCAGTCGTCACGGCGCACATGACGACTTTGAAACAGGGCCTGCCTGCGCAGACGGATTACCAAAACTGGGTGGTTGTGATGCGTCCGGTCCGCGCCCTGCATCAGGGCTGTATTACATGCCATGCCGGAGCAAAGCGCGGCGATACGCTTGGGGTTATGGTTTATGCCGTGGACAGGAATCAGAAAATTAAAAAGCAGAGCTTTGTTGCTCCTGGAGGCGTCTGAATGATCGCAACTTTGCGCGGTGCGCTCCAGCGCGTCGAAGCCACTTCGGTGATCCTCGATGTCGGCGGGGTCGGCTACAAAATCGCCGTTCCTGTGACTGTTTTATCCGCCCTGCCCGCTGTTGGCGAGACGGCGTTTCTGCACATTCACTTCCATATGCGGGCCGAAGAAATCTCCCTGTACGGCTTTCTGCATACCGATGATCAGAAAGTCTTCGAGCTGCTGCTGAGCGTCACCGGAATCGGCCCGAAAGTCGCTCTTTCGGTACTCTCGGCGATGGATGCCGAGCTGCTTGCCCGCACGGTCGCCGCCGATGATACTCGCACGCTCATGCGTATCCCTGGCCTCGGCCTCAAAACCGCCCAGCGGCTCGTGCTGGAACTGCGGGATAAGCTGACTGCGCTGGCCTTTGAGCGCAAAGTGGACCAGATTCAGGCCAAATCGCAAAAGCCGCCCGCCTTCGATATTTTCGAGGACGTGGTCGAAGGCCTCGTCGGCCTGGGCTACAACCGCAACGATGCCCGCCGTGCCGCCGACAAAGCCTTGAAAGAGATTGACGATAAGCTGAACATGGGTATGGCTTTGAAAGCTTCCCTGAACATCCTCACGGGTTCGGGTGGCAAGGCCTAGGCGTAAAAAGCCATCACAACAATATCGCTTTCGGGGCAAGCTTGCTCCAGTCGAATCCCTTTCGTCTAGGAATTTGTTAAAGCAAACTGGTATACTGCACTTATGACCGAACGGATGATCTCCCCTGAAGTTGGCGACGATGACCGCGATGAATACTCGCTGCGGCCCAAGCGTCTGCGTGAGTTTATCGGGCAGCCGAAAATTAAGGAAAGCCTGGGCGTTTTTCTGACGGCGGCGCAGCGGCGCGGCGAGGCGCTGGACCACGTCCTGCTGCACGGCCCGCCGGGTCTGGGGAAGACAAGTCTATCGCTGATTATCGCCAATGAAATGGGCGCGGCACTGCGGGCGACGTCCGGCCCGGCCATCGAGCGGCCCGGCGATCTGGTGGCGATTTTGACCAACCTGGAACCCGGCAGCGTACTGTTTCTGGACGAAATCCACCGGCTGTCCCGTCCCGTTGAAGAGATTTTGTATTCGGCGATGGAAGACTATCAGGTGGACATTGTGATCGGACAGGGGCCGTCGGCGCGAACGGTGAAGCTGGAAGTCAGCCCGTTTACACTGATCGGGGCGACCACGCGGGCGGGCCTGCTGTCGTCGCCGCTGCGGGACCGGTTCGGCATCCAGCACACGTTCGAATTCTACACGCCGGAGGATCTGGTGGAGATCATCACGCGCTCGGCGGCAATCCTCGAAGTGGATATTGACCTGGAGGGGGCCAAGGAGCTGGCGCGTCGCTCACGCGGAACGCCCCGGATCGCAAACCGCCTGCTGAAGCGGGTGCGGGACTTCGCCCAGGTGCGGGCCGACGGCCACATCAGCCGGGAAGTCGCGGCGGCAGCCCTCGCCATGCTGGAAGTCGACGCGCTGGGCCTGGACGAGTTCGACCGCCGCCTCCTGCGGATGCTGATTGAGAAGTTCGGCGGCGGCCCCGTGGGGGTTGAGACCATGGCCGCCGCCATGTCGGAGGAGCGGGACACCCTGGAAGATGTCTACGAGCCATACCTGATGCAGATGGGCTTTTTGCAGCGCACCCCGCGCGGGCGCGTTGCCACCCGCAAAGCCTACGAGCATCTCAGACTCACCCCGCCTCCGTCAGCCTACGGCAGCCAGGGCGCACTGCTGTAAGCAACTGTTCACTATGACATGAAACTCGCAAACGGCGAACTAAATTCGGGGACTAGCCCGGTAGGCCGCGGGAGGTCTGCCGGTCTGGCGGCTGAAAACCCGTGTGAAGTAAAAGCGGTCTACGAAACCCGTCCGCTCCGCGATATCTCCGATGCTCTCATCGGTAAATAGCAGCCGCTGTGCCGCCATAGCCACTCGACATCTAACGACATACCGGGAGGGCGGTAAACCCACCGCTTCCCGGAAACGCCGAATAAAATAGTCTTCACTCATGCCGCACAGGTCGGCCATGATCTCGTTGCTTAGGCGCTGGTCGAGATGGTTCTCGATGTGCATCAGGGCCGGGAGCAAAGGGCGCAATGAAAATGCTCTGCGCTGTCCCTGCTCCTGCAGGTAATCCGGGAGTGCACTAAAATATAACCCTAAGGCTTCATACAGTACTCCCATCAACAGACATCGCACGTCGACACCTCTGAATCCCTTCTCTTCGACTGATATGCCCAGCGCTGCCACCCTCTGGCTGAAAAACAGAGCTGGCACCAGCTGCACCGGCCCGGGCGTCATATCTCGGAACACAATGGGCGGGACCCCGCCGAGGTCAAAATGGATGTAGAACTGGGAGAGGCGCATCTTGTTATGGCAGGATAACTTCAAGCCAGGCGGAATAAGATACACTTCACCCGCCGCAAGTATCAGTCTTTCCTCCGGCGACTCAAGCCAGCCTCCATCGGCATCATTCTGATAAAGGCGCCAGAAATCATTGGCCAAAAATGGGTGATTCCAAGTGCCGGTAGGAAGGCGATCTTTCTGTGCCCATAAAAGACGGGGAGACAGATGCTCCAGCACGTCCTGAAAGTGCCTTTTAGTGACGACGGGAAGATCTGATGTGAAGGCAGGAGCGTAATTATCTATGGTGTGTTTCCTGAGTGCTTGTTAAATAGTTTATACCTGTTTCATGCGTCTTTTTGCCTCGTCCGCACGGAACTAGAGCGGAATAGTACACAAAACAATCGGAATTCGCCATGGAAATCTTTGCTCGCCTCTTGTACAATAATGTTACACTTAGGCGGGAGAGAACAATCTCCCCCTCAGATAGGGCGCACGGTCTTGCGGTCACACAGAAGTGAAGCGGCGATGTGGAATACGGAGCCACGAGCAAACTGAAGCTGTGGGGAAATCAGACGCCGAGATCTCTCGCGTCATATCACCTTACCGGCAAGCCCCATTTGGGAGTATCACAGGAGAACAATGTATTGAGAACCTCAATGAGACTGACTTCGTACTTAGCGGCAATTGCCGGCGCGAGTCTCGCCTTTTCCCTTACGCCGGCAAGTCCGGCTGTGGCACAAGCGACGGCGCCCGCCGCAGCCGGAGCTCCTTCGGTGCAAGCCCTGGATCTCGCCATCGCGCCCGGCCCCTACAAGCCAACCGAGGAGTCGCTTCGGCAGTACCGCTGTCCCACCTGGTTCCGGGATGCCAAGTTTGGGATCTGGGCGCACTGGGGGCCGCAATCCGTCCCCATGGATGGTGACTGGTACGCGCGTGGCATCTATGAGCAGGGGAGTGGCCACAACAAATATCACCTCGCGCACTATGGTCCTCCCTCACAGTTTGGCTACAAGGATATCATCCCACTGTGGAAGGCCCAAAAGTGGGACCCCGACCGACTGATGGCGCTCTACAAGAAGGCAGGGGCACGATATTTTGTGAGTATGGGAACGCATCACGATAACTTCTTCTTGTGGAACTCCAAAATACACCGGTGGAACGCTGTGAACATGGGGCCGCATCGGGACGTCGTTGGCACCTGGCAGAAGGCTGCCGTGAAAAATGGCCTGAAGTTCGGGGTCTCCGAGCACTTAGGGGCGAGCTTCACCTGGTTCCAGCCCAGCCATGGGGCGGACAAGACCGGCCCCCTAGCGGGTGTGCCTTACGATGGAGCGGATCCGAAATACCAGGATTTATATCATTTTCCGGCGAAACCTGGTGATACCGGCTGGTACAGCAATGATCCCCGTTGGCAGCAGGAGTGGTTCCACGAGATCAAGGAACTGGTGGATAACTACCACCCCGACCTGCTCTACAGCGACGGCGGTGTGCCCTTCGGGAACGAAGTCGGCCTGAGCATGATTGCTCATCTTTACAATAGTAACAGCGCACGCCATGGGGGAAAAACCGAAGTCGTTTACAATTGCAAACAGTCGTCCCAGGGGCGCTGGGTGCAGGATCTGGAGCGCGGCGTTATGGTGGGCGTAGACCCCAACCCTTGGCAGACCGATACTTCCATCGGCGACTGGTTTTATAACCGCAACTGGAAATACCGCCCCGTGAGTTGGGTCGTCCACACGCTCGTGGACAATGTCAGCAAAAACGGTAACTTATTACTGAATGTCGTGCAGCGGCCGGATGGCTCCATCGATCCCGAAGCCGAGCAACTGCTCAACCAGATGGCCGCTTGGACGGCGGTTCATGGGGAGGCTATCTACGGCTCTCGCCCCTGGGCTATCTACGGCGAAGGCACAGCCAAGGCTAAAGGTGGCAACTTCAGTGAAGAAGACGGCTACTCCGCGCAGGATATCCGCTTCACGACCAAAGGCTCGACTCTCTACGCCCTTGCGCTCGGCTGGCCCGCCAGCAATCAAATTACGATCCACTCGCTAGCCCGGCCTGCCGGCACGGATGTCAATCGTATCACTGAGATCAGCCTGTTGGGGTATCAGGGCAAGTTGGCATGGAAACAGACGACGGAAGGGGTTTTGGTGACTCTGCCGGCCCAAAAGGTATCGGACCTCACCACAGGCTTGAAGATCACGGGCACCCACCTGACACCGATTATTCAGCCAACACCACCCCAGATTCAGAACGCCGCCGGTGTTCTGTCGCTTTCCGCCGACACGGCGTCTTTGCACGGCACCCAGCTCGTTGTTGAGTCGCAGGGGGCGAAGCGTGACATTGGATCCTGGAACGACCCGAAGGAGCTGGTGTCCTGGGATGGACAGTTCTTAACGCCGGGAACATATACGGTGAGCGCCGACGTTGCGGCGACGGCGGAGGGGGCACAGTTCTCCGTAGACGCCGCTGGCCAACATCTCTCCGGCATTGCCCCGATGACTGGCGCGTGGGATAAGTTCCAGGTGATCAGTCTTGGCGAGATCGAGATCAAAACTCCGGGCGTTGTCGTCATCACGGTTCGTCCTCAGCAAGCGAATTGGAAGCCGATCAACCTGAGTTCCATCGTCTTCATTCCGGTGCACGCCACTCCGTGACCAGCAGGTGCGGGAGGTTGATACTGCTGTTGAGTGGACACAGTCTTTTCAAACGTGGGCTGTATGCCAGGTTAGAGTACCGAGCTACCCACAGAAGTCGTCTCTATCCAATGGTACGGAATATGAGGGTCACCTCATAGGCTCTCAGCTCCATGTCCGCCCACCGCTTGACGAAGTAGCCTCTGTTGAATGTAGCACATGTATTCGTGTGAACATAATCGGTGCAGAAAAAAATTAGGTAGTGGTAAAGTGGTGACAGTTTTATCAAACATGGCACGTCATTTCAGCCTCTGAGATGGCATGAACGACCTGTAACTGTCGCTGTTTTGCCACTACCTAAAATTACGACGAGATCATCATCTTTTTTTCTATATCAGTCAGCTCTGGGAACTCCATCCACATAGCATATAACTTCTCGCCTGCTAAGTCGTTCATTTGTCTAACTACTGTTGCGCTTGCGAGGAGTGGAACGGAAATTCTGCGCTCCGAATTAGCCTGCATTCTTCCGCTGCCTATTGGTATTCTTGTCTACGCTAGATGATGTTTCCCGATCTACGGCTGCGCCGCTTCCCACTCCAAATCTTGTGTCCCGCCGCCATAGACGCCATTGACCAGCGTCCGCCGCCGCCATTTGGCGTGGCCGTCGGCCATGACCAGGACGAAGCCGTCGTTGTGGCGGGGGTAGCCGTCCTGAGACTTGCCGTTGACGGAGAGATGCGTGGTGTCGCGGCTGCCAAGCTGCCAGTTGATCTCATGGCGACCGTGGGAGAGATCCGTCAGTTGATTGGATGCACCCGCTGACCCATTGCCGGTATCGGTGGTGCCGGGGGCATTGTCTGCGATCAGAACGGTGGCGGCGGGGGTGGTGACGGCGGCGAGGCTTTGACCGGCGACCCCGATGTGCCGACAGGCCGGGTCGTCGGCGTTTGCGGTGCAGGCGGCACTGCTGTCGATAATATCGTTGATGCCATAATGGTAAGACCACTGCTGGCTGGTAGTCGTAACCCCCATTTTGAATTGGATCGGGTTTGAGGCGTCGGGACAGGTGAGCACTGCCCAGCTTTTCAGGTAAGGCTGCAGCATATCCCCCCAATAGTACTCGTGGGCATCATCGATATCCCCGCCAAGCTCCGTGTGAACATACTGCTCTTCATTGTCCTGCTGATACTGGATCACGGCCAGGGCGACTTGCTTGAGGTTGCTCATGCAGGCGGTTCGGCGGGCATTCTCGCGGACTTTCTGGAAGACGGGAAACAGGATGGCGGCGAGGATCGCGATAATGGCGATGACAACGAGCAGCTCAATCAGGGTAAAGGCACGCCGAGTATTGGTGGGCATAGTTTTCTCTTTTTAACTTTTGTAATCTCCGACTAATTCTGTCGGAGATTATTCTGGCATAACTCAGTAGGCGTTGTCAAGGCACTGCAAAAACATGTTTTGCTTGACAAATACGCTCTCATGTGATATTCTTACAGGAATAAAGCGCAGCAATTTTTCGGAAAGTGCGAAGGAGCAGCCAGTGTACTGCCATGAATGCGGCACGGCCAACACCGTGGACAGCAAATATTGTAAAGAATGTGGAACGAAGATCAATGACGGCTACCGAACCATGATGCTTTCGGTGCTGGATCTTCCCATCAACCAAAGCGATGAGGCGCTGGACCAGCTGACACGTCTTCTGGATATGGCCTTCTGGCACAACGAAGCCGGCAATCAGGATGCGGCGATCACCGCGGCGGAGGCGGCTCTGGCAATCAACCCGAACAGCACGACGGCGCATTCGCTGCTAGGTACGCTGTACGAAAAGCGCGGCGACGATGCCGAGGCGATCGCGCATTTCGAAGCAGTGCTGGCCCTGAACCCCGACAGTGCTGCTGACGCGGCCAAGCTGGATCAGCTCCGGCGCGGTGTCCATGTCAAGGCGGCGGCTCCGCCGGTCGCCCATCTCTGGCTGCCGCTGGGCCTGGTGCGCCTTGCCCCGGTCCTGAAGCAGAAGTGGACCACTCTGAGCGGGTCTGACCAAAAAACTGCCGGGCTGCACCGCCGACCGCTGCTGGCTGCGGGAGCAGCGGCTGGTCTGGTGCTGCTCTCCGGCCTCTTTCTGCTCAAACCCTGGGCGCGTGCCGAAACGGCTGAGACACAGACCCATACGATGGCTGCGTCCGCTCCTTCCACTGTCGCTGCCAACCACTCTGCGTTTGGCGGTGGGGAGACCGCGCTAATTTCACCGCCAATGGTGCTGACCCCCGGCACGTCTTCCAGCGTCTCTTCTTACATTTCTCCTCCGCCCGCACCGACCGGGCCGGACCCCTTTGCGGGTGTCGTTCCATCGACTTCCGCTCGCACTCCGGTGATGGCATCCACCTCTCCGGTCTGGTCTCTGCCGACCGTCCCGCGGCTGACAGCCGCCGCGCGTCGCCGTTTGGCCCGACGTGAGCTGCCGTCTCTGCCGCTCCGCCTGAGTGCGCTCCCGTCGTCCGGTGACCTTGCTCCGGCGCCGGTCACTCTGCCGGACGGAATGCCGATGGCAACGATCGCCAGTATTCCGAGGCACACAGTGGTCGTCAATTCTCTGGGGCAGGATGCCCCGGGGGGCCAGGATGTCGGTCCGGTACCCGCATCACATATCCGAATTTCCGTTCGTCAGGCGACCTCTGCAGACGCAGACCGTGTCGCCTCTGCTGTCGGTGAAGGCGGTGCCGATGAATCGCTTCAGGCGAATGTTTATCAGCAGCGTGCCTTATCCCTGCAGCAGGGCGGGGACTATGGGAAGGCTCGAGCCGCCTATGCCCGTGCGATACGGGCCTATCAAGGGCAGATCACAACCGGGCGTGATGTAGACACGGCGCAGCGCGGGCTTGCAGCCTGTCAGACAGGAATTCAGATTTGCCAGCAAAGCCAGTAGCAATTTTCTGTGCTTTCGGCGTCGCCGCCGCTTTCTCGCTCGCCAGCATGAAGCCGGTGGCGGCGGCAGGTAAGTCTGCGCCGCCGACCATATTGCTTTATGCGGCGTCGCCGACCGACGTGACAGCAATGGCTGACCTCCGCACGCGTCTGCGCTTGGATGGTCAGCTCCAAGTGCTGACTTACGACACGGAGTCGGCGATCGTGCAGCGGGCCGCCGCGGAGACCTCTCACCCGGAGTGGCTGGTCGGTCCGGCACTCACCGATGACACGCGCCTGGCATTGGCACGTGCTCTCGGGGTGGCCTACTACGCGGTAATCAGCCCGGGGCATGCGGCGGACAGCACGCATATCCAGCTCGTGGAGACGGCTCCGACGGCTCGTATTTTCGATTGGGTGGGGGTGAACCGACAGTACGGGGCGCACGCGATCGAGTCACAGGCCGTGCTTGCCCTGCCCGCCGTTGGGACAACTATAATCGCCTCCGCTCCCCTGCCTGTGACTCGATCGCGTGCGCCCCGTACTGTCGGTTCACCCCCACCCAATCGAAAATACGAGCCGTCGGAGCCGTCTCCACGAGCTG
>JANXMY010000197.1 GCA_025354405.1 Armatimonadota bacterium
GAAAAAGCCCACCGTCGAAGCGACGTTCAGAGAGATGTCTCGCAAGCTCTCTGGTCACCTCTTCTGTCCCCTGGACAGTAGGCACTTCTCAGCCTCGGATTTCCAATCCGTGGCAACCTCAATCCTACGGCGATTCTCCAATCCGTGGCTCTTGTCTCCCTGTCGCTCTTGTCTCCCTGTCGCTTTCCGCCCCTGTCGCTTTCCGCCCCTGTCGCTTTCCGCCCGCACCACTTTAAGCCATCGCCAAAGCTGGCAGCGTTGCCGCGAAGTGACATGCGGAAAGATGTGTCGGCACGGCGGGATCGAACGCCGTCAGCGGCGGCTCCAGACGGGCACAAATCTCCTGGGCGAGCGGACAGCGGGTTCGGAAGCGGCAGCCGCTGGGGATGTCGATGGGGGAGGGGACATCGCCTTCGATACGCTCGGATGCCGTTTGAATACCGTCGACGCTCGGCACGGCGGCGAGCAGGGCGCGGGTGTAGGGGTGGCGCGGGTTGTCGTAGAGGGCATTGGCAGGGGCGGTTTCGACGATCTTGCCCAGGTACATGACCGCTACCCGGTGGCTGATCTGCCGGACCGCGCCGAGGTCGTGGGCGACGAACAGCAGTGCGACCCCGGTCTCGTCCTGAACGCGCCGAAACAGGTTCAAGATCTGGGCACGAATGGAAACGTCGAGGGCGGAAACCGGCTCGTCGGCCACGATGAGTTTGGGCCGCAGTGCCAGGGCGCGGGCGATCCCGACCCGCTGCCTTTGTCCGCCGGAGAACTCATGCGGGAAGCGCGGACCCGCCGAGAGCGGCAGCCCGACCTGCTCCAGCAGCCGGGCCACTTCGGCCTGAATTTCGTTCGCCGGGACGATCCCATGCACCCGCAGCGGCTCAGCGAGGGTTGCCGCGACACTCAGGCGCGGGTTCAGCGAGGCAAACGGATCCTGAAAGACGATCTGCATCTCCCGCCGCTTCTTCCGCAGCGGCTCCGGGGCCAGGGCGAGCAGGTCCTCGCCGCCAAAGGTCACACTGCCGCTTGTTGGCTCGATCAGCCGCAGCAGGCACCGCCCCAGCGTGGACTTCCCGCACCCCGACTCTCCAACCAGCCCCAGTGTCTCCCCGGCGTCGAGCGTAATATCCACCCCGTCTACCGCACGTACCTGCTCCGTGACATGCTGAAAGAGTCCGGTCTGGCGGGTCAGCGGAAACTGTTTTGTGAGGGCATGGGCTTCGAGCAAAGGCATGAGTGGGAGATTTCTTTCTAGTCGAAGTTCGCTAAAACTTCGGCGGCGGTGGCCAGATGTCTTCGCGCTGCTCGTCAGTCAGGTCTTGGGGCGCAATGCCGGGGGTGTTTTTGTTTTTGCGCTGTTTTAGATAGAGAACCGTCGTGATGAGGGAGGCGAAGAGCATAACCAGGCAAACGGTGGCGGCGACAACTAATAAGCCGATAAAGAGCATAGTAATAAGACCGGACTAACAGGCCTGGGATTTTCTTTCCAGGCTCGTAGGGTGCGCTGCTAGACGTGCCCTCTTTGCCTTCCGCCTCGCCCTTGTCTCTTATAGTGTACCCGATACTTGGCGCTGGGGATTGGCCAAAGCCCAAGCCTCGGATTTCTAATCCGTGGCTGGGCTGAAAATATACGCGGCTTTAAAACGGAGTACTGCTGTACAAAATCAAGACCGTGCCAAGACCTACCGCTAATCGGCGCAGACGCCAAGAACTACCGCTTCGCGGCACTCGGAAGAGGACAAAGACAGACGCTGCGGAAAAGGCATGGCTTCATGCCCCGTCGTCATTTGCCTGATAATTTGCTAAACACGCCATTAAAAATCGTTTCCAGCTCACCCGACGTGCGGGAAAAGTGGCTGTTGCTTTCCATGGCATCCTCGAAGTCCGTATCCGGGCTCGATGCCAAGTCTGCAATGTCCGTTTCGCACTCACCAGAATCAAAGCAGTAAATAACCGCCGAAAAGCGTTCCGTGCGCACGGAAATCATGACACTTTTTTTAGTCTGCTGCTCAGTTGGCCCTGTCATGTCAATGACTAACCCCTGACCCGTCAGAAATTCCAGATGCTGCGCGAGCCAGTTTTTTGCTGCTTCTACCATTGGTTTACCCCATCATACCACACCTCCTCCCTACCGCCGAGGGGGCGTTCTGGGGTACACTCTCTGCGAGGCCAACCTAACTATGTCCAAGAAACCGAAACCTAACTACCCTGCAGCGGAGAATAATAACGCGGATAAGAAATCTATTCCGTATCCCAAGCGCACGACCGGTCCAAAGCCGGCGGGAAATTTTAAATCGCCGCGACCGCCGAGGCCGACAGATCGGCCCTTCGACGGTGCCCCCAAAGCGAAGAAAGCCCCCGAGCAAGCCCCGGAGCCGGTGGTGGTAATGACGACGTTTGCCGAGCTGAACCTGTCGGAGCCGGTGGCACGGGCGATCGCTGACCTGGGGTTTGAGGCACCGACACCCATCCAGGCGCGGTCGATCCCCCTGCTGCTGGCCGGACGCGATTTGATCGGGCAGGCACAGACGGGCACGGGTAAAACGGCGGCGTTTGGGCTGCCGATGGTCCATTCGGGTGATCCGAAGTCTAACTTTACGCAGGCTCTGGTGCTGGAGCCCACCCGGGAGCTGGCGATCCAGGTGGCCGGGGGCATTCTGGCACTGGCAAAGCATACCGGGCTGCACGTCGTCCCTGTGTACGGCGGGCAGCCGCTGGACCGGCAGTTCCGTGCCCTCAAGGGCGGAGCGCAGATCGTAGTCGGCACGCCGGGTCGCGTTCTGGACCACCTCCGGCGCGGGACACTCTCGCTGGAGAATGTGAAGCTGTGCGTCCTCGACGAAGCCGACGAAATGCTGGCCCTGGGCTTTTTGGAAGACATGGAGTCGATTCTCGCGGAGCTTCCGGAGTCGCGCCAGCTGGCGTTCTTCTCCGCAACCATGCCGCCGCGAATCGCGTCTCTGGCCCAGCGCTTCTTAAAGGACCCCGCGCAAGTTTCCATCGATGTTGGCAAGCGGACAGTCGATACCACTAACCAGACCTATTACGAAGTCGCGCCGGGCCGGAAGCTGGAAGCCCTGGGGCGGGTGCTGGACATGGAGACGCCGGGGCCGACCATCGTCTTCTGCCGGACACGGCAGGAAACCAACGATCTCGCTGACGCCCTGCGCCTGCGCGGCTACAGCGCGGAGGCCTTGCACGGGGATCTGGCCCAGGCGGACCGGGACCGGGTCATGCGCCGCTTCCGCGAGGGGCTGGCCGATCTGCTGATCGCGACCGACGTGGCGGCCCGCGGACTGGATATCGAGACGGTGACCCATGTCATCAACTACGATATCCCGTGGGATGTCGAGCAGTATATCCACCGCATCGGGCGCACAGGCCGCGCGGGCCGCACCGGCGATGCGATCACCTTAGTGGAGGGCCGCGAGCGTCGTCAGCTCCGGGCTATCGAGCAGATGATCGGCCGTCCGATCAAGCCTGCCCGCATTCCTACCGCCGCCGATATTGCCGCGCGTCGCCAGGACCGCTTCCAGGACTCCCTGCGGGACACACTCGCGGCCCGGGAATTCGACGGCTATCTGGCGAGTGTGGAAGCCTTGTCCACCGAGTACGATCCGTCGGAGATTGCCGCCGCTGCGCTGCAGATGCTGTGGCAGAGCCAGCATTCTGGCCCGGCTGAGGCCGCGGAAGAGCTGAATGCCGATTCGGAGCAGCCAGAGGTCGGCATGATGCGCCTGTTTATCGGCATGGGCCGCCAGGACGGCCTGCGCCCGGGCGATCTGGTCGGCGCGATCAGTAACGAAGCGGGCCTGCCGGGGAAAGCCATCGGCGCGATCGATATCATGGACAAGACCGCGTTCGTGGAAGTCCCCGCGCAGGATGCCAACCGGATTGTCGCGGCCCTGCGTCAGGCAACGCTCCGGGGCCGCAAGGTGAAAGTCGAGTCCGCGCGGCCTCCCGGCCGGGGGTAACCCCCACGGGAAGGTCCGATCGAAGAGAAGCGAAGGGCGGATTGAACAGGGCCGTCGGCCCTGAGAAAAGAGAACCCGATGCCGAGTTATGAAATTTCAGCCACCGCCTCCTTTACGGTGCAGGCCGAGAGTCCGGAAGCTGCCGGTCACGTGCTGGAGGACTGGTGGCGTTCACAAAGTGCCGCGGGCAGCGTGACTCTCCGCCACTGGCACGTCGGCTCTGAAAAAGCCGCTGGGGCAGATGCGAGTGCAGGGCAGGTCCGTAAGATTCAGGAGCTGATGACCCGGGGCCGGGAGAAGTTCACCCTCGATGCCGCTTCGGTGAAGCTGATCGAGGAGGCGGAGCATGAGTTTGAGGATGTGTAGATGCTGCACTCTGTATCAAACTAGGGCGTTCACGGATGTAATAGCACTATGAGCTTCATGCAGGACACCCTGAAAGGAGTCGCCATTGTTCAGAGACATGCGATTTCGTTTGAGGAAGCGCAAAGCGTCTTTCGGGATCCACTCGCCGTTACCCTTGATGACCAGAGACATTCGGATTAAGAACTACGCGAGATATTGATCGGCCACTCGCACAAACACGGACAATAGAGCTGGAAGCGGATGTGGCGGCGGTTTTCACCACGCAGGATGCTGCAAACGCCGTTTTGCGGGCGCTGATTCAGACTATGCCCCAATCTTCGGTGCGCGAAATAGTCTAGCACTGTTACCCAATGACGACGGTAGGGCTTTCTTGCGGAATTTACGGGCCCCTGAGGATCAAAAGCAAGGGCATTCGAAGCAAGGGAGTAAACGTCTCTCTCTCACTGGCATCCTTCGGGTGAAAAACGGGAAAAAAGATACTTGCCGTGGCGCACCCGAATTGGCAATCCAGATGAGTTAAGCCAGAGGGCGGGGGCAAGTGCCTTACCCCACCACAAAATCCACCTCAAACGTCCGCTCCCAGGGCAGTCGCACACTGCCGGGGGTGAGCGTCAGACCAATACCAACCCCCACCACCTGCAATTCCGCCAGCAGCACGCTCAATCGCTCTTCGATAAACGCACACAACATCGCCAACTCGGCCTCCTCGCCCCTGGCCGGTTCCGGGCGGCCCCAGAGGCGGACGGCTTCGGCACGGGCTTCCCGGCGCACCTGCATCTGATAGCCCCAGTCTTCCAGAAAGCGATGCGTCAAAAAGACGTTCTGGGCGTGGGCACGCTCCGGAGTATCATCGATCAAGAGCGTGCAGGCGGCCTGGGCGATTACCACGCCCAGCGTATTCCCCGCCGTGTTCCAGGCGCCGTAGGCACAGAGCTGTCCCGGGGAGAGGGGGCACTCTTCCGAAAGAAGCAGCTCAGAAAGCAGTGGGTCGGAGCCGTTGGGATAGGCGACATCGGCGAGGGCGACGGGGATTCCGTGCCCCTGCCATTGAGCCAGGTCAGCAAGAAATTTGCGATAAGCGTCGGTGCGCTCCCTTCGGTCACCTTCCAGAAACTCAGGACGGTAATCCGTACGGCGTGGGGAGGGGGTGGCAACTCCTAGAAGGACATCGGCCGTCTCGGCACTACTCGCGAGGATGCAGCCACAGGCGGCGATCTGACCCTCCACCGTCTCGCGCACTGGACGGTCTTCGTAGGGTGCAACCAGCGCCTGATCGCCGGGCATGCTGTAAAGCGGCCAGACCTGCGGCACCTTCCCCGCATTTTCCAGCAGTACCTTCGCCAGAAGGGCCGACCCGACTTCGTCCGCGCCAGGGTGCATCATCACGCGTGTCGTCAGCACCGGCCCGATCAATCTCTGCCAGCTTTGAAGCCAGTCTCGCTCCCGGCTGGGGAAGCCGTGGGGGCTGGTATCGTCGGACGTCAGGCGCAGTGAGGTGACCTGGCCCCGGGCCGCCAGATCGAGCAGGCCCAGGCTGACCGTGTGGTTGCGCAGCCGCCGCGTCAGCCAGTCGGCTTTCAGGTCAGCAGGCAGGACGCCCTCCAGGTGCATGAGTTCTTCGCCATCTGCAGGCTCACCGCGCTCCGCCTGATGTGTCAGCTGGGCATACCGATAGAACCTTGTGCCCCATTCCGCCCAGTATGCCGGCTCCTCGACGCAATCGTCACTGTTTGGAACTCGCGTGATCAGAGAAAACGCGTGAACGGGGCACTGCGTGTTAATCTCAGGCAAGAGGTTCAGGCGCGACAGCACTTCGGCGGCGCTGCTCTGGGAGATACGGGAGGCAATCAAATTGCCGCAGCCAAGAAACTCGCAGGAGACGATGGCGGCACTGGCGGTTTGGGCGGCTTCGCGCAGCCACAATCCCACGGCTTCGACCGGGGCGGGACGCCGCCCGAGGCCCCGGATTTCCGGTGGCGGAAGCAGGAGAGCCGCTCCGCCGATCGCGGCCAGCATTTCAGGGTAGCGGGTGTTGACGGGGCGTTCGTCAAGAGGAACGAGGGCGATAGTCAGTGGGGAGTTAAGCATAGTCTGAAATTATTTCTCCGGCATTCCGAGACCTGCCGCGCCGATAATCGAGGCCTCCGGGCCCAGGGCTGCCGGGACGATCCGGCAGTTGGCCGGGCCGGGGAGGGCGCGGCTCCGCAGCACGTTTCGGGCCGGGCCAAGCAGCAAGTCGCCGAGGGAGGCCAGGCCGCCGCCGATGACGATCAAATCGGGATCGAGGATATTGACCAACGTAACCAGGCCAAGCCCTAAATACTCCCCTGTCTGTGTCACGGCGCGTCCCGCCGCGCCTTCGGGATCGCGCCGCGCCTCTTCGGCAAGCGTGAAGCCGGTCATATCTGCGTCGCTTTGGCCCGTCATCTCACGCCAGGTCTGGACCAGCCCCGGCCCGGAGGCGTAGGCTTCCAGCGTGCCCACTTCGCCGCTTTGCGCCTGCCGGGCCGCCGGGTCCATCGTTAAAAGCAGGCTGCCGATCTCCCCGCCGGTCCAGTGCGCTCCGTGATGCACACGCCCGCCGAGGACCAGCGCCCCGCCGACCCCGGTCCCCAGGGCAAGATACAGCACCGTCGCTAATCCCCGTCCTGCCCCGAAGCGGCTCTCACCGATGGCGAGAGCGTTGACATCGTTGTCCACAGAGGTCGGCAGGCGGAGGACTTCTTCGAAGGCGGCTTGGACCGGCGTTCCCGTCCATCCAGGCAGGATCTCGCTGGCGTGCAAGATCACGCCGCGGTCGCAGTCCACCTGTCCGCCGGTCCCGATGCCGATGGCAAGGGGTGATTGGTCTGTCTCGGCAACCAGCGCTCGGGCGAGCTCCAGTGCGGCCTGAAGAATATCCGATCCGCCGGTCAAAGGGGTAGGGCAGCGGCGACTGGTCAGAACTTCGCCAGCCTCTGTGACCAGCCCGGCGGCGATCTTCGTGCCGCCGATATCGATGCCGAGAAAGAGTGTCATGAGTTTCCTTGCGGGTGAGGCTTCAAGTACATCAAGAGACACGGGTTAAGTGGCCACGGATAGGAGTGTCGCAGGGCGAAGCCATAAATGAGTGTCGCAGGGCGAAGCCACGGATTGGAAATCCGAGGCTTCCTACGCCGCTCTTCCCTTCATGGCTCCTCGCCCTGGCTATATTCTGCTCTTACTGACTGATGTTACTTAAGGCTTTCGGAACCCACCCCGCAGCAAGCTGCGACCCTCCCGATACGGGAGGGTGAGCCTGTGGTGGGAATGAAGTTCTGCCTATTGTTTGGGTGCCTTATCAAGAAGATAAAACCCTGCGGCTGCCCTCCCGCAAACCCTCCCGTTCCGGGAGGGTCGCAGCTTGCTGCGGGGTGGGTTCCGAAAGCCCTGTGTCACATCAGTTACCGATTTTCAAGTGCCTTTGCAAAGCGTGTCGTGATCTGCTGCGGACGTGTGATCGCCCCGCCTACAACCACGGCCCAGGCTCCGGCGTCGAGGGCGGCCCTGGCCTGTTCGGGGGTGGCGATTCGGCCTTCGGCGATCAGCGGAACCGTCAGCACGGCGGCAAGTCGCCGGACCAGGTCCAGATCGGGGTCACTGGTCTGCGGGCTGTAGGGAGTGTAGCCGGACATCGTGGTCGATATGAACTCCGCTCCGGCATCCTGGGCCGCCAGGGCTTCGTCGTAAGTGGAGATATCTGCCAGAATCGGCTTGCCCGCTGCGGCCCGGGCCTTCTGGATCACGTCTGCCGCCGTGCCTTCCGGGTGAGGGCGGTGGGTGGCATCGAGTGCGATGATGTCCGCACCGGCTTCGGAAACGGCGCTTGCCTCAATTACGGTCGGCGTGATGTAGACTTCAAATCCCGCCATTTCGACCTTCCAGAGCCCGATGATCGGCAGGGAGGTGGCGGCGCGAATGGCGGCAATGTCCACGGGAGAATTTGCCCGGATACCGACGGCCCCGCCTGCAGCGGCGGCGATCGCAAGGCGGGCCATGATGTCCGCGCCAAACAGTGGCTCGTCCGGCAGGGCCTGACAGGAGACGATGAGGCCGCCGCGCAGATGGTTTGTGAGTTCGGGTAAAGTCATGGAGAGAGTATAGCACAGGAATGGCCCCCCGAAATTGGGAGAGAGGGTCTTCCCTCGGCTCTGTCAGGTATGATACTACTTATGAACTCTTTATCCTCTTCCCAGCGTCGCGGCCTGCGCTTCCCCGCGCCTGCCCCGCCTCCGGCGGACTGGACCTGGGACCCTGTACTGATCGGCGGCGGCTGGGTCAAAGACGGCAGCTACAATACGGCGTTCTCGCGCACCATGCTGCCCCTGCCCGCCCATTCTCGCCCCGCCTATAACACCCCGCCGCGCTGCCTGGCAAGTGGCCCGGTTTACTTGGCCCATCGCAAGGACTGGCAGACCTATCAAACGCGCTGGGTCTCTCCGCAGCAATTCCGGGAGGGAATGAAGCCGTAAAGACCTCTCGGCGAATTCTGGGGGAGGGCCTTACTCCGGATCCTGCCTAG